>DATBSF010000199.1:0-3572 GCA_036559905.1 Thermoanaerobaculia bacterium | reverse complement strand
TCTCGTGGGCGAATACGAAGTCGCGATCGACTTCGGCGAGGGTCACACAACCTTCGACATAGGCATCGCGCACGAAGAGAGCATCGTCGAGATCGGCGAACTGGGCCGTCAGGCGCGCGCGGAGTTTCGGAACGTCCGCGGCCGGCAACGAAAAACCGCAGGCGAACTCGTGACCTCCGAAATGCGTGAAGAGGTCGCTCACTTTCAAGAGCTGCCCGTGCAGATTGATCGTGGGGATGCTCCGCGCAGAGCCGATCGCGCGATCGCCGTCGAGGGAGATGACGAGCGTGGGCCGGTGCACCTGCTGCGCGATGCGACCGGCAGTCAGACCGACGACCCCTTTGTGCCACATCTCGCCGGCGAGTACGAGGACGCGTTCGTCGCCGGCGATCTGCTGCGACGCGGCATCGCGGACCTGCACTTCGATCTCCTGCCTCTCGGCGTTGAGCCGATCGAGCTCGCCGCAGATGGCCCACGCCTGATCGTCATCCGTCGCCGCGAACAGTTGAATCGCCGTATCGGCGGACGCCAGACGTCCTGCCGCGTTGATGCGCGGCCCGATCTTGAAGCCGACATCGGTCGCGCGCAGCGGTCTTCCCTGCAGACCGACTCGGCGCAGCAGGGCCCGAAGGCCGCGATTGCGCGTCTCCGCGAGGCCATCGAGCCCGAGGCGGGCGATGACGCGATTCTCGCCGACGAGCGGCGCGACATCAGCCACCGTGCCGATCGCGGCGATCTTCAGCAACGACTCGATCGAGATCTTCTTTCCGCTGCGCCGAATCAATTCGCAGCACAGCTTGAACGCGACGCCGACGCCGGCCAGCTCCTTGAACGGATACGCGCATCCCTCCTGTTTCGGGTTGAGGACGGCCGCCGCGTGGGGAAGGACGCCGGGCGGGAGGTGGTGGTCGGTGATGATGACATCGATCCCGCGCTCGATGGCGAGGCGCACCGGCTCGATGCTCGTGATGCCGCAGTCGACGGTGATCACCAACTTCACATTTCGCGCAGCCAGGGCGCGCTCGAGAACCTCGATCTTCAGGCCGTATCCGTCGACGAGACGATGCGGGACGACGAACGCCGGGTCTGCACCGATCAGGCGGAGCACCGTCTGCAGAAGGACGATCGAGGTGACCCCATCAACGTCGTAGTCGCCGTAGATGACGATCGTTTCGCGATCACGAATGGCGCGGAAGATCCGCTCGCACGCCGTGTCGATGCCGTGAATTCCTGCCGGATCGTGCAAATCATCGAGCATCGGCGACACGAATCGCGTGAACTTCTCGTCGGTATCAACTCCGCGCCGAACGAAGACGGAACGGAGCGTGGGATTCGCGATGGGGATCGCGGCGTCCGCAGTTTCCGCGAATACCCAGCGGTCATAGATCACGTTCCGAGGGTAACAGAGGGTGAGAGGTTACGCCTTCTCGAAGACTCCCATCTTCCGAAACTTCTTGTATCTCTCTTCAGGGAGTAGAGAAGGCTTGATCTTCTGCAGCTCCTTCAGCGCCTTCTCCAGAAAGGGGGCGAGCAGCTCGGCTGCGCGTGCCGGATCGCTGTGCGCGCCGCCCGGCGGCTCGGGAACGATCTCGTCGATGATGGCGAGCTTCTTCAGATCCTGCGCGGTGATCTTCATCGCCGTCGCCGCTTCCGGCGCCGCGGACGAGTTCTTCCACAGGATCGCCGCGCAACCCTCTGGAGAGATCACCGAGTAGACCGCATATTCGAGCATCAGCACGCGATCGCCGACGCCGATACCCAACGCACCGCCGCTCCCGCCCTCGCCAATGACAGTGATGATGATCGGAACGGTCAGCGCCGCCATCTCGCGCAGATTCCTTGCGATCGCTTCTGCCTGACCGCGCTCCTCGGCATCGACGCCCGGATACGCGCCTTGCGTGTCGACGAAACTGAAGATCGGCAGCCGGAACTTTTCGGCGAGCTTCATCACCCGCAGTGCCTTCCGAAATCCTTCGGGCTTCGGTTGACCGAAATTGCGAAGGACTTTTTCCTTGGTGTTTCTCCCCTTCTGGTGACCGATGACGCAGCACGGCTCGCGGCGAAAGCGCGCGAAGCCAGCCACGATCGCGGTGTCGTCGCCGAAATTGCGGTCCCCATGAATCTCGGTGAACTCTTCGAACAGAGGAGCAATGAAATCGAGCGTATACGGACGCTGGGGATGGCGCGCGACGAGAGTCTTCTGCCACGGCGTGAGGTTCGAATAGATTTCAACCGAGAGTTTGGTAAGCTGTAGCTGGAGCTCGGCGATCTCCGCCTGTCTCGCGGGCTCTGCCTCCAGGGCAGAGAGCTCTTCGATCTGGCGTTTGATCTTCAGAATCGGCTCTTCGAACTGGGCGAGATCGCCGCTCATAGGGCGCTGACGCTAACACAAATGAACAGCATGCTGGCAAGCGAGCCAATCGTCGCAACGGAAGAGAGACGAAGCACACTTCCTCCGCTCGAAACGTGGGCAAACAACGAGCGGATGCGACACGTCCCATCGCTCGATTGGATGGTGAGAAAAGTTGACGCCGACCTGCGCAAACGCATTGCGACGCTCGCGGCACCGTTCGCAAATCTCGCGTCCGCCGATCCACATCGCGGCGATATCGAGAAGGAGCTTCGCGCGCTCGGCAGAGCGATCGATCGACTGAGTGACGCGGTGAAACCATCACGCCACAACGGCAACGGCAGCGATCTGCCGTCGCGCATCGACAGCGCGTTGACGCAAGCCGCGAACAATCTTCGTGCGCTCGAATTGACAGCGTTCGGGCGGAGGCACCCCTTCCACTACTTCGAGCGGTCGAAAGCGGAGATCGTCTACGGCGCTTTGCTCGCTGTGATCAACCGCGTCGAACGGCTCGTGCCGCTCATTCGTGAAATCGATCCGAACATCGACGAGGAACTGCTGGCTGCGACATCACAGGATGTTGATCGGGTCGACGTCGATGGTCACATCGACGCCTCGCCACCTTTGCGGCACGACGACGGCCTCGACGGCGCGCCGTAGCGCGTTGCGTTGCGGCGAGCGCAAGAGGATCTGATAACGCCACACCCCTTTGATGCGTGCCAGCGGAGCAGGGGCCGGACCCTGGACGCGCGTTCCGGCCAGCGGCTCGACCGCCTCTTCGAGCATGCGCCCGCAATCGGTCGCTGCGCGCTGCACCCGCTCCACCCGTTCGCCGCGAAACAGCAGAGCGATCATCGATGTCACGGGCGGGTAGTGAAACGTCCTGCGGAATTGAATTTCTGATTCATAGAACGCCTCGTAGTCATGTCGCGTGGCGTGCTGAATCGCGTAGTGCGTCGGAAAGGCGGTCTGAATGATTACCTTGCCGCGCAACTCCCCCCTCCCCGCTCGCCCCGCGACCTGCGTCAGCAGATAGAACGTCTTCTCCGCCGATCGAAAATCGGGATAACCGAGGATCGAGTCGGCGTTGAGGACGGCGGTCAACGTCACGTTCGGGAAGTGATGTCCCTTGCTCAGCATCTGCGTGCCGATGAGCGCTTGCGTCTTGCCTGTCCGAAACCGGTCGAGGATGCGCACCAGCGAGCCTTTCTTGCGGGTGGAA
>DATBSF010000198.1:0-15939 GCA_036559905.1 Thermoanaerobaculia bacterium | reverse complement strand
GCGCACGCTGACGACCCTGGGCGGCGATCCCGAGATGCAGCGCGACCGCGCGGCGCTCGCCAGAGCATGCTGCTCGCCGCGCGTTCCCGAGCTGCTCAAACGCGCTCCGAAGCCGGATCTACATTTTCGCTAGATGCTGTTCGAGGCGATCGAGATTCTGGTGGAGGCCTTCGACAGCGCCGAAATCTTTGGCGACCTTCTCGCGCAGCTCGGCGGACTCGAACACCATTCGCACTTCGACGCGGGTCTTGTCGCCCTGCACAGAGAACGTGACGCTCGCTTCGAACAAGGGACCGGAGACATGGGAGTAGGCGATGCGCTCGGGCTTCACGATCTCGCGATAGATGATCTTGTTCTGATAGTCAGTGCCGTCCGGACCGTGCATCACGAAGCGCCAGGTTCCGCCCGGACGAAAATCCATTTCCTGCATCGTGGTCGTGAATCCTTTCGGTCCCCACCACTGCACGATGTGTTTCGGATCGGACCACGCTTTCCAAACGAGATCGCGCGGGGCATCGAAGACGCGCGACGCGACGATCTCACGTCCGGCGGCGGCGTCGGTGGTGACGGCCATGTTTTCGCTCCTTGCTCTTGAGTTGCGTCAGGTATTCATCCAGACGATCGAAGCTGTCTTCCCAGAAGCGGCGATAGTGCTCGACCCACTCCGCGACTTCCTTGAGCGGGCTCGCCTCGAGCCGGCACGGCCGCCACTGCGCCTCGCGGCCGCGCGCGATGAGTCCGGCGTGCTCGAGCACTTTCAGATGCTTCGAGATCGCAGGCAGGCTCATATCGAACGGCTTGGCAAGCTCGGTGACGGTCGTCTCGCCCGTGCATAGGCGCGCCAGAATCGCGCGCCGGGTTGGATCGGCGAGGGCAGCCAGCGTCGTCGTGAGTCTGTCGTTAACCATATGGTTAATTAACCAATAGGTTAAGTCGCCAGGTGCGGTTTGTCAAGAGTTACACGCGCGGACGCCGGCCCGCGATCATCGCGTCGATGCTCCACGCTCCCGCGCCGGCGACCATCAGGTACAGGAAGAGGAAGCAATAAAGGATCGCCGGGATGCCCTGATTGACGGTCGGGAAAAATGATTGGGGCGCGTGGAACTGAAAATACGCAACCGCCATCTCGCCCGCGAGGATGAACGCTACCGGACGCGTCAGAAAACCGACGACGATCAGCAGCCCACCGACGAGTTCGAGGATTCCACCGATACCCGTTTGCGTAACAAAACTGAAGGGCGGCATCGGCACCGGGCTCGGGGGATAACCGAAGACGATCATCGTTCCCGCGGTCATGAAGACAACTGCCGCGACGATGCGGAAAATCGCGAGCATGCGACCGGGCCAGGGTGGAGGGGCGGGCTCAAAAATCGACATAGCTGCGAAGGATACGCGAAACTATGTGTCCTTATGTGGTTAAAGCTTTCACCACAGAGAACACAGAGATCAGGAGGTGCGGCCGCGATCTCCATGCGCCGCGTCGCCGGCGTCCTCGAGGCTCTGGTCTCCGCCGTCCGCCGTTCCTTCGACCACATCATTTCCGGTCTGGCTGGCGGAGACTGAATTGACGCGCCTCATCCGAGCGATTCTGATCGCCGCGGCGCTCATTGCGATCTCGTATTCGATCGCCTGCTCCGTGATTCCTGCGCGGGTGGATCGCAGTCGCAATGCTGTTTACGGGGCATCTCCGTTCGACCGAGCCTCGGACGCAGCGCATTCGATGCTGAACAATCTTTTCATCGCCGACCTGCACGCGGATTCGCTGATATGGAATCGCGATCTCCTCCGCAGAAATGTCGGACGCGGCCAGGTTGATGTTCCGCGGCTGCGACAGTCGAATGTGGCGATTCAGATTTTTTCGGTGCCGACGAAGGTCCCCAAAACGGTGCGGTCCGATGGAACCTCGGGCGATCAGCTCAATCTGCTCACGGTCGCCGCAGTCGCGGGCGCGTGGCCGCCGCGGACGTGGTGGTCATTGACGGAGCGCGCTGTCTACCAGGCGCAAAGGCTTCATGATTTCGCGGCGCGCTCTGACGGCGCTCTTCAGGTCATTACGACAGCCGAGGAGCTCGATCGGTTTGCGCGGACGCGCGGCTCTTCGCGGAGAGTCGGCGGAATTCTCGCAATCGAGGGGCTTCACGCGCTCGATGGAAAAGTCGAAAACGTCGATCGCCTTTACGACTGCGGATATCGCATGATGGGTCTCGTCCATCAGTTCGATAATGCGTTAGGCGGCTCTTCGACCGGAGTCGCCAAGCAAGGATTGACGCCCTTCGGGACCGAGGTCGTTCGCCGGCTCGAGAAGCGATCGATCGTGATCGACCTGGCGCACGCTTCGCCGCAACTCGTGCGCGATGTCACTGCGATCGCGACACGGCCGCTCGTGGTCTCTCACACCGGAGTGCGGGGAACCTGCAATCGAAACCGAAACATCAGCGATGAGGAGATTCGCCGCGTTGCCGCAACCGGCGGAGTCATCGGCATCGGGTATTGGAGCGGCGCGACGTGCGGCAGTGATGCGCATGCGGTTGCGCGCGCCATTCATCATGCGGTAAGCGTCGCGGGAATCGATCATGTGGCTCTCGGTTCAGATTTCGACGGCGACCGGATGCCGTTCGATGCTACGGGAGTTGTTCAGGTCGTCGATGCGCTCATCGCCGAGGGATTCAGCGAGGAAGAGATCGCGAAAATCAGCGGTGGAAATGTTCTTCGTGTACTGCGCGCAACATTGCCGGCGACGCATGGACGCTAAGGTCGCCCGTGCTATCGTTTGCGGCGTCCATTGTTTCAATCGAAACGGCTGGCTCTGGCTCTCGTCGCCGCGGCATGGCTGACGGCCGGCTTGGCCGCCGAATCGAAGATGCCCGCGTGCGCAGGCGCGCGTGAATCGGGACTGCCGCTTCCGAGCGCCTTTTCCAAAGACAACAATCCCGCCGCGTATCAGAAAGTGCTCTCCGATTTTCTCGAGGCCGACACCTACGAATCGCTCGGCTGGTGCTCCGACAAATCCCTGCGCGACACCGGTCCTTTCATCGAGGGCACCTACTACGGCACGCATCCGGTCGTTCGCGTCTGGTATTCGCCGGCCTTCGCGCGTTGGTTGTTAGGCGGCCGAAAAGGCGACGTGCCCGACGGCGCTATGGTCATCAAGGAGCAGTTCGACAAGCCGCCCGCCGGTCAGTACGACGGCTGGACCGACGCGCAACTGCATCAATACTTCTTCGACAACTACGACTGGACGGTGATGATCCGCGACAGCAAAGGCTCCGCGGATGGCTGGTACTGGGCGGAGACCTGGAAGGGAATGTTGCCTAACAGCTACGCCGCGCCGTTCGCGGTGTTCAATGCCGGATTCGGTCTGTACTGCGTGCGCTGTCACGCATCAGCGACGTCGGAGCTCACGTTCGCGACCGAAGTGAATCTGAAAGGAAGGCCGGGAGAGCCGATCAAGTTTCGCGACGACCTCTCCTGGTTTTTCACCGGCCCTTTGCAGCCGCCGCTGCCGACAAATCAGCCGACCTCGCGTGAGGTGATGGAGACGACGCATCCGCGCGTCACGCAGACCAGCATGCCGGCGCTCAGCGTGGCGCATCTCGCGGTCAGCAAAGACTGGACGCAGTTCTTCGCCGGCACGACAGTCAATCCGTCGCCGAATCCGCTGCCCGGCGAAAACTACGATCACGTGGTCTCGCCTCCTAACCGTCCACAGCACTTCATCACCTCCGATCAATGCTTCGGATGCCACAGCGGCAATCGCTATGGCAATGTCATGCTGTGGAGCGATACGCGTCTCGACGCCAAGCCGCTGGTCAACGTCTCGCCGTACGGCGAATGGCGATGGTCGCCGATGGGCCTCGCCGGCCGCGATCCGATTTTCTACGCGCAGCTCGACAGCGAAATCGCGTATCTGTCGAAGCACCGCCCCGATCAGCAGAAAGACATCGTCAACCTCTGCTTTTCCTGCCACGGCGGAATGGGACAGCGTCAACTCGCGCTCGACACGAACGGAAAAGTGGCCTTCACGCCGCCGATGGTGAAGATCACCGACCTGCAGGATCCGAAGTTTCCATACGGAGCGCTGGCGCGCGAGGGGATCAGCTGCGCGCTTTGTCATCACATCAAGAGCACGCTCGATAAGACCGTGATGCAGTTCATCGATGAAGATGCGACCGGGCGCTTTCAGTACACGCCGGCCGCCGAGATCGAAGGCCCGTTCGAGAAACCGGTCACGATTCCGATGAACAACGCGTTCGGCATCAAGCCGGTGCACGACGAGTACACGAAGAACGCGCGCATCTGCGGAACGTGTCACACGATCCATCTTCCGGTGCTGGACGCCAGCGACAGCAAGGCCAGCGGGTGCCGCGACGAAAAGTTCTCGTTCGAGCAGGCGACGTATCTGGAATGGCTCAACAGCGCGTTCGAAGATGAGATCGATCCCGCCAACCATCCGAACGCGAAGACATGTCAGACCTGCCACATGAAGGGCACGCTCAACGAGGTGCAGATCCAGACGCAGATCGCGGTCGTTGAGGATGGACGCTATCCGGCGACGGATCATCTCTCGCCGGCCGCCGAGTTGAACGTGCCGATGCGCGCCAGCGGCTACGCGCGACATCAGTTTCAGGGGCTGAACGTTTTTCTCCTCGCCATGTTCGATCAGTTCAACGAAACCTTAGGCGTACGCAAGTGCGACTACATGTCGAGCGGCTGCAGCGGCAAGGAGCCGACCAGCGGCATTCCGTTCGCGTTGCGCAATTTCCTCGAAACCGCGGCGAAGGAGACTGCGACCGTGTCGGTCATCAGGCCGGCGATTCACGACGGCACGCTCACCGTCGACGTGACCGTCACGAATCTCACCGGGCATCGCTTTCCGAGCGGCGTGAGTTTCCGCCGCGCGTTTCTCGATTTCGTAGTGAGCGATGCTTCGACTGGCGCGGTTCTGTTCGAGTCCGGCCGCACGAACTCCATCGGCGCGATCGTCGACATGAACGGCAACGTGCTGCCGTCGGAGCTGATCGGATCGTCGACGCCCAGCGGCCGCTCGTATCAGCCGCATTTCTGGACGGGGAATCCGATCACGCGCTCCGATCAGGTGCAGATTTACGAAGAGCTGCTGAAAGACGTCGACGGTAACTTCACCACGAGCTTCATTCGACAGGACTGCCACTTCAAAGACAATCGCATTCTTCCCAACGGGTGGAGGAAGTACGGCCCCGACATCAAGCAGTTCAACGGCAACGCGCTCGAAGAGACCTGGCCGCAGTCGACCGCCGACGATCCGAGCTACTCCGATCCCCTCGGCGCGTTAGGCCGCAGCGTCGTTCGATATCGCGTGGCGGTGCCGGCGACCGTGACGGCCGAGAACGTGAACGTGTCCGCGCAGCTCTACTACCAGGCCATCCCGCCGTACTATCTGCGCCAGCGTTTCGAGCAGGCGCCGAACGGCGAGGGAACGCAGCGGCTGTACTTCATGACGTCGACTCTCGACACGACCAAGACGCCATTTCCGGGATGGAAATTGCTCGTTGCGCAAGGCGCCGCGGACTAGTTTCACCACAGAGACACAGAGAACACAGAGCTTTGTGATCTCTGTGTCTCTGTGGTGAACTTCTCTCCATGCGATTCGCGACTGGTGCTCTCATCCTCACGGCAACGACGTTGGGAGCCCAAACGCTCCCGCTTCTCCCAGATGCTCAGATCTCGGCGCTGGCCGAGGAAATGTCCGGCGAAAGCGCAAAACGCAATCTCGAAGGTTTGTCGCGACTGCACCGGATGCGCGGCTCACGCGATTTCCACCGCGCCGCCGAATTAGTACTCGGCGAGCTGCAGAAGTATGGATATGCCGACGCTCACATCGAGAAGTTGCCGGCCGACGGAAAGATTTTCTACGGCACGCAGCGATCGCGTCCCGCGTGGGATGCCGATTTCGCGGAGCTGTGGGAAGTCGACGCGGGAAAGCGACTCGCGAGCTGGGACGCTTCGCCGATCACGCTCGCGGAAGACAGCGAGAGCGCCGACGTGACCGCGGACCTCATCGATGTCGGCGAAGGCTCGAGCGAGAACGATTACCTCGCGAAAGATGTGAAGGGCAAGATCGTGCTGGCAGGATCGCAGGCCGATACCGTGCAGCGCGTGGCCGTTGCGAAACATGGCGCAGCAGGAATCGTCAGCTACGCTCCGAATCAGCACACCGCGTGGTGGAAACAGGACGAGACCCTCGTGCGGTGGGGCCATCTCGATACATTCACTTCTGCGCCAACATTCGCGTTCATGATCTCGCTCGGCGAAGCGCGCGCGTTGCGCGATCGTCTTGCGAAAGGTGAGCACATTCGCCTGCACGCGGTCGTGCGCGCGGGACAGCGTCCCGGCTTCTACGAAATCACGACCGCGACGATTCCGGGATCGGATCCCGCCGTGCGCGACGAGGAGATCGTCTACAGCTGCCACCTCGATCATCCGCGGCCGGGCGCGAACGACAATGCCAGCGGATGCGCGACGATCCTCGAAGTCGCGCGCACGCTGCGCAAACTCATCGATGAGAAACGCATCGCGCCGCCGCGGCGAACGATTCGCTTCGTGTGGCCGCCCGAGATCGAAGGCACGATGGCGCTGCTCAACGGAAAGCCGGAGCTGGCGGCTCGCATCAAGGCGGCGATCCATCTCGATATGGTCGGCGGCGGGCCCGAAACGAAAACGATTTTTCACGTGACGCGCGGACCGGCGAGTCTTCCATCATTTATCTATGACGTCGCGGCGCAGATCGGCATGTTCGCCGATGCACAGGCATCGCAATACGCCATGACCGGTTCTGCGAAATGGCCGCTGGTCGCGCCGGAAGGCGGACGCGATGCTCTTCGCGCGGCATTCGTTCCGCTGACGCTCGGCAGCGATCACCAGGTCTATAGCAACAGCTCGTGGAGCATCCCGTCGATCTATCTCAACGATTGGCCCGATCGCTTCATCCATACCAATGCCGACACGCCTTCGAAGATCGATCCGACCAAGTTGAAGCGCGCAGGATTCATCGCCGCCGCGTGCGGCGTGGTTCTGGCGAGCATCGGATCCAACGACGCGGCGGCAATCGCCAGTATCGTCGAGGAGCAGTGGCTGCGGCGTGCTGCCGACATGAAGGCCGAGGTGCGCGGCCTGTCGCCGGCCGAAGCGGCGAATCGCCAGAGATTTCAGAAATGGTACGAGGCGGAGATGGTGCAGTCGATTTCGCGTCTCTTCGCGCCGGCTCCGGTTGCGACCAAGGCGTCGCTGTATCGCCGCAATCCCGCCGTGAGAGGCGGTCTCGATGCCTTCGGCTACGACTACCTCACCGATCGCCTCGGCGCCGCGCGTGTGGAAAAACTCGAGCTGCTGCGCTTCGAAGGCTTACGTGGCGAAAGCGGGGATTACGTGTACGAAGCGCTGAATCTCGCGAACGGATCGCGAACGAATGCGGAGATTCGCGACGCACTTTCGGCGATCTACGGACCCGTGCCTCAAGAACACGTCGACGCTTTCCTGGCGGCCGCGGCCGATGCAGGGTTGCTGCTGAAGTAGCCAGCACTTGGACACGGCCTTGCACCCCAAGTAGCAGCTTCCCACAAAAGAAAGCTCAACCCGCTGTAAGTCAATAGGAGATAACTACCCATGGGAATGTTTAGCGATCTGATGAACAAAATCTTCCACCACGCGGCGCCAGCAGAACGTCCGGTCGACGCAGCAGTGCCCGGACGCGTTGCCGTAGCGGTTGTCGCGCCGGTAGATGTTGCCGCAATCCTCACGAAACTCGCCTCGGAAAACAAAGAAAAGCTTGATTGGAAGCACTCGATCGTCGATCTGATGAAACTCGTCGGAATGGACAGCAGCCTCGAGGCACGCAAGGCCCTTGCAGCTGATCTGCACTTCACCGGCGATACCAATGACTCCGCTTCGATGAACATCTGGCTGCACAAAGAAGTCATGCGAAAGCTCGCCGACAACGGCGGCAAAGTTCCCGCAGAACTTCTGGCTCGCTGAGGTCACGCAGATGGACGATTCCACCTCGATCCTCAACGCGCTCCAGGAGCAACTCGGTCCCGACACGATTAAGAAAATGAGCGGGCAGCTTGGCACGGATACAGCTGCCACTTCGAACGCAATCTCGATGGCCCTCCCGATTCTTCTGGGAGGGCTTTCGAAGAACTCTGCGAATGCGGAAGGCGCTGCAGCTCTCGACAATGCGCTGACCGCGCACGACGGCGGCATCCTCGACAATCTCACCGCGCTTCTCGCCAGCGGCGGCGGCGCCGCGATCCTCAGCCACATCCTCGGTTCGCGCCGCACTGCTGTCGAGGACGGTGTTGGACGAGCGACCGGAATGGATGCGCCGCGCGTCGGCAAGCTTCTGATCATGCTTGCCCCGCTCGTGATGGGTGTGCTGGGGCGGATGAAACGCGAACAGAACGTCAACGTGGACAAGCTTCCCGAGGTGCTCGGCCAGGCAAATCTCGACATGGCGAGACAATCCGCTGCCGTCGGCGATCTCAGTCGAATCCTCGACGGTAATCACGACGGACAGATCGCGGACGACATCGCGCGCATTGGAGCATCGGTTCTCGGCGGGCTGATCGGCCAGGCCGCGCCGTCGTAGCATTCGGTCCATGAAGTTTCTCGATCCGACGGCAAGCAGCTTTGATGACGCATGGGTCGGCATGGAGCCGACCTTTCAAAGCGCGAAGTCTGTGAAGAAGTGGCGCAAGCTCTCCGAGGAAGAGGGCGGCGAAGATGCGTACTTCCTCGACGAGTACATGCTCGGAACACTGCGCAACGTCGCGCGCAAGATCGTCAAGAAATGGGGCAAGGCTGAGCGAAAGAAGGATCCCGACTGCTTCTTCGATTCGGTGAAGCGAAAAAAAGAGCTCGATCAGTGGAAGGACGTTCGTCAGAACATCACCTTTCGCAGGAAGCGCGCCGACTTCGAGGTCAAGTGGGGGATGGATCCAGAGACCTTCGAGTACGGGATCAAGCCGGTGCCGCTGGCGTGGTTTTACGACGCGCGCTTCATCGGCTTCCTCGAAAAGTTTGTATGGGGCGTACCGATTGCGGCGGGGCTCGGCCCTTCGATCGCGCACGGCGGCGCGCAGTTCTCTCTGTCGGCGAAAACGTTCATGACCGGCAGTCTTCTCGCCGACACGATCGCCGACAAGTTGAATCGGCCCGAGCTCACGATGTGGATCTTCGATTGGCCGAACCCGGACGATCGATCGTTTCGCGCTACTCCGGAGCGATACTCCGCGTTCGCCGGAGTGATCGAGGAATACTGGTTGGGCGCTTACCATCCGCGTGCGCGCGGCCGCGAGCTCACGGCGCTCGACGTCTACCTCGATAACGCATTCGTTCCCGCCGACGGGAAATCCGGACTGGTCGACGCAAAGAAGGGTCCGCTCGGTTCGGCGCGCGAAGTCTTCCAGACGAATTTCGCTTTCGGACGCGCGGTACGATTGCGCGCGCAGAACGTGCATCCCGGCTACTGGCAGTCCGCGCATCCCTTGGAGGTTGGGTATCGTCCGGATCAGATCATGCGGTACAGCGAGGGCAATCTGAATCGACTGCAGATCGCCGGCGAATTCCATGTGAAGAGTGGCGAAGTCCTGAATCCGGAGCGCGTGCCGGTTGCGGACGCGCCGCTCGAGCAATCGATGCTTTACGGCGAGGCGAGTTGGGAGAATCGCGGGCAGATGGGGCGGACGAGCGCACGCGACTTCGTCGAGGCGCTGCTTCTCGATGTCCACAATGCCCGTCGCCTGGCGCACAACCCGCGCGTGCAGGTCAAAGCTGCCGGCGCTCTGCTACAGGATCAGATATTGATCGATGCGGAGGCGACCATAAAGAAGCATGCTGGCGAAAAAGTCCTCGGCAAACTTCACAAAGCAGCGGAGAAAGAAAACAAGGAGAGCTCGCGAGGCCGATTGAAAAGCGACTGGATCGAGCCCGAGACGCTCTTCTGGTCGGCGTGGAAGGCGCTGCCTGTCAAGAACAAGGCAGCGATATCCGCGGAGATCGTCGAGGCGTTTGTGGGATATGTTGAGAATGCTCGCGAATATGATCCGCGCAAACCAGAGGGCGATCCGATGTTGTGGCATCGACACCGCATCCATCCCGAGCTCTGGCGAGCGCTCGCCGCGAAGAAAAATTCTGTTCGTTCGAATTCACTCGCTTTGAAAGAGCTGGAAGCCTTCCGTGCCGATGAGAAACATTACGTGGCCATGCGACCGATCTTCTCACCCGTAAAAGATCGGGAACCGTGGAAGTAGGAAAAGACCTCGATGCCGACCACCGCATCGACACGCGAAATTCAGAGTGATTTCGACGCCATCGCGAAGCTGACGCCCACGGGCGACCACCCCGGTCAACTGGATCGGTGGTTGCTGGCGCAGCTTTCCAGTCGCGGCACCGTCCTGGAAATCGGATGCGGCGTCGGACACCTCTCACGGCGCCTGACTGCCACATTCGCCCGCGTGGTCGCGATCGACTTCTCCCAGGGAATGATTGACGAGGCCAGAAGTCGCGCAGGTCAGACGTCGATCGAGTTCCATTGCGCCGACATGTTCGAGTGGTTGCCGCGCTTTCGAAACACCTACGATTGCATCGTCACGGTTGCCACGCTTCACCACGTCGATCTCAGATCGGCGCTCCGCCAGATGGCACAATCGCTGAAGCCCGGCGGGCGACTTCTCGTGGTTGACCTGGTCGATCGCAGCGGATGGCGCTACGTGTTCATGAACGGTTTGGCGTATCTCGCTGCAGGCGCACACGAATTCGTGTCGTTCGGCGGTTTGAAACCGTGGAAGCTTCGGCGCGCGTTCTGGCGGCACGGCCGACACGAGACCTATCTCACTCTCGCCGAGGTCAAGCGCGCTGCCCAGGAGGAGTTGCCTGGCGCCGAAGTTCGCGGCCATGTGATCTGGCGCTACTCCATCAAGTGGGACAAGCCCGTGCGGTAGGATAAGGAGAGCTCACGCGAACGATTGAAAAGTGACTGGATCGAGCCCGAGACGCTGTTCTGGTCGGCGTGGAAGGCGCCGCCTGTCAAGAACAAGGCAGCGATATCCGCGGAGATCGTCGAGGCGTTTGTGGGATATGTTGAGAATGCTCGCGAATATGATCCGCGCAAACCAGAGGGACGATCCGATGTTGTGGCATCGACACCGCATCCATCCCGAGCTCTGGCGAGCGCTCGCCGCGAAAAAAAATTCTGTTCGTTCGAATTCACTCGCTTTGAAAGAGCTGGAAGCCTTCCGTGCCGATGAGAAACATTACGTAGCCATGCGACCGATCTTCTCACCCCTCAACGATCGGGAACCATGGAAGTAGGTAGCATGACCGGAATGAAGGTCTGCGAGGAGCATCGTCACGAGCACCGGCAGCTGCCGTGTCCGTGGCCCGATTGCCCGAAAGGCGAAGGTGCAGCCGATACGGTTGAAGTGCCGCGGCACACCGGCGCCGGAAAAATGACGCGCGCTGAAGGCCACTTTGACGTGCCGCCGGCGCCGCGCGTGTTCCATCGGAAAATGTGGACCTGCGACAAGTGTGGAGCCTCCGGCTGGTCGTGGGTGGAAGCTGGAGCAGAACGCCGAGCGGATCGATGTCCACACCGGCGCTCCGCTTCCGTCACGCCGCGCGCGCGAACGTGATCACTTCACTGCAATCGCAAAGAGCGCCGCGTCAACCGGCGGATTGACGACCGTCTTCGTGAAGCGGATGACCGCGTCGAAGCGCGGATCGCCGGTCGAGCGATGAATCTCCTTCTCGAATTTGTAGCCGTCGATCGTGTCGTACGCGACGAAATCGACCGCGATCGTGCGGCCGCCTTCCACGTGCGTCATGGTTTTTGGCAGTGACGTGGCCGGATCGAGTATCACGCGCCATTCGATTCCGCCTTGCGGTTTGAGCACGATCGTGCCGTCGCTTTCTGTCGTGACCGTGCCGTGGCGGCGTTCCGGAGAAAACGCGAAGAGAATCGCGTTCGTGTTGGCGTAGGCCTTCGATGTGGCGATTTCCAGTTCGTGACCGGTCATTGCTCGCGGCTCGCCGGCGCCTTGCTTGATCGTGCCGTTGGTGCCATCGAATGTCTCGATGCTCGAGAAGGTGGCGACCTGTTCTTCCTTTCGATATTTTCCATCCGCCGTGTGCCACACCTTGATCGATCCTGTGAAGCCGCTGACCTCGATCGTCGCTTCGCGATAAATCGATCGAATCGCTGCGATTTTTTCCCGGCCGCCAACCGCAGCCGCCCAGCGATCGAGCGGAGATTCCCGGTGGAACACCAGCGGCCCGACGAACGGTGGTTGCGTCCACGTTCCGACGATGGTGCCGTCGTCTTTCAATGCGCCTGAGTACGATCCGCCGATGTTCTTCAGATCGAGCGTCAGATCGCGTCCTTTTTGCACGATGGAATCGATTGCGATCTCGAATCCCTCGCTCGAAAGGCTGCCGGTCGAAGACGCATCCGAATTCGTCAGTGTCACGCCGATTTGCTTCTGCCTTCCGTCGACTTCGAGCGTGCCCGTCCACTTGCCCTCGAGCTCTTTGCCGATCGGCGCGCTCTTTGGCGGCGTTGCAATTCTGACGTCGCCCGTTCGCTTCAGCGCAAACGGAATCTCCATCGACTGCGGTCCTCGCATCGAGAAGGTCCCCTCGATCGATTTGCCGTCGGCGCTTACAGTTCCCTGAAATACGCCGCCGCCATCGCCCTTGATCTCGAAGGTCACCGCTGTGCCGTTCAGCGCGACGTTTGAAAGCGGCAGCGCCTTCAGATTTCGAGCAGGAAGATTGAACGTTCCGCCGTTCTTCGTGAGATCGAATTCGATGTTCACGCTTTTTTCCGGCGCCTGGATCGCTCCTTCCCAGTGGCCGGTCTGCGCGTGGAGTACGGACGATGCGAGGAAAAAAAGAGACAGCAGGAGCTTGGAAGTCATTGCAATTTCCTTTCTGGAGTGCGGCGGCTTGCCGCCGCTTTTTTGTTCCGGCAGCTTGCTGCCGGGGCCGCCGCGGCAAGCCGCGGCCAGGAGAGCGGTGCCAAGGCACCGCACTCCAAATCGGTTAGAAGTCGCGTCGTTGAATGTTGACGACTGCGGCGTAACAGAACGCCATCGAAGCGGCGGCGGAGCCGAGCAGGCCTAACCACGGAACCCGGCCGGTTCGGAAGTAACTCGCGCCGCTCATCACACCGTAGAGACCGAAAGATGGATTGTGAAGGATCTGGTCGATCAGCCCGAGGCCTATCGCGACTGCCAACGTGATGAGCAGCGGGCGCCATGCATCGCTGAAGATTGTCGACAACAACAGCGCGATGCTGAAGAACACCGACGTCGCGACGAACACGCAGACGCCATACAGAAACGCGCTACCGACGCCGAAACGCTCTCCGATCGCCGGCGAGACAATCGGAATCAGCAGCGAAGGGATTAACGCGATCACGAACAACTCCGCCAGGCCGGTCGCCGCGCGCACGCCGAGGAGTCGGGCGCGCGAGACAGGCAAAGACAGCGTGAAGAGATCGCCTCCGCTCTGAACGAGCAGTGCCGCGGTGCCGAGGAGGATCGCGAACAGCGTCGACCACTGCGAGAGGTTCTGGTTGAACCAATGCGACCAGACGTATCCGCGATAACTGCGCGACAGCTCGGCTGCCTCGCGGATGCGCTCTCCGATCGGCCCGCTCAGATTCGTCGGAACCATCGGAAGGAGTTTGATCACCTGCGGATAGGTGAGGACGAGAGTCGCCGCGGAGCAGACGAGCATTCCGAGGCCAATGAGAAATCGCCACCGCGTTTCGAGCCACGATTTGTACCAGAGCATTTCAGTCCTCCGCGCCTACGGTCTCGAGGAAAATCTCTTTGAGAGTGACGGGCAAAATCTCCAACGACAGCGGATTGAGCGCGCGCGCTTCGTCGACGAGCGAGTCGGCGTCGCCGCTCGACATCAGCGTGATCACGCGGCCCTTGCGATGCACGCGCGCGACGCCCGGCGCGCGAAATTGCGCCGGCGGTGCATCGTTGTCGAACACGAGCTGAATCCGGCGAAAGTTTTCGCGGATTTCGTCGAGCGCACCGGCCACGACGAGCTTCCCGCGATCGATGATCGCCACGCGATCGGCAATCTGCTCGACCTCGGCGATCTGATGCGAGGAGAAAAACACCGTCATGTTCTCGTCCGCGACATGCGCCACCATCGCCTGCAGCGCATCCTCGGTCATCGCGGGATCGAGTCCCGACGTGGGCTCGTCGACGATCAGCAGCTCCGCGCCGCGGCACAGCGCGAGAAGCAGCGCGAGTTTCGTCCGCATCCCGCGCGAGAGAGCCTTGATCTTGCGCTGCGGCGGCAAATCGAAATTGCGGAGATATCTTTTTTCCAGATCGGCGCGCCATTTCGGGAAGAACGCGGCGGTGAAGCGGATCATCTCCGCCACCGTCATGTAGCCGTACAGATCTTTTTCTTCGCTGACGAAACCTGTGCGGCGCCGGATCTCGACGGAATCCGTCGTTAGGCCGAACACGCGCGCTTCTCCGCTTGTCGGATGCGCCATGCCGAGAAGGATTTTCATCGTGGTCGTTTTGCCGGCGCCGTTGCGTCCGAGAAAGCCGCAGATCGAACCGGCGGGAACCTGGAGATTCAAACCGCGAAGCGCCTCAACGCCGGGATAGGTCTTTCGCAGTTCGATCGTTTCGATGATCAGGCGATCAGCCACGACGTCCTCCTTTCGCGCTCGCCAGCGCTGCTTCGAATAAGCGCCGAATTTCTTCGTCGCTGATGCCGCGATCGCGAAGCCGTCCGACCGTGCCGGCGACCAGCGTCTGCGCTTCGCGAAGTGTCTCGCCCCATTTCCGCGCGCGGGCGTTGTGCGAGACGAACGCGCCCGAGCCGTGGCGCAGATCGATGACGCCTTCGCGCTCCAGCTCGCGATAGGCCTTCGCAACGGTGTTGGGATTCATGACCAGCTCCTCCGCGAGTGGCCGGATTCCCGGCAGCTGATCCCCTGGACGTAACGCGCCTGTTTCGATGGCATGTTTCACCTGCTCCATCAACTGCAGATAGATCGGAACACCGAGAGAAGGATTTGGTCTGAAAAGCATCCCGTTCAACTGTACTACTGAACTAGCACAGTTGGGAGATACGGGCGGATGGCCTCAGGGTTTCAGGATGGCGTAGACGACTTTATCGTCGCGCCTTCTGAGGAACGTCGCCCCGATCTTTTCGAGCGCCCTCTGCGAGCGGAGGTTGTTCTCGCCGACCACGAAGATGATGCGATCGACGAAACGGAACGCGTGCGCGAGCATGAGCGACTTCAATTCGCCGTTGTACTCACCGCCCCAGAATTTCCGCTCCAGAAATGTCCAGCCGATTTCGACTTCGCTGTGCGCAAAATCGAGGTTCCAGTAGCGGGAGCTTCCGATGATCCTGCCGGATTTCCGATCAATTACCGCGAAGGCGCCCTTCGAATCAATCGCGCCATCGAAGTACTTCTGAAAAACCTCGCGTTTGTATCGATCTTTTTCCGGATGCTGTTCCCAGATGAGCGGGTCGCTGGCGGCGTCGAAGAGCGCATCGAAGTCGCCCGGCCTTAGCGGCCGGGCTTCGATCAGGTTTCCGGTAAGTATTGGCTGAAGATCAAACTTCATTTAGAAGACGAACCTCACCTGCAGCTGGTACATGCGCGGCGGGTCGACGTTCGCGAACGCCGGGATCGCGTTCGTGGCGTTTCCGACCGCCACGAGCTGGCCGAAGGTCGGGTTCGGTGTGGCGGTGTCGCCGTACACCGTCTGACCGCGTCCGAGGTAGTTGCCGTGATTGAGGAGATTGAATCCTTCCAACCGCAGCAACACCGAGCGATGAATTCGGCCCTCGATGAACGCTCCGACATCGGATGTCGAAGTGCCGCGGAACGCCGACTTCTTCATGACCTGCCCG
>DATBSF010000197.1:0-1671 GCA_036559905.1 Thermoanaerobaculia bacterium | reverse complement strand
TTCGAGCCGCGAGCCGTAATCGTCGCGGCACGCGTAAGCAACGAGCCATCGCAGCCGCGGCGAATCGAATTGGTGTTGATCCAGCCAGGTGCCCATGGAGATGCGATCGAGTTGCATCACCTCCGCGTCATCCGAGCAGGCAGCGGTAGGAATCGTGAACGCGCGCCGGCCGCGGCCATCCCGCCACCCGACCCACTTCGCGATCTCCGTTTCAAATGCTCGCAGTTGACGAAGATCTGCGTCGCTCGCTCCCGCGTGGAGATACAGACCTTCGTACCAGCGCCCCCGAAAGAAAACCCTTTCCTGCGGATCGCGGCACAAGCACTCCTCGGCAACAGTGTCGCCTTCGATCACGTCCATTTCGCGCAGCAGTCGGATCAGCGCACGATCCTCAGGCATCGGCGCGGGGATGTAGTGCGCACCCCACGGATAGGCACTCACGCGGGATTTGCCGGATCGCGAGGTGCCGCCTGCGACGGGCTCCAGCTCGAGCAGAACGTAGTCATGAAATCCCGCGTGTTCGAGCCGCCACGCTGCCGCGAGACCCGCCATGCCCGCGCCGACGATGACGACCTCGCGACTTTGCCACGCGTCGGTGGCTGGGATCGCACGCGCCGCGTCGCGCAAGCGATGTCCGACCGAATCGGATGCGCCGGCGATCTCGCCTGCCGGCAATGGCGTCTGCGACTTCCGCTGACACGCGAGCGCAGCGAGCGGGGCGCCCAGGAATGCGGTGAGCAGATCGCGGCGGCTCAGCTCCACTTCTTCCACTCTTCTTCGTAGTAGCGGACGAGCATCTGGTTATCGAGCCGGTTGATCTCGACCGGCAGCGGCGCCATGTCGGGCGGCAAAACGAACATCGTCGCGAGTGTTTTCTGGTCGAGGAAGCGCAAGGGCAACAACACGCGATCGGGAATCGCGAATGGCTGCAGGCGCGCGAGCGCGAATCCCCACACTCCGAATGACGGGACCGTCGCCTGGTAGGGCCGCACGACGAAACCGGCGGCCTCGATCGTGCGGATGATGCACCAGTACGATCGGCGTGCGAACAACGGCGAAGTGCACTGCACCGCGACCGCCGCGTCGGCTGTCAGGTGATTCCGCAGCAGATGATAGAAGCGCGTCGTGTAGAGCTTTCCGAGCGCGAACGAATTGGGATCGGGGAAATCGACGATCGCGGCATCGTAGAGATCGTGCGTGTGACCGAGCCAGATCATCGCGTCTTCATTGATCACCTGCAGGCGCCGATCGAGAAACGCGTGGCGATTCAATTCCGCGAGCGGCGGGAATGCCCTGGAGAGCGCGGTCATCTTCGGATCGAGATCGACGAGCGTGACGCTTTCGACGTCCGGATACTTCAGAACTTCGCGCAGCGCGAGTCCGTCGCCGCCGCCGAGGATCAGCACGCGTCGCGGGTGATTGGCCAGTGCGATCGCCGGATGCACGAGTGCCTCGTGGTAGCGATATTCATCCGCCGAGGCAAATTGCAGGTTGCCGTTGAGAAAAAGATGGAAGCCCGATTTTCCGCGGGTGACGACGATGCGCTGATACGCCGAGCTCGTCGCGTAGATGACTTCATCCGCGAACAGCTCATCCTCCGCGAGTGAAGTCAGGTGATTCGCCTGGATGAACGCGACGGTCAGAATCACGAGGACCACGCCCGCCCGTGCG
>DATBSF010000196.1:0-4188 GCA_036559905.1 Thermoanaerobaculia bacterium | reverse complement strand
CCGGAAAGCCGGCGTGCGTCGAGAAGGAACGCTTTGCGATCCGAGAGGCTGTCTCGCTGATTCGATCGGCCGGCGGAGTGACATCGATTGCGCATCCGACGCTCTATCCGAACGGCGAGGCGATCGTGCCGGAGCTTCTCGACGCCGGAATCGACGGCGTGGAAGTGTTTCATCCGGAAGTCGATGAGGCGTCGCGCGAGAGTTACACGAACGTCGCGCGCTTTCGCGGAAAGATGCTCACCGGCGGCTCCGACGATCACGGCACGGTCAAGCAGGTACAGACGCTCGGCAGCGTGCGCGTGCCCGAAAACCTGATCGGACTGATCCTCGACCGGCTGTGATCGCTCGCGTCATCTTCGCGCTCTTCGTGCTTCTCGCGCTTCTCGGCGACGCGCGGATCTTTCTCTTCATCATGAATCGCGTCGTGTTCGGAAGTCATCGGCAGGAGCGATCGCCGTGGCATTTCCTGATGTACGCCGCACCGCCGGTGCTGCTCGTGCTGACGGGTCTGTTCTGGATTGTCGGCCGCTGGTTCGACCGGCCTAACGAAACTGATTCCCTGCTCGCGAGCGTTGGCGCGGCGTGGTTGATCATCGCTGCCGCCGTCGGCGGCTACTGGGTGCTCGATCGCCTGCGCGTGAATGTCTTCGGCGAGCCGCCGCTGGTCGGTATTCGGACACTTCCCGCGGAAGGTCAAAAGACACATGCGATCAACGTCGCCTACGACCTCGAGCTCACGCGCCACGAAATCTTCATCGACGATCTTCCGGAAGCGCTGGATGGATATCGGATCGCATTTCTTACCGACACACACGTCGCACCGATCGTGCCTGACCACTTCTATCGCGAGATCATTTCTCACGTCACGAAGTTCGATCCGCATCTGATTCTCCTGGGCGGTGATTTCGTGACGTGGCGCCGCCATATCCCGCTGCTGGCAGATCGCCTGATCGGCCACCTCCGCGCGCGCGACGGCGTCTTCGCGATCCTCGGCAACCATGATTATTGGGCCGGCGCCGAAGAAGTCACGGCGGCGATGGAGGCGTGCGGCGTCAGTTTCCTGACAAACGCGTCGATCGCCAGCCCTTTGCAACTCGTCGGCATCGACGAGATCTACCGCGGCAATCCGGATGTCGAGCAGGCATTTGCGAAGGTCGATCCGAACAAGCCGTGCATCGCCATCAGCCACCACCCCGACGTGATCGATTTCCTCGGCGGGCGCCGCGTCGACCTGCTCCTGTGCGGCCACACGCACGGCGGGCAGATCCGCTTTCCGTTCTTCGGCGCGGTGGTCGTGCCGTCACATCACGAGGCGGAGTTCGCGGCCGGATTTCACCGCGTCGGCAATGTGTTGATGTATGTCAGCCGCGGCATCGGATCGATTCCGCCGGTCCGGATTCTGTGCCGGCCGGAGGTGGCGACTTTCGTTTTGCGCCGCGGCCATCGAACGTGATGAAGCTCTCCGAATTCTGGCCGGTCATCGAAAGGGTCGCGCGCGGCGCAGGGGCGATTCGCGTCGGCGCGAGCGATCTGCACGACGAGCACGCCTCGCTCTTCGCGGAGTGGATCGACGCGGGCCATCACGCGACGATGGATTACCTCGCGAAGAATCGCGCGGTGCGTCTCGATCCCGCTTCACGTTTTCCGTGGGCAAAATCGGCGGTCGTGATCGTTGTGCCGTATGCGTCGGAGCGTCCCGAGGCGCCGGCCGGCTCGCTCAGTCACGGCGTCGCGCGTTATGCGCTCGGCGACGACTATCACGTCGTGCTCGATCGCATGCTGCGGCAGATCGAAGACGCGTTGCCCGAATCCATACGGACATGGCGTTATGTCGACACCGGGCCGCTCTCCGATCGCGCGCTCGCCGAGAACGCCGGTCTCGGATGGATCGGCAAGAACGGAATGCTGATCGATGAAGCCATCGGATCGTACGTCTTCATCGGGACGCTGCTGACATCGCTGGAGAACGACATGCGCGGCGCGACGGTGGCCGATCGCTGCGGCGCGTGCACACGGTGCATCGACGCCTGCCCGACGAACGCGATTCTGCCGAATCGCACCATCGCGTCGGAGGTTTGCATCAGCTACGCGACGATCGAGCATCGCGGCGCGCTGCCCGACATCGATCTCGCAGGAAATGTTTTCGGCTGCGACATCTGCCAAGAAGTCTGCCCGTGGAACGAGCATCCCGCCGATCCGCATCCTGCGTTCGCGCCTCGCGACGAGTATCGCGCGACTCCACTGACGGACCTTCTGCGTTACGAGCAATCCGATTTCTCGCGCCTATTCCGCAACAGCGCAATCAAGCGCGCGAAGCTGGCAGGGATGCGACGCAATGCCGAGGCTTTGACATCTGGTCATGAGGAGACCATCATCAGGTCATGAAGAAGCGCGTGAAGATCTCGGAGCTGAAGGCCAATCTGAGCAAGTACCTTCACCACGTTCGTCGCGGACACACCGTCGAAGTGATGGATCGCGACACGCCCGTTGCGCGCGTTGTTCCTTACGAGGAGCGCCCTTCGGGTCTCGTCGTCAGGCCGGCAATAGGCAAGATGAGCGATCTCAAATTACCGCGTCGCCGCTTGAAGCTCAAAACCGACATCGTGGCGCTAATCCGTGAAGACCGCGATGCACGATGACGGCGTACATCGATTCTTCTGTGCTGTTGCGCATCGTCTTGCGTGCGTCCGGACTGTTGCCGGAGTGGACAAACATCGAGCGGTTCATTGGAAGCGCCATTGTCCGGGTGGAATGCTTTCGCGCGCTGCATCGCTTGCGGCTTACGGAGCCTTTCTCTGACGAGCAGTTCGCGCGGCACTCCGAGATCGCCGAGCGAACGCTCCTCAGGCTCGAACTGATTTCCGTGACTGACGCAATTCTCGAACGGGCGGCTGGGCCGCTGAGTTCCCCGCTGAAAACGCTCGACGCGATCCATCTCGCAACAGCTTCACTGTGGCGCGAGCGCGAAGAAGCCTCCATCTTCCTGGCAACTCACGACAAACAGTTCGCGCTCGCTGCGAGGATGATGGGGTTCCCGGTCCTCGGCGTCTAACGCGCCGGCAACTGGAACGTCCGTCCGATGATCGACGGATCGATCGAGCGGTCGAGATACTCCCAGACCGCCAGCGCATCGGGATGATCGGCGATCGCCGGCGCGGTCGTGCGGGTGGCGGGGTCCTTGATCAGCAGCCGCGCGCAGCGATACCAGTGCATCGCCTCTTCCGGATTCATCTTGAGCTCTTCGCGCACGCACTGAATGAGGATGTATTGCTCCGCCGGAACTCCGGCCTCGTCGATGTCGCGGTAGGACGGAGCCATTTGTCGCGCGCGCGCCCGAATGATCTTCAACTTGAGACCGAGGGATCGGGTGTCGATTTCGGCGCGGCCCGATTCGCAGAGATGTCCGATTGCCAATCGCACCTGATCCGATTTCCCCGCGATGGCCAGGCCCGCTCGATGCTTCACCGGGTCGACTGACTTGACGCTCGACCAGACGACTTGCGTCTTCACTGCCACGGCATCGTTCTCAGCAGGCAACATGAATTGCAGCAGGCCCGCTGCGCCGGCGTCGAACTTACTCGCGCCGCCGATGCGCACGCCGTGCGCGCAGAGATCTTCGATCGAGACGCGCTGTTCGTTCCATCGCGCATCGAGCGTCGGCTTCACGTAAAACCGATCCGAGCTGCGCAGCTCTTCGATCCGCGTGATGCGTCCGGAAGCCTGCAGCGCGCGCAGAAGAGTCTGCATTGTTTCGGGCGCGGCGTAAGTGCGAACTCCGGAAATGAATTTGTCCTGGTTCGTCGAGTCTTCTTCCGTCCAGACAACAACTGCTTCCAGTCGCACGTGCGATGGGCGGCCGTCGATCACGAGCCGAAGCACCGCTTTGCGTCCCATCTCGAGCGCGTTCACATGTTTGAAGCGCGCGCCCTTCGCGGAGATGTCGCACACCGAAACCACCTCGGATCCGAACTGCGCGGGCAGAGGTGGATTAATGAGAAATCGCTCGTTGGTCCGAAGGCTTCGCGCCGCCGCTTCGTACATATCGATTTTTGGGAGGACCCGCTCAACGTATAGCACGAAATGCAGAAGTGTTGTGATATGGCTCACGCGTGCGTGAGTTCGACATCATCACCTTCGATTGTTACGGCACTCTGATCGATTGGGAGAGCGGAATTCGAGCAGCATTTA
>DATBSF010000195.1:0-14414 GCA_036559905.1 Thermoanaerobaculia bacterium | reverse complement strand
CGCATCTCGCCACGCGATGCCGTCGCGCGCGTCGAGGCGAATCAGATCACGCAACTTCTCGCGCCCGTCTTCGATACCGCGGAAAAAGAGAAGGCGCTCAAAGGTGGACGGCTCCTCAGCCGCGGTCTGCCCGCGGGGCCGGGCGCGGCGGCGGGGCGGATCGCGTTCAATGCCGAGCATGCAGTCGCGATGGCTAAGGATGGGCCGGTGGTGCTGGTGCGCATCGAGACGTCACCCGAGGACATCGCCGGGATGCATAGCGCAGTGGGCGTCCTCACGACGCGTGGCGGACTCACTTCGCACGCGGCGGTCGTCGCGCGCGGAATGGGCCGCTCCTGCGTCGTCGGCGCCGGATCGCTGCGCGTCAACTACGACCGCGGCGAATTGAAAGCGGAAGGACACGAGCCGCTCGAGGAAGGCGATTGGATCTCGATCGACGGCAGCAGCGGCGAAGTGATCAGCGGTCAGCTCGCGACGCGTCCGTCGGAAGTGATCCAGGTGCTGCTCGAAGAATCGATGAAGCCGGCGCAGTCCGAGATCTTCCGCAATTTCGATCGCCTCCTGAAGTGGGCGGACGAAATCCGCACGCTCGGCGTTCGTACGAACGCTGACACGCCCCAGGACGCGCGCGTCGCGCGGCTGTTCGGCGCTCACGGCATCGGGCTTTGCCGGACGGAACACATGTTCTTCGCCGAGGAGCGAATTCTTCGCGTGCGCGAGATGATCCTCGCGCGCAACGAAGCGGGGCGCCGCAAAGCGATCGATCAACTGCTGCCGTTTCAGAAGGGCGACTTCGAAGGAATCTTCCGCGAGCTCGCCGGAATGCCGGTGACGATTCGCCTTCTCGATCCTCCCCTTCACGAATTCCTGCCGCACACCGAGGGTCAGATTTCCGCCGTCGCACGCGACATGGATTGGGGATTCATCGAGCTCCGCGCCAAAGTCAATCAACTGCACGAGACGAATCCGATGCTCGGCCATCGCGGTTGCCGGCTGGCGATCACGTTCCCCGAAATCTACGAGATGCAGGTCCGCGCGATTTATCAGGCTGCCTGCGACATGAAGAAGGAAGGCGTCGACGCACGTCCGGAAGTGATGATCCCGCTCGTCGGCGCGCTCAAGGAATTGCAGATTCTGACCGAGATGGTCCGCCGCGTCGCAGCCGAGGTGATGAAGGAACGCGGCGTGGAGATTCCGGTCGTCGTGGGCACGATGATCGAGATTCCTCGCGCCACGCTGATCGCGGACCAACTCGCGGAGAACGCGGAGTTTTTCTCATTCGGCACAAACGATCTCACGCAGATGACGTTCGGATACTCGCGCGACGATGCCGGAACGTTTCTGCCCGAGTACGTCGACAAGAAGATCCTGCCGAAGGATCCCTTCGAATCGCTCGACCAGGAAGGCGTCGGCCAGCTCGTCCGCCTCGGTACTGAGCGCGGCCGCAGCAAGAACAAGAAACTCAAGGTCGGCGTCTGCGGCGAGCACGGCGGCGATCCCGACTCCATCCGCTTCTTCCGCACCTGCAATCTCGACTACGTCTCCTGTTCTCCCTATCGCGTGCCGGTCGCGCGCCTGGCCGCAGCGCAGGCGGAGCTCGAGTTCAAACACTACGAGGGCTGACCAGACTCGCGCCGCTCCTTCCACTTATGCCACGCCCAGATCGCGATTCCGCCAACCACGAGAATCAGCAGCCCCCATTTCTCGATGTGTGCAGCGTGGCCCAGAACTCGCTCGACGGCCTGGCCAAAATAGTAGCCGGCGCACGCGATGACGATCGCCCACACGATGCAGGTGATCGCTTCGTAAATGAGAAACTTGATCACCGAAATGCGTGAGATTCCGATGATCACCGCGCACGTCACGCGCAATCCGTAGAGCCACTGCGTGATGAAGATCGCCGGCGCGCCGTAGCGCTCGAAGATCCGGATTCCTTTCCCGAAGTGCTTCTGCATCTTCGGAAAGCGTTCGAGGAGTCGTACACCCTTCGTCCGGCCGAGCCAGAACCAGAAACAGTGACCAACAAAAGCGCCGGAGGCCGCTACCACGATCACGCCCGGGAGAGTCATGTACTGACGCTCGGCGAAGAAGCCCGCCATGACGAGGATCGTCTCGCCTTCGAGAAAAGTCCCGATGAAGACGGCGATATACCCGAACTTGTGCAGGAGCAGTTCTGGCGACATTCAGGCCCGAAAATGCAAGATCCGGGGCGTATGAAATAAATAACCCACAGGGAGCGTAACATTGAGCCATAGCAGGAGGCCCAATGAAGCACCAAACTATCGCGATCACGATCGCTGTCCTGGCTCTTCCTATCTACGCCCAGGATCAGCCGAGGACCAATACGACGCCGACGACCACGCTGTCAGTTCCGATCAGCGTGGAGCAGACGGATTCGCCGCTCGTCCGCGCCGCCAAGTCAACCGGCCGGTTGGGCAAGAAGCCGGGATACGTCATCACGAACGACACCCTCCTGCGCGTCGGCGCCAGCCATATGTCGATATCGACTTCTCAGGGCGCGCCCCTTCCCAAGGCTCCGGCAGTCGCGCCGCAGCCGCCGCGAACGCGAATCGAAGGAAAGCCGAAAGTGAATGCCGACACTCCCAAACGCACTCCGCAGCAGGTGAGCGCGGACTTTTACGGCGACGGCACTGCCGAGCCGCGTCACGACGACCCTGCGATGCAGGAGCAGCAGATGCAGCAGACAGCTAAGCCGAAACCGCCTGAGAACTAACCGGCTTATGCGTGGCGGCGCATGTACTTGACGCCGCCGATCACGCCAACGAGGCTGGAAAACGGCTTCCGAACGCCAATCGAGCGGGCGAATCCGCGTGAGGCCTTCTGGCCCACGCGAAACATCAATACCTTCTTCAAAAAGCGCAGCATACCGGCCTCCTGACCCCTAATTTTGCAAGGGTGAGGCCACTGCCATCTGCGTCTAAACTACTGATTAATCGCGACTTTCTGCCTTGAGCGAACGGGTCATCAGGCGCTGGATCGCGACCTTGGCCGACTCCCCTTCATAGAGGACCCGGTACATCTCGGCTGTGATCGGCATCTCGATCGAGTGGCGATCCGCGAGCTGTTTCGCCGCTCGCGCGGTCTTCACCCCCTCGGCCACAAACTTCGCGTCATCGAGGATGTCGATCAGCTTCTTTCCCTGTCCAAGCGCAACACCGACGGTGCGATTTCGCGACAGGGATCCTGTGCACGTGAGAACGAGATCGCCCATGCCGGCGAGTCCCGAGAATGTTTCCGGACGCCCGCCGAGTGCCGTCCCGAGTTTGCTGATTTCGTAGAGGCCGCGCGTGATCAGAGCCGCGTTCGTATTGAAGCCCAGGCCTAATCCCTCGACGACGCCGGCCGCGATCGCGATGACATTCTTGAGCGAGCCCGCCAGCTCGACGCCCGCGACGTCTGCGGCGTGGTAGAGGCGAAACGTCGGCGACGAAAGCGCCCGCTGCATGCTCTGAGAGAAATCGACGTCCGCCGATGCGACGACCGCAGCGGTTGGATCGCCGCGCGCAGTCTCGAGAGCGAATGTCGGTCCCGACAGAACTGCGAATGCGGATAGGCGATCGCCGAGGACTTCCGCGGTGATCTGCGACATGCGATCGAGGGTCTCGTTTTCGATGCCCTTCGTGCCCGAAAGGACTTTCACCGGGCTATTCAATTCCGACTTCAAGTCGGTCAGGACGCGCCGATAGTGATGGCTCGGCACGATCATAAAAATCACATCGCTGAACTCCGCCGCCTCGGCCAGCGAATGCGTGGCGCGGATCTTCGGATCGAGCGGAAGCCCCGCGAGATAAGACGGATTGCGTCCGGTTTTCGTGATGCCTTCGACAACGTGAGGATCGTGCGCCCAGAGAAGCACGTCATTGCCGCAGCGCGAGGCGATCATCGCCATCGCTGTGCCGAAAGTCCCCGCCCCGATGATCGAGAGCTTCATTCTTTCTTCTCGCCCATTTTTCGCTCACTTCCCTGCGTGAGACGCGCGATGTTCGAATGATGTTTGATGATGATGATGATCGCGATCACGATGCTGATGGTGATCGTCCAGAACGATGCGTGCGTCAGAAATCGAAGAAAGATCGGGACCGATGCAGCGCTGAGGATCGACGCGAGCGATACGAAACGCGTCGAGATCACCACGATGGCAAAAACGATCATCGCTGCCAGCACGGCGAGCGGATCGAGAGCCAGAAAGACTCCCGCAGCCGTTGCAACGCCTTTCCCTCCGTGGAACCGAAGCCAGACCGGAAAGATATGGCCGAGGACGGCGATCAGGCCCGCGAAGGCGATCCAGAAAGTGCGCGAGTGCAGCGGCGACGGATCGACTCCGACAGGCAAGGGCCAATGTGCGCTCGAAGTCAGCCATTGCGCGAGCGCGACGGCGGCGTATCCCTTCGCCATGTCGAGCAGCAGCGCGATGATGCCCGGCAACTTTCCAAACGAGCGCGCGACGTTGGTCGCCCCGACATTGCGGCTTCCGATCGTGCGAATGTCCGCGCCGGTCATCAACTTCACGACGAGAAAGCTGAACGGAATCGATCCGATCAGATATGCGGCGACGAGAAGGCCGGCGGGCAGCACCGGGGCATTCTATCCGCGAGCGGCGAAGCGCTCGACGGCGGAGCGCAGCGTGTCGGCGTTGATCGCCGGATATCGATAAAGCTTCGCAGTTACCTGCTCGAAGAGCGCGAGCAGGTCTGCAGGCTTCACAAGGCCCGTACGAACCATCGCGTCGACGTCTGCCAGATCCTTCCGATGTCCGCGCTCGAGCTTCGACAATGCCTGCGAGTAAAAGTCGTAGTGATGAAACGCGATCGGCCCATGCTGCGCGATGAATGCACTCCGATCCTCCCACGATGGCAGCTCCGGAACGAAGTCGGAAGGCGAAGCCAACTCCACGTTGATGTGTAGTTTCTCTTTGAGCTCCGGCAACGCGCGCAGGATGCGATCGTTTTCAGGAACGATCTTCAAGTCGATATCGACCGTGCTTTCACGCCAGTGTTGCAGCACGGCGCTCGCGCCACCAGTCAGATAGATGCGTCCGCTTTCACGTGCGTGCGCCGCAACCTCCTGCATGAATTCACGGAGGCGCCTCTCGTTTACGGGCGAACGCATTCGGCGGCACGCTCGAAGGAGACGAGAGTTCGAATCAATGCGTTGTATCTCGAATGGGCAGAATCGGAGTCTTCGTCAGCCAGCCTTGCGTACAGCTTGTCCTCGGGAAAAAAATCCGTGTCCGGAATGACGAAGCCGAGACGGCGAAGCCTAGGCGCTCCGACCAGCACGAGGAGACTGGGGACGGACTCGATGCCTTTTTCCAGGTCGGCAAGCCCGCGTCGAATCAGGTCAGCGCCAGGAAGCGCGTCGGAAACTTCCACAACTACAGTCTAGATCCCCTCGAAGGCGTTCTCCAGATCGGCGATCAGATCCTCGACGTCCTCGATGCCCACCGAGATTCGCACCAGACCGGACGTGATGCCGAGACGCTGGCGCTGCTCGATGGGAACCGAGGCGTGGGTCATCGTTTCGGGATGCGAGATCAGCGTCTCGACTCCGCCTAACGACTCGCCGAGGAAGCAGAGGCGGACGCGATTGAGGAACTTCGCGGCGTTGTCCCTCGATCCGAGGTCGAAGGAGATCATCGCGCCGAAGCCGTTCATCTGACGTTTCGCGAGCGCGTGCTGTGGATGATTGGGAAGTCCGGGGTAGTACAGCTTCTTCACTTTCGGATGATGGCTGAGATAGCTCGCGATCGCGATGCCGTTCTCTTCGTGTCGCTTCATCCGGACCGCAAGAGTCTTCACGCCTCGCAAGACCAGCCACGAATCGAAGGGCGAGAGAATCGCGCCGATCGCGTTCTGCAGGAATCCGATCTGCTCCGCGATCTCGTCGGAGTTCGAAATCACCGCGCCGCCGATGGAGTCGGAGTGTCCGTTGAGGAACTTGGTAGTCGAATGCACGACGATGTCGGCTCCGAGCTCGATCGGACGCTGCAGGTAAGGCGAGCAAAAGGTGTTGTCGACGACCACCAGCGCGCCGCCGTTGTGCGCGATCTCCGCGCATGCCGCGATGTCGGTGAGCGTCATCATCGGATTCGTCGGCGTCTCCAGATAAACGATCTTCGTGTTAGGCCGCATCGCATCGCGCACGGCTTCGACGCGCGACGTGTCTACGTACGTGAACTGCAGGCCGAATTTCTCGAGCACGCGATTGAAGAGCCGGTACGAGCCGCCGTACATGTTCTCGCCGGCGATGACGTGATCGCCGGACTCGAGCATGCGAAAGACGACGTCGATCGCCGACATCCCCGACGCGAAGCAGTGGCCGTGCTTCCCGCGCTCGAGCGCGGCGAGGTTGGCCTCCAGCACGCTGCGCGTCGGGTTCTTCGTGCGCGCGTATTCGTAGCCTTTGTTTTCGCCGAGCCGCGGCTGGACGTAGGTCGAAGTGGCGAAGATGGGATAAGTCACCGCGCCGGTGACTGGCTCCGGCTCCTGGCCGGCGTGGATGCATTCGGTGGAGAAACCCATATTAGTTCTCAGTTCTCAGTTCTCGGTTCTCAGTTCTCGGAGCGTTCTACCGAGAACTAAGAACCGAGAACCAAGAACCATTCACGACTTCCATTTTGAAAAGATCCCTTTCGAGATATAGCGCTCGGCGGCGTCTGGAATCAATGTAACAACCCGCTTGCCGTTGCCGAGTTTTCGCGCAACTTGTAACGATGCCGCGACGTTTGCGCCCGCCGAGGATGCGCCGAGGATCCCCTCTTCGGCTGCCAGCCGCTTCACCATTGCAAAAGCCGGTTCGTCCACGATCTGAATGATGTCATCGGCCAGCGACATGTCCAGCACCGGCGGGATGAATGACGATGCGCCGATGCCTTCGACTTCGTGAGGCCCGGCCTCGCCGCCCTTGAGGATCGATCCCTGCGGCTCGACGACCACGCAGTAAACGTTCGGGATCCGCTCGCGAAGATACCTCGCAACGCCGGTGAACGTCCCGCCCGTCCCCGCGCCCGTCACCCACGCGTCTATCCGCCCCTGCATTTGCTCGTAAATTTCGGGCCCGGTCGTCTCGTAATGCGATTCGGTGTTGTACGGATTCACGAACTGCTGCGGGATGTAGGAATTCGGAATCGTTTTCGCCAGCTCTTCCGCGCGCGCGATCGCGCCCTTCATCCCGTCATCTTTGGGGGTTAGCTCGACTTCGCCGCCGAGGGCTTTCATGACTTCGCGTTTCTCGATCGAGAAATTTTCGGGTACGCAGAGGACGACGCGATATCCCAGCCGCACACCCACCAGAGCCAGCGCAATTCCGGTGTTGCCGGCGGTCGGCTCGATGATCGTGCCGCCTTTTTTCAGGACGCCATCGCGCTCGGCGCGCGTGATCATCCCGACGCCGATGCGGTCCTTGACCGATCCGCCGGGGCTGAGGAACTCGAGCTTGGCGAAGATCGCGGCGTCGCCAGGACCCGGAATGCTCGTCAACTGGACGATGGGTGTGTTGCCGATCAGGTCGAGAACACTCGTGACCGGCGGCGGGAGGGAGCGAGGCAAACCGGGGGATTCTAACAGCCTGCGGGTTGACGACACACAACATTGAATTTCGAATTTCGAATGAAGAATTTCGAATGAAGAAGCCCGTCCGCCATCCTGCGCAATTCTTCATTGTTCATTCGAAATTCGAAATTCGAAATTCAGTTTTAGATCCTGGAAAAAACAAAACGGCGGGCACTCGGCCCGCCGTTCATCGAAATCTGATCGAGGATTTATGCCCAGCTGGTCGAGCGGGACTGTGAACGCCTCTGGTTGTAGCAATCGCGGCAGTAAACCGGTTTGCCACTGACTGGCGTAAACGGAACTTCGGTGGCCACACCACAGCTGTCGCAGGTGACGCTGACCATCGTGCGTTCGCGCGAGCCACCATTGCCCTCGCGCGCGGTTTTCCGTTTGTCGCGGCAGTTCTTGCAGCGCTTCGGTTCATTTGTGAAACCACGTTCTGCGTAGAACGCCTGTTCGTTTTTGCTGAATACGAATTCCTGTCCGCAGTCAGCGCAATTCAGATTCTTGTCATTAAACGTGTCCATGACAGCTTTGATCTCCTAAGTTTGCAACGATTGATATTGATGCCGCAGCGCAGAACATTTGCGGGGTGCCGCGACAGTCACCCCCGCGAAAAGGTTTTCACAACCAAAGATCAGCGACCAGCCTCCTTCCGAAAAATGCACACGAACCCCAGCGGCGCGCTGTTTTTAGTAGAGCGTTTCACTTGGGTTCGTTGTTCGCTTTTAACATAGATGTCCAGTCAACGCAATGAAATGCGCCTATTCTTAAAATAAGAATGTCAAGCTATTGACGACATCAAACGCGCGCAGAATCCGCATCGGTCCCGCCGGCTGGAGTTACAGCGACTGGGAGGGGACTGTCTATCCGCCCCACGGCTCGCGATTCGATCCTCTGGCCTACCTGGCGTCGTTTTTCGACACGATCGAGATCAACTCGCCGTTCTACCGCATCCCGCCGCCCACCCACCCGAAGAGCTGGATACGCCGTGTAGAGAGCAATCCGGAGTTTAAATTCACTACGAAAATATATCGTGGTTTTACACACGACTCTGCGACGAGCGCTCCGGACGATGTGAAGAACTTCCGCAAGTACCTCGATCCGCTCATGGAGGCCAAACGTCTGGGCGCCGTTCTCCTCCAATATCCGTGGAGCTTCAAGAACACTCCCGAAAGCATCGAAAAGCTCGAAAAGGTCTTCAGCGATTTCGACGGCTACCCGTTGGCGCTGGAAGTGCGGCACGCGACATTTCAGAATGACGAATTCCTCCGCTTTCTCGAAGAGAGAAATGTCTCCTGGGTCAATGTCGATCAACCGCTCTTCAGCGATTCCGTGAAGCCCGCCGATGCCGTCACCGGGCCTGTGGCATACGTCCGTCTGCACGGCCGCAATTACGAGAAGTGGTTCGCGCATCAGGAATCGTGGGAGCGCTACGACTATCTCTACTCGAAGGACGAGCTGGAGCCTTGGGTGCGCCGCATCGAATCTATGGCGCAATTGAAAGAGACGTACGTGATCACGAACAATCATTTTCGCGGCCAGGCGATCGTGAATGCCGCCGATTTGAAGGAAGCGCTGGGGCAGAGTGGCAAAATGCCGCCGCAGCTCGCCGATGTCTATCGCGAGCGGCCGAAAAAATGAGGAAGAAACGCGTCGTCGGGACGGCCGGCCACATCGATCCCGGAAAAACGGCGCTGGTCAAAGCGCTGACCGGAATCGACGCCGATCGTCTCCCCGAAGAAAAACGCCGGGGCATCACCATCGACCTCGGCTTCGCGAGCTGGTTCACCGATGACTACCAGATCGGATTCGTTGATGTGCCCGGCCACGAGCGCTTCGTCAAGAACATGCTGGCCGGCGTCGGCGGAATCGACAGCGTCTTGCTCGTGGTGGCCGCCGACGAATCGATCAAGCCCCAAACCCGCGAGCACTTCGCGATCTGCAAACTCCTCGGCATCCGCACGGGCGTGGTCGCGATCACGAAGAGCGATCTCGTCGAGCGTGACATCATCGAGCTCGTTCGCCTCGAGATCGACGAGCTCGTCGCCGGGAGTTTCCTCGAGAAGAAGCCGATCGTTCCGGTCAGCAGCGTCACCGGCGCGGGTCTCGACGACCTCCGCAAAGCGATTCTCGACTCGGTCGCGTCGATCGACGATCGCGATGCGACGACGCGCGTGTTCCGCCTTCCCATCGATCGCGTCTTTACGATGAAAGGCTTCGGCTCGGTGATCACCGGGACGACGTTTTCGGGAAAGCTGAACGTCGACAGCGAAGTCGAAGTCCTTCCCGGCGCGCTTCGCAGTCGCGCGCGAGCGATCCAGGTGCACAGCGAGCCGCGCGATTCCGCATCGGCGGGCGAGCGCACGTCGATGAATCTTCCCGACATCGAGCTCGAACAACTGCACCGCGGCCAGCAAGTGCTGACGCCTAACACACTGCGGATTTCGCAGATCATCACGGCGCGACTCGATCTTCTCGCCGACGCGAAGCCGCTCAAGGAACAAACCCGCATCCGGTTCCATCACCTTGCCGCCGAGCTTCTTGGCAGCATCCGCTTCGTTGACGAAACGACCGAGCTGCAAGCAGGCTGCAGCGCATTCGTGCAGATCCGCCTCGAATCGCCGGTCGTCGCCGTCAGCGGCGATCGATTTGTCATCCGGCGCTACTCGCCATCCGTGACGATCGGCGGCGGCGTCATCATCGACGCGCATCTGCCGAAGCTTCGGCGCAACACGCGGCCCGAGCTTCTGCAGACGCTCGCGGAAGGGACGCTCGTGGAGAGAGTCGAGCTGATGGCGAAGCTCGAAGGTGTACGCGGCCTTACGATCCGAGAAGTGCAGGCGCGAACCGGAATCCGCATCGAGACGCTCGTGAAGGAGCTCAAGACCCTGCCGCACCTCGCCGACAGCGGCGACCGTCGATGGATCCATCTCGACACCCTCGCCGAGTTCCGGCGCCGCGCGATGGAGTTCCTCGATCGGTACTTCAAAGAGAACCGCGTTGCCGTGAACGTTCCGAAAGGCGAATTCGTGCAGCAGCTCATCCCGCATGGCAGCGATCCCGCTCTCATCAACTTCCTGTTGCAGGACCTCGCGCGCGAGAAAATCATCAGCGTCGAGGCCGACGCCATCGACATCCCCGGCCGCTCGAAGAAACTCGGCGGCGCGGAGGGTGAGCTCGCCCGCATGATCGAGCTCCGATACTCCGATGCCGGCCTTCAGCCGCCGCCCGTATCGGAGCTGATCAACACAATCAGGCAGAAGCCAAAAGTCATCGAGGGCGTCGTGGGCTTTCTCGTGAAGCAGGGAACGCTCGTGCGTCTCGCGGATGGCGTCTACGTGCACCACAACACCCTGAACGCGGCGCGCGAGAAGATGGCCACGCGTCGCGGCGAAACGATCGACGTCGGCCAGTTCAAGGAGTTCTTCGGTCTCTCGCGAAAGGTCGCTATTCCGTTGCTGGAGTACTTTGACCGGGAGGGGGTGACGAAGCGGGTGGGCGACGCGCGCCAGGTACTGTGACCTCTTTGTAGTCGGAGGGAATGTCGAGCGACGACTGCGGCACGTTGCGCTGCTCGATCTTCAGCACGGTGCGATCGAGAATCATCTTTGTCTTGCCGTACGGCAACTCCGCATGGTCCAACAGCGGGAAGCCGGGGAGCTTCGCGAAGTCGCTATCCATCATGCCGAAGAGATTCGGCGGGACATCCGGCGGCGCTCCGATCCACAACTCGCGCTGATAGCCGCCCATGCGGATCAGATACTGAGCCGATTCGACGCCCAGGATCGCGCGTTTGGATCCAGTTGGCTCTGGTGGGGTGCTCTCTGGCGGCTTGAACGCGAGGCTGTAATACGTCTTCTGGATATCGTCGACGTACGTCACGCGATTCGCCGCGAGATCGAACAGACGCCAGTGGTCGATCTCATCGCTGCTGCGCGCGTGGCCGTTCGCGATCACGATTGAGTGCTGGAAGATTTTCTTCTGCGGCTGGAGGCTGGTCTGCACGGTGACGACGGTCGCCGACATCTGCGGCTCGGCACCCGCGATGATTTTTTTCTCGACAACCTTGACCGGTTTGCAGGCCGCCGCGAGAACGAGGCAGAGGATTACCCCTTCGCGTCGTACCAACTCTTTCCCCAGGCCGTGTCGACCGCCAGCGGAACGGCGAGCGGGTAGATGTTCTCCATCGTCTCCTTGACGATGCCTGCGACTTTCTCCGCCTTCGCCTCCGGAACCTCGATGACGATTTCGTCGTGGACGGTGAGCAGCATGGAAGCATCGTCGCCGAGGTTGGAGTCGAGCGCAATCATGGCGAGTTTGAGGAGGTCGGCGGCCGTGCCCTGTATCGGTGCGTTGGTCGCCATCCGCTCCGCATTCCCGCGAACAGTGAACGATCGATTGTGGATCTCTGGAATGTACCGCACGCGGCCAAAGAGCGTTGTGACTTTTCCGGTGCCGCGTGCATCTTCGAGCGTACGATCGAGGTACTCCTGAATCTTCGGATAGCGCGCGAAGTAGGCCTCGATGAACTCCTTCGCCTGCGCGCCCGAGATGTTCAGCTCATTCGATAGTCGAAATGCAGACATCCCGTACAGCACGCCGAAGTTGATCGTCTTCATCGCGCGCCGCTGATCGACCGTCACCTCGCTCTCCGGCACGTTGAAGATCTTCGACGCGGTGGCGCGGTGGATATCGGTGCCGCGGCGGAAAGTCTCAATCAGCGATTCGTCTTTCGTGATGTGCGCGAGGATCCGCAGCTCGACCTGAGAGTAATCGGCTGCCAGAAGAACATTTCCTTCGTCGGCGATGAACGCTTTGCGGATCTCGCGGCCGAGCTCCGTTCGAATTGGAATGTTCTGCAGGTTCGGATCGGATGATGAGAGTCGTCCCGTCGCAGCGACCGCCTGATTGAACGACGTGTGCACGCGGCCGTCCTGCGCAACCAGCTGCGGCAACGCGTCGACGTACGTTGATTTCAACTTGTGCAGCTCGCGGTGCTGGAGGATCAATTGCGGCACTGCGAAGCCGTGGCTGGCGAGCTCCTCCAGCACATCCACCGACGTCGAGTAGGCCTTTGTGCCTTTCGTCTTCTTGATGACGGGATAGTTCAGCTTCTCGAAAAGGATGTGCGCCAACTGCTGCGGCGAGTTGATATTGAACTCCGTCCCCGCCTCGGCATAGATCCGCTTCTCGAGATCCGCGAGCTGCACCCCCATCGTGTTCGACATCTGCCGCAGAAGCGGCACGTCGATGCGGATGCCGCGATTCTCCATGCGCGCGAGCACCGGGATCAGCGGCATCTCGATCGTCTCGTAAACCTTGACGAGCGCCGGATCGCGCTGCAGCTCCGGCTCGAGCACTTCCTTGAGCGACAGCGTGATGTCCGATTTTTCGCCGAGGTATTGGTGGTATGGACCGACGGCCGAGGAGCCGATCTCGTGATCGAGTGCGAAGAGCGGCGCCGTCTTCGCGATCTCTTTGCGCGATTGCACCGTGAGTTTCAGACGGTCGCGAGCGATGTTGCCCAGCTCGTGACTCGGCAAACCGGGATTGATCACGTACGACATGATCATCGTGTCGGCGAATCGCTTCGGGACCGGCCATCCGTTCGCGGCCAGACGCCGGATCTCTAATTTCGCGTCGTGCGTGACAAAGAGCCGATCGGATTCGAGCAGCTTGCGCAGCTCGCGTTGCATTTCGTCGGTGCCACCGAGGTTCTTTGCGATCGGAACGATCAGCGACTCGCCGGCTTTGACTGACAGCGATGCGCCCATCAGCTCGTCGAATCCGTCGGCCGTCGTCGGCTCGAACCAGATCGCGACGGGGCCGTCGGCGGAAATGAATACCTGGATCTCGTCGGCCGCTGTCGCCGCCCGGTAATCGCGCGGTATCGGCGGCGCCTCCGGCAGGTATTCCTGCATCAGCGACGCGAATTCGAGGCGCGAGAAGACGTCGTGCAGTTTTGTGCGATCGGGCTCGACGCGTTTGTACTTTTCGAAATCGACGTTCACTTCCAGATCGCACTTGATCCTCGCCAGATCGCGCGACATGTACGCCTTGTCGCGGTTCTCCTCGAGTTTCTTGCGCTGCGCCGGCTTGAGCTCGTCGAGGTGCTCGTAAACGCCGTCCAGCGATCCGAATTGCTGGATGAGCGACTTCGCGCCTTTTTCGCCGATGCCGGGAACGCCCGGAATGTTGTCGATGGCATCGCCCCAGATCGCCATGACATCGACGACCTTCTCGGGCGCCAAACCGAACGCCTCCTCGGCGCCCTTCGCGTCGTACATGACTTCGCGGCCGGTATGGAAGAGCCGGATGCCATCGCCGACGAGCTGAAAGAAATCTTTGTCGGACGTGGCGATGACGACGTCGTATCCGCGATCGCGCGCAGTGCAGGCGAGGGAGCCGATCAGATCGTCCGCTTCCCAATCCTCGACGCCGATGACCGGAATGCCGAAGCCTTCCAGCACTTCGTTGACGAACGGAAGCTGGACGGAGAGGTCGTCAGGCATCGGCCGCCGGTCTTTCTTGTAGTCGGCGAATGCTTCATGACGCGTCTTCGACGATCCGATGTCGAACGCGACCGCGATCGAGTCGGGCTTGTGATCATTGAGCAGCTTTTTCAGGGTCTGCGTGAAGCCGTAGACGGCATTGGTCGCCAATCCGGCTGAGTTCGTGAGCCCGCGAATCGCGAAGTAGGAGCGGTAGACGTTATTCGAACCATCGATGATGAAGAGGGTCGGCTTCTTGGGCACAGGCGGCGGATTATAAGTGCCGAGTGCCTGGTGCCGAGTGCCGAGTGCCGAGCCACGCCCTCCCATCTCGGCACTCGGCACTCGG
>DATBSF010000194.1:0-8981 GCA_036559905.1 Thermoanaerobaculia bacterium | reverse complement strand
GAGAACCTTGACGTAACCATCGGGCCGGATCATCACGTTCTCCGGTTTGATGTCGCGATGGATGATGCCGGCCTTGTGCGCTGCGCCGAGGGCGGCGGTGATCTGCACAGCGATGTCGATCGCGTCGTCGACGGAGAGCGCGCCGCGCGCGATGCGCGAGCGGAGAGTCTCGCCGCCGACCAGCTCCATCGCGATGAAGCGCACGCTGTCATGCGTGCCGATCTCGTAGACATGCGCGACGTTCGGATGATTCAGCGCCGAAGCGGCCTTCGCTTCCTGCACGAATCGATGCACGCGGTCGGCGTCCGTCGCGCCGTAGCGCAGGACTTTGATCGCCACTTCGCGGTCGAGATCGTGGTCGTAGGCGATGTAAACCTCGCCCATTCCACCCGCGCCGAGGGGCGCGCGGACTTCATACCGGCCGAGGTGCACACCCGGGGCGATGTTCATTCAGTGACGCGATTCTATCTGGAGTGCGGCGGCTTGCCGCCGCTCTGGCACCGGCAGCTTGCTGCCGGCGGCCGCGGCAAGCCGCGGCCATGAAAGCGGTGGCAAGCCACCGCACTCCAGAGGACAATACCCTTCGATGCAGCCCCGTTTCATCATTTTCGTCGCCGCCGCGGCTCTCTTCATACCAGTACTCCTCCTCGCTGACGGCCACCTCCCGCAACTCTTCCTCGGCTTCGGCACGCTGCTGTTTCTCGCGGTCTTCGCGCGCGGATCCGAAGTCGAGACGCGCCAGATCGTGTGCGCAATCCTCGTCGCCACCACCGGCGAGGTCGTCCTCTCCCTCGGCTGGGGTCTGTACACATACCGCTATGCGCTGATCCCGCTGTACGTCCCGTTCGGACACGGCTTGTTCTACCTGCTGGCCGCCGAGAGCGCGCGCCAGCCGGCGCTCCGCCATCACGCGCGCGCGATCACGCGGTCGGTGCTGGTCGCCGGCAGCGTCATCGCCGCCGTCAGCCTCATCTTTTTTCGCGATCAGTGGGGATTGTTGTGGTGGATCGCGGCTGCGATTCTCGTGATGCGTTCACGCAACCAGTTGATGCTGTCGACGTGCTTCGTCTACACGATCCTCCTCGAATGGATCGGCACCGCCGTCGGCAACTGGCACTGGTCAGCCGTCGTCCCCTGGGTCGGCCTCCGCTCCGCGAATCCGCCCAGCGGGGTCGGTATCCTTTATATATTGCTGGACCTCATCACGGTCGCCATTGCCAGCTCTGTCATCCCGAGCGTAGCGAGGGACCTGCGCGGAGGGGTGGTGCGAGAAACCGACTTGCTCGCACCGCCCAACCCACACCGGTCCGTCGCTACGCTCGGGATGACACGAATATACAATCTCCCGCATGCTGATGCTCTCGCTGGTCCTCGCCGCGTCCACATACCTGTTGCCGCCGAAGGAAGTGATTGACGCTTTCGACGCCAAGCCACTGCCGGAAGCGACTCTCAGCCCGTCGAAGAAAGTCATCGCGCTGACCTCGCGAAGAGCGCAGCCGACAATCGGCGCGCTCTCGCAGCCGATGCTGCGCATCGCCGGCGCGCGCATCAACACGAAGACTTTCGGGCCGCATCGCAATCCCCTGATCTATGCGATCGCGCTCAAGAAAATCGCCGATGGAAGCGAAGTGAGCGTCAGCATTCCCCCGAAGGCGAATCTCTCCGGCGTGAAGTTCTCGCCCGACGGATCGAAGCTCGCGTTCCTGAACACGAAGACCGACGACATCGAGCTCTGGATCGCGAATGTGGCGACCGGCAACGCGAAGGCCGTCGCCGATCACATCAACGCAACGACGGGCGATCCGTGCGACTGGTTTCGTGACAACGCGACGCTGGTCTGCAAATTCGTTCCGATGGGACGTGGTCCCGCGCCGGCTGAGCCGAGCGTTCCCGCCGGGCCGAACATCCAGGAAAACGAAGGCAAGACCGCGCCGGTCGCGACCTACGAAGACATGATCAAGACCGCGCACGACGAGGACCTCTTCGCGTACTACTTCACAAGTCAGCTCGCGCTGGTCAACACCGCGTCGGGTGCGAAGACATCGATCGGAAAGCCGGCGATCTACAGCAACGTCACGCCGTCTCCGAACGGCGAGTACATCCTGACCACGACGCTCAAGCGTCCCTTCTCGCATCTGCTCCCGATGTTCGGATTTCCCGAAGACGTCACGATTCTCGATCGCAAAGGTGCGGTCGTGAAGAAGATCGCCGATCGTCCTGGACGCGAAGGCGTTCCGCTGACCGGGGTCGAGACCGGACCTCGCGGGCATCGCTGGCGGCTTGATCAGCCGGCGACCGTTTTGTGGGCCGAAGCGCTCGATGGTGGGGATCTCAAGAACAAAGTTCCGTTCCGGGACAGAGTCATGAGTCTCAGGGAACCGTTCACCACAGAGGGCACAGAGATCACAAAGACGGAGTGGAGATTTACCAACATTGCGTATACCGAGAAAGGCATCGGGCTGCTGAGCGAATTCGATCGTCCTTCGCGAAAAGTGCGGACCTGGATTCTCGAGCAAGGCTCGGAGCCGAGGAAGTTGTGGGAGCGGAAGCAGGATGCGGCGTACGACAATCCAGGCACACCGGTCACACGGCAGGCCGACGGTCCGATCCTGCAGACCGCCGACTCGATCTATCTGATCGGACAGGGCGCGTCGCCGGAGGGCGATCGTCCATTCCTCGATCGTCTGAATCTGAAGACTCTCGCCACCGAACGCGTGTTTCGAAGTGCGCCCGATGCGTACGAGCTGCCGGTCGCGCCGCTCACCGACGATGCGTCACAAATCCTGCGGCGTCGCGAGACGCCGAAGGATCCCCCGAATTACTTCGTCGGCGACCGGCAGATCACCGACTTCAAAGATCCGCAGCCGCAGCTACGCGGCGTCGAGCATCAGTACGTCACGTATCAGCGCAAAGACGGCGTGAAGTTGTCGGCGACGCTGTATCTGCCGCCGGGCTACAAGAAGGGCGAGCGCATTCCGGTGATCATGTGGGCGTATCCCCGCGAGTTCGGAGATGCCGACTCGGCGAGTCAGGTGTCAGGCTCCAATAACAGATTCACGATCGTCAGCGGCTACTCGCACATGTTCCTGCTTTTGTCGGGATACGCGATCTTCGACAACCCGACCATGCCGATCGTCGGACCGGGCGAGACGGCCAATGATCATTACGTCGAGCAGCTCGTCGACAGCGCGCAGGCCGCGATCGACAAAGTCGTGGACATGGGAGTCGGCGATCGCGATCGCATCGGCGTCGGCGGTCACAGCTACGGCGCGTTCATGACCGCGAATCTGCTCGCGCATTCGCGTCTGTTCCGCGCGGGATTTGCGGAGAGCGGCGCGTACAACCGCTCGCTCACGCCGTTCGGATTCCAGAGCGAGCGCCGCACGTTCTGGGAGGTGCCTGACCTCTACGCGAAGATGTCGCCGTTCTGGTATGCCGACAAGGTGAAGGATCCGATCCTGCTGATGCACGGCGAGGCCGACGACAACTCCGGAACGTTTCCGATTCAGTCCGAGCGCTTTTACATGGCGCTCAAGGGATATGGAGCGACCGTGCGCTATGTGACTCTGCCGAGCGAGGCGCACGGCTACGCCGCGCGCGAGACGCTGTTGCACGTGCTGGCCGAGCGCATCAACTGGTTCGACAAGTATGTGAAGAACGCCCCGGCGAAAGCCGCGACGGCGCCGTAGGCCAGGGAAAGTGCCGAGTGCCGAGTGCCTGGTGCTCGGTACCTAGTTTTTTTCTCGGCACTCGGCACTCGGCACTCGGCACTTACTTTAAGTCCTTCAACACGCCCTTCCACCGCACCCACGACTCCTCGCGCGCCTTTTTGTTGGCCGGCGAAGCATCCGGCGCATCGCCGGCGCGCATAAAGCCGTGGCCCGCGCCCTCGTATGTCACGACCTCGTACGTTTTCTTAGCGTCGTGCATCATCTGCAGCGTTTTCGCGACGGTGGCGCCGATGCGCGCATCGTTGCCGGCGTAGAAACCGTAGACCGGCGCCTTGATCGAATCGACTGCGTCCGGTCCCGGCCCGTAGAAGACGAATGCCGCCGCGAGCGTCGGACGATTCGTCGCGAAGCGGAACGCCTGCCCGCCGCCCCAGCAGAATCCTGCGACGGCGACCTTGCCGTTCGCCGCGGGAAGCTTCGCGACGTAATCCGCAACGGCATGCAGATCGGCGGTGATCTGATCCGGCGGCAGATCGCGAATCGCCTTCCCGACTGCGTTGGCGTCCGCGAGCGTCACGCCCGACAGCAAATCCGGCGCAATCGCAATGTACCCCGCCTCGGCCACTTCATCGGCGAGCAGCTGCACCCAGTCGCTCATGCCGAAGATCTCGTGGATGACGACGACCGATGTCGTCTTTCCCTTCACTTCGGGATAAACGACGAACGCGTTGACTTCGCGATCTCCCGATTTGACCTTGACCCATTCGCGATGCCGCGACGATGCAGCAAGACGCTGCTTCGCCCAATCGGCGACTGCCGGATTGGCAGGAGCCGGTGCAGCGGTCGCAGTCTGGTGATCAGCGTGTTGCGCGAATGCAGAGACCGTGGTCAGGATCAGAGCAATGATCAGAGATGACTTTCGCATCGCGACATCTTATTGATTCTAGGTCGCGTAGAAAAACTCTTCCCTGACGATCTTGCCGTCCTTCACTGTGTAGAGACCAACCTCGTCCATTTGAAAGCGCTTTCCCTTCTGCGGCCCCGTCTTCGGCGTGACGTCATAGTGGAATCGCACCGCGAAGCGATCGCCATTCGGAAACGGACCTTCGATCTTCGCACCGTGGACTTCGTTGTTTTCGTACCACCATTTGTTCTTGCCCTTGATCTTGTCGATGCCGCGCATTTCCTGCGGCATGTCCGGGCTGCCCATCGCCTCGAAGCTGACAACGTCTTTGCTGTACAGCGACTCGATGGCATCCATGTTCTTGCCCTTGCTGCAGAGACCGACGAGCTTTTCACCAACTTGTTTGGTATCCATAAAAACCTCCGCGGGGGAATCAAATCAGAAGTGGGGACGGAGGCGTCAAGCGATTTCGTGTGAATTCTTGTTGCCACCTCGGCGAGGACTCCCGCGCAAGCGTGCAATTCTACGAAGCGTAGCTAGCTCAGGAATGAAGAATTTCGAATTTCGAATGAAGAATTAAGAATTGTCGACGCGCTTTTTCATTCTCAATTCGAAATTCGAAATTCGAAATTCTTCATTCAGTTTTCAACTCTTTATAGCTACAAGCACCCGCGCCGGAGTCATCGGCAGCCGATACATCCGCACTCCGATCGCGTCGAAGACTGCGTTCGCGATGACGGCGCCCATCGGCACGATCGCGGGCTCGCCGCCGCCCTGCGGTGCGAGATCGTCATTCGAGATCAGAATCGTCTCGATCTTCGGCAACATCGAGAATCGCGGCAGCTCGTAGGTCGCGAAGTTCTGATCGAGAATTTCCCCACCCTTGAAATTCAGCTCCTCGGTCAAGACGTAGCCGAGGCCCATGGTGATGCAGCCTTCCATCTGCATTTTGGCGCCGTCGGGGTTGATGACCAGCCCCATGTCCTGCGCCGCAACCACGCGTTTGACCCGAATCTCCCCCGTTTTGCGATCGACTGCCACCTCGGCCGCCATCGCGCAGTACGTCCCTGCATCCATAGATACTGCGATCGCGCGCCCCTGCCCCGACGGCCCCGCCCCCGCCTTCCACCCGAACGCGTCAGCGGCCGTCTGCAGGACGCGCCGTCCGCGCGGGTCGGTCATGTTGCGCAGGCGAAACTCGAGTGGATCGACCTTCGCAGCGGCGGCCATAATGTCGATCTGCGACTCGCGCGCGAAGACATTCTGCCCGGCGCCGGGCGCGCGCCACGGTCCGGTACCAAACGGATGCACACTCAACCGTTGCGATGAAATCTTCGCTCCCGGCACGTCGTACAAGACCTCCGCCGATCGGTTGCCGTTTGCCACGCTGACGTGTTCCCACTGCGTGATCTTGCCGTTGCTATCCACGGATGATGCGACTTTGACCACCGACGCCGGCCCGAAGGTGTCGAAGAAGAACTCTTCACCGCGCGTCCAGGCCACCATCACCGGCTTCCCAGTGATCTGCGCCAGCTTCGCGGCCTCGATCGCCTGCTGCGCGCGACTCTTTCCACCAAATCCGCCGCCGACGAACGGCGTAATCACGCGCACTTTCGACTCATCGAGACTCAGCTCTTTCGCGATCTGCGTGCGAATCTGAAATGGTCCCTGCGTACCGACCCACGCCGTCAGCTTCCCATCTTTCAATTCCGCGATGGCAGCATGAGGTTCCATCGGGGCATGCGCGAGATAGCCGGTCCGAAACGTCGACGTGAATTGCGCCTGGGCGTCCGGAACAGCCGCCTTCTCGACAAAATAAGCGCCGACCGATTCCGTATCGAATGCCGCTGCCGGTTTTTCCCACTCGGCCGTGACTAGCTGCAGCGCCCGGTTAGCCATTTCCGGATCTGCGTGGAGCACCGCAATCAGATCGCCGTTCTCGACGACCACCACGCCCGCCATCGCCTTCGCTTTGGAAGTGTCGAGGGACTTACGGGTGGCGCCGTGCATCGGCGGACGCAGAAGTCGCGCGTGCAGCATTCCGGGACGCCGGATGTCCGCGGCGAACATCGCCTTGCCGGTGACCTTCTCCCGTCCATCGAGCCGTTTCGTCGCCTTTCCAATGACCTTGAATTCTTTCGCAGACCGCAGCACCGCCTTCTCATCAACGAGCCGCTCGATCGTCTTTCCCTTGGCGAGCTCGCCGTAAGTGACCTTGCGTTTGCCATCGGTGACGACCCCATTCGCGACGGTGAGTTGATTCGTTTCGAGTTTCTCCGACGCGAGCTTCATGAGCACCGTCCGCGCCTCGGCTGCCGCCGCGCGGACTGCCGGGCCAAAAAAGCGCGTCGATTGCGAGCCATGCGTGCCCCCGTCCCACGGACAGAGGTCGGTGTCGCCCATGACCATCGTCACCGAGTCGAGCGACACGCCCAGCTCCTCGGCCGCCATCTGCGCGAGCGAAGTGTGCACGCCCTGCCCCATCTCGATCTTGCCCGAGAAGAGCGTGACGCGGCCGGTCTCGTCGATGCGCAGATACGCGTTCGGATCGGTGGGATAATCGCGGCGCTGGCCTAACAACATCGACGGCTGCACGATCAGCACGACGATGCCGCCGCCGAGGAGTTTGCAGAATGTGCGGCGGTCGGCTCTCACTTGGAAGCCTCCTGAATCGCCGCGATGATCCGTTGATGCGCGCCGCAGCGGCACAGATTGCCGTCCATCTCCTCCACGATCTTGTCGCGCGATGGATGCGGCGTCTTCTGCAGCATCGAGTACGCGTTCATGATCATGCCGGACGTGCAGTAACCGCACTGGAAGCCGCCGTGATCGATGAAGGCCTGCTGCAGCGGATGCAGCTTGCCGGCGCGCTCGAGCCCCTCGATCGTCACGACGTTCTTTCCGTTCACGTCGGCGAGCGATGTCTGACACGAGCGCATCGCCTGCCCGTCGACGGCGACCGTGCACGCGCCGCAAATCCCGAGTCCGCAGCCGAATTTCGTGCCGGTCAACTCGAGATCGCCGCGAAGGACCCACAGCAGATTGCGCTGGTCGTCGGTGTCTAGCGAAACCGGACGACCGTTGAGGCGGAACCCGATTTTGCGTTGCATGCGGAAATCCTATCGCTTTTTCGGTTCTCAGTTCTCGGTTCCGGGTTCTTGGTTCCGGGTTCTTGGTTCCGGGTTCTTGGTTCCTAGTTCTCAGTTTCGAATGTCAGACCGAGAACCAAGAACCAAGAACCAAGAACCAAGAACCGAGAACTGAGAACCGAGGTCCGAAAATGGCTAACGCTTCTCGCAAACCGGCCCCAAAATAGCGTCATGTCTCCCGAGGTTTTCTTCGCGGCATCGAGAAGCCGCGATCCTCGCTTTGACGGACGATTCTTCATCGCTGTCGTCACGACCGGGATCTACTGCCGTCCAATCTGTCCCGCGCGAACAGCGCTGCGCAAGAATGTCCGCCACTATCCGACTGCCGCGGCGGCCGAGGCGGCGGGATTCCGGCCGTGCAAGCGGTGCAGGCCGGAGACTTCACCCGGCACGCCGGCGTGGTCCGGCACCTCGGCGACCGTCGCGCGCGCGCTGCGCATCATCGATGAGACTCCGTCGCTCGACAATCTCGCGTCGCGCCTCGGCGTCACCGATCGCCATCTGCGGCGACTGTTCGAGGAACACCTCGGCGCGTCGCCGATCGCGATCCTCCAGACGCGGCGATTGCATCTCGCGCGCACGCTGCTGCGCGAAACGTCGCTGCCGATCGCCGATGTCGCGTTCGGCGCGGGATTCGAATCCGTCCGCCGATTCAACGATGCGATCCGCAAGGCGTATGGATGTACGCCGTCGGAGCTGCGCGGCAAAAACGTGACCGAAGGAAGCGTCTCGATTCGCCTGACATATCGACCGCCATTCCGCTGGGACGCGATCGCGAAGTTTCACGCCGACCGCGGCACAACGTTTGGCGACGTGACGATTGAGCCGTCGGGGGACAAACACTCCTGTCTGTCCATGACCGTCCCGACCTCGCAGGCGCGCGACATCCACGATCTCGTCGTGCGCGCGCGCAGAACATTCGACCTAGCCGCCGATCCGATCGCGATCGACGAGCATCTCTCCAAAGACAAACTCCTCCGGCCGCTGCTCGCGAAGCGACCCGGCCCGCGCGTGCCAGGCGCGTGGGATCCGTTCGAGGTCGCTGTGCGCGCAATCGTCGGGCAGCAGATCTCGGTGCGCGCCGCGACGACGATCATGAAACGCTGCTTCCCCACTTTTCAATGGAGCGGCATGCCGCAATCGCGCATCGATACGATCAAGCGGCTCTCCGACAATCGGGCGATCCTCGTGCGCGGGGCATCGCTCGACGAAACCATCGAGCGTCTGACGGCGATTCGCGGCATCGGTCCCTGGACA
>DATBSF010000193.1:0-16459 GCA_036559905.1 Thermoanaerobaculia bacterium | reverse complement strand
TGAAAAGCCCTGCGCTTCAGGGAACGCGCAACACTGTCAGCGATGCCCTCGGTGGATATCGCTTCCCGTCGCGTTCCAATTGGACCAGTGGACGACCGCGCGGCGGGAAAACGTGATGGTTTCGCTCGGAAAAGACACGTCACTCGATGTTTCCATGCGCCCAGTAGCGAGCGCCGAGATATCGGTGAGCGCGGCCGCTCCCGTCCTCGACACGAATTCCACGACGCTCGGCACGAATCTCAATACGCAAACGATCGAGACGTTTCCGAGCGGACGCAATTACGCGTCGGTCGTGCAGTGACGCCGGGAGTTTCCTCGGACGCCAATCCCAGCAATCCGGATCAATCGACTGCGAACGCCGCCGCTGTCGGCGCGCCTTGGGGTGCGGCTGAGTTTCTGACACCTTCCCACCCGGACGGGTAGTTTCCCGCCCGTCCGGGCACGTTCCAAAGACTGCCCGATCGCAGATCGTTGCGATGCGCCGCTGTCTCCACAATGCACGGTGGAGGCAGAACATGAACATCAAACGATTTTTCACAGTGACTTTGCTTGCGATCGGATTGATCGCGTCGGTCCCGGCGCAGGCGCAACTCAAAGTCTCCGATTCGGAGACCGCGAAGCTCTTCATCATCCTGGACACCGTCGGCACAGCGCAGGCGCTGCATCAAACCAATGCGTTCGACGCCAAGGGCACAAACCTCGGCAGTCTCTCGTACGGAATGCAGACCGCCTACGGCGATCTCGGTTTCCTCGGACAGTTCGGTAAGAAGCAGGAGGTCGAGGTCTATTTTGATCTCTACCTCGCCAGCCGAAACCATCCGTCGACGACCTACGGCAATCAGGGCTATCTGCTCGTGAAGGACGTACCCGAGAACCTGCAATCGCTCATATTCCTCAAGCCGATCTTCAAGCATGTCGACCTGAAGGCCGGCGCGTTTCTCGTCGACTTCGGCGATCAGCAGGACTGGCGTTCGAACAACGCGCTCGTGCAGAAGAACCCACTAATCGGCAACTTCGTGATCGATCCGAACTTCGTCTCGGTCGGCATGCAGGCGATGAGCAAGCCCGGACGATTCGGCTGGGTGGCGGCCGTTTCCAACGGAACCAACACGGAAGACTTCAACAGCGGCCGCGGTAATGCCGTCAACGGAAAACTCTTTGCGTATCCGATCAAGCCGTTGCGTCTGTCGGGATCGTTCTATCGCGTCAATCATGATCAATCGTCGACCAGCCGCGCGACGCTTTTCTCCGGCAACCGGAGCGGCGACCGATACGGCGCGGTGATGGGTGGTGGTCAGGCGCCCGGCGATGTACTTCCGAACACAGGAAAAGACCTGATGGCGTTCCAGGGCGACGCCACGTTCGACTCCGCGACGAATCCAATCAAGCTGTACGCGCACTACGGCGTCACGCGCGACAACGACGTGAACGGTCCCGCTGCCGGAACGCCGGAAGAGCGATGGTCGTACTACGCCGGGCAGGTGATGTACAAAGTGTCGCCGACGCTCTACGGAGCAGCGCGATACAGCGCCGCCAACGCGAAGATGATCTCGGGCGTGTCCTCCGACGGCAAAGTGAACCGCCTGCAAATCGGCGGCGGCCTTTGGTTGACGAAGAACCTTCTCGCGAAGGTTGAATACGTGGATCAAAAGTACAAGGGCTTCAGCAGCGGCGTCGTGCTCAACAATGGCATCGCTGCGTGGCGCAACCCGAGCTTCAAGGGCTTCGTCTCTGAAGTCAGCTTCGCGTTCTGAGAGGTGATGTCATGAAAATGAAATCACTGCTCGTCCTCCTGATGGTGGCCACCGTTGCGGTGGCCACCGAACGCGCGCGCTTCACACCGGCATCCAACAGCACCATCAAGATCATCGGCACTTCGACGCTTCACGCCTGGACGATGGAAGGTGGAACGATCAACGGCGGCATCGAGATGGCGCCGGAGATCGCCGCGGAACCGGCAAATATCAGCTCGTGGAAGAACGACAAGCCGCTTGTCTCCGTTACGATTCCGGTCGGTACCATCAAGAGCGATCACGACCGCATGACGAACATCATGCGCGATGCGATGAAGGCCTCGAAGTACCCCGACATTAAATACGAACTGATCGAGGCAACGCCCGCCGATGGAAGCTCCACGAACTTCACGGTCAAGACGAAAGGAAAGCTCACGATCAGCGGCGTCACGCGCGATGTCGAGATGGACGTCACCGCGACTCGCGACGCTGAGAGTCACTTCGTGCTCACCGGCGAGGCACCCATTCGGATGACCGACTTCGGCATCACGCCACCAGTCACGATGCTCGGTGCTCTGAAAACCGGCGACCAGGTGAAGGTTGCGTTTCGCTGGATCGTGAATCGAGCGCAGTGATCATGAACTCGCTCGCCTGCTTCGCGGTTACGACGGTCCTGCTTCTGGCGACGAACGGAGTTGCCGTTCCGACGCGCCTGATCGTCGTGCCGCGAAGCACGGTTCTGCTCAACGGCTCGTCGAACGTTGCGAAGTGGCGTTGCAGCGGTTCGACTTTGAGCGGAGCGATGGAAGTAGCAGCGCCGATCGAGAAAATCAACGCCGTCATCGATCGCATTGAAGACGGCAACATCGCGGTATGGATGGCAGATCGCTCCTCGGCGAGCTTCCCGCAGCCGCAATTCGATCTGACGATTCCGATCGAAGCGCTGCGCTGCACCGGCGGCCGCCCGATGGAACGCGACATGGTCGCCGCGCTCAAAGCCGCACACTATCCCGACATCGAGTTCCATTTCGTCGGACTCAAAGGCGGCGTGGAGCACGACATCGATCAGCATCTCTATCGCGCGGTGATCGCCGGCGAGATCTCACTGGCGGGCTCGAAACGTTCGATGGAGATCGTCGCGACGGCGGAGCGTCTCGCCAATGATCGTTTTCTGATTCGCGCGGAGCTGCCGCTGCGCATGACGGACTTCGGCGTCAATCCGCCCAGAGCGCTCTTCGGGATGGTCCGCGCCGCGGACCAGTTGACCGTCGAGCTGTACCTCGTGCTGCAGGTCGATTCTCATGCTTGAAGGCGTCCACGATCTATTCGGCATCCACCTGGCGTCCCCACCTGATGCACAATCGGCGGTGGCAAATGCCAGGCTGGACATGGATCTGCAACGTCTTCGATGGATTGCGATCGCAGCTCCGCTCGCGATCGTGGCGGCTCTCGAGCTGACGCGTGCGGCCACCGTGGGCGGGCTCGCGTGGCAGACGCGCTTCATGCTCGATGGCGTCGTGGTGGTCGCCTTCGCGGTTTTCGGGGTGATCATGGTCCGCGCGATCGGCAACATCAATGAGCGCCTCAAGCGTCAGAATCGCGAGCTCCTGGCTCTGCACAGCGCCGGCCTCGACGTCGCGTCGGAGCTTTCGCTCGATGCGGTCTTGAAAAAAGTCGTGGACCAGGCGAGAAACCTCGTTGGCGCAAAATACGGTGCTCTGTCGGTCGTGGACGAAGAGCAGGGGCGCATCAAGTCCTTCCTCACGTCCGGGATCACGACGCACGAGCGCGAAGCGATCGGACCACCTCCAGTCGGCCACGGCGTCCTCGGCGTGGTACTGCACGAAGGACAGCGGCTGCGCCTCGAGGACATCGCGAAACATCCCCGCTCGGTCGGCTTTCCTGCGAATCATCCGATGATGCGGACGCTGCTCGCTGTCCCCGTCACTTGCAAGAGTCCCTTCGTCGGAAACCTCTACCTCGCCGAAAAAGAAAATGGCGAGCTATTCACCGACGACGACGAGAAGACCCTCGAGCGGTTCGCAGTGCAGGCAGCGATCGCGATCGACAACGCGTACCTCCACCTTCAGGCCGCGGATCTCGCGGTCGCGCAAGAGCGTCTACGCATCGCGCACGAGATGCACGACGGCATCGCGCAGGTCCTCGGGTACGTCAACACCAAGGTGCAGGCCGCCAACGAATATCTGCGGCGGGGAAAGAGCGAAGAAGCGAGCGGTCAACTGCGCGAGCTGGCAGTAGCGGCGCGAGAGGCATACGGAGACGTCCGCGAAGCGATCGTCGATTTGCGCACGCTGCCCAGCCCACAGCAATCGTTCGCGGACGCGATGCGCGAATACATCAATCGATGGAAGGAGCAGACCGGAATCAGCACGCACGTGACGATCGACGCCGATCTCTCTCTCAACGCCGGCGTGGAGCTGCAGCTCGTGCGCATCATCCAGGAATCGCTCGCCAATGTTCGCAAGCATGCGCGCGCGACGACCGCCACGGTCGATGTGCGTCGCCGCGACGGACAGCTGGAGGTCACAGTCGCCGACGACGGAATCGGATTCACCCCAGGCGCGCGCGTGCGGAGCGATTTCCCTCAATTCGGACTGTCGACGATGCAGGAGCGGGCTGCCACGATCGGAGGGCAGCTCAACGTCGAGAGCATTCCCGGGCGCGGAACCACGGTCCACCTGCGCATGCCATTGACCTGAGGCATACTCGAACCGATGCGAATTCTGATCGCAGACGACCACCCCCTCTTTCGCGACGGCCTGAAGAGTCTGTTGCAGGCCGAGGGTCATGAAGTGATCGGCGAAGCGCGTGATGGGGGCGAGGCGGTTGAGCTGGCGAAACGACTCCATCCGGAGATGGTCCTGATGGACGTCAGCATGCCGAACGTCGATGGTCTCGCCGCGACCCGCACGCTCGTAAGCGAGATGCCGGAAGTGAAAGTGATCATCCTGACGGCGTCGGACGATGATGCGAAATTGTTCGACGCGATCAAGGCTGGCGCGCAGGGTTACCTCCTCAAGAATCTGGAGGCCGACGATTTCTTCTCGCTTCTCGACCGCGCCAGTCGCGGCGAGCCGGCACTGACGCCCAATCTCGCGCGCAAGCTTCTTCAAGAATTCGCGAAGCCGCAGGAGTCAGCAGCGGCGGACAATCCGGACGCGCTCACCGTGCGCGAGCGCGAGGTCCTCGAGCTGATGGTCGAAGGCATTACATCGAATCGCAAACTGGCGAAGCGTCTCAACGTCACCGAAAACACTGTGAAGTTTCACGTGCGCAATATCCTCGATAAGTTGCGCCTGCACACGCGCGCGGAGGCTGTCGGCTACGCGTTGCGCAACAAGATCGTCGATCCGCACGGGAGCTGACGATGCTACTCGACGATCGCGTCGGCGACGTGGCCGACCAAGTACCGCACGCTGCCCGCATTCTCGAGGTCCTTGGAGTTGACATCTGTTGCCATCGTGAACGATCGCTGCGCCAGGCGGCAGCCGCCGTGGGGCTGCAATCGGAAGAGATCCTCGATCTTCTGAATCGCAAGTCGCAATCTCCGGCAGCCGAGGCGCCCGGCAAAGAGGGATCGTTACGCGAGCTGACGTTGTATGTCGTCGGCCATCATCACCGCCGCGCGCGCCACATGCTCGTGAATCTGGCGCTTCTGGCGGGCGAGGTGGCTTCGTCGCATCACACCGGCGAAATCCATCTTCTGCACGACATCATCGAACGCATCGCCCGCGAGCTGATTCCGCACATGCGGCGCGAGGAGCAGTTTCTTTTCCCGTACATCGATTCGATCGAGCGCGAGATGGGGCCCGACGAGACGATCGTCGTTCCGCTCTTCGGAAGGCTCGAGTATCCGCTGCAATCGATCCACCATGATCACGCCGAAGATCTGGCGTTGCTCAACACGATTCGTGACCTCACTAACAACTTCACAGCGCCGAAGGGCTCCTGTGAGCGCGTTCAAAGTCTTTATCCGCTGCTGGAGGCATTCGAACGCGAGCTGCAGGTGCACATCGGCATCGAAAACGAGGTTCTGTTTCCGCGAGCGATCGAAGCCGAACGCAACGCGAAGGCGGGGCGTTAGCTGATGACGATGCCCTGACCCGTCATTTCGAAGTAGAACCGCGCGAGCTCGTCGTTCGAGAAACTGTCCCAGCCGCGGCACATGTCCGACACCTCTTGCTGGACGTCGCACGCGATCCGCTTGTCGCGCACATCCTGGCGCGCCAGCTGCCAGCGATCGGCAATCTCTTCGAGCTCTTTGCGCGACATGTTCGGCCGGCGGCGCACGATCCACTGATAGCGATCGCGCAGCTCCGCATCGCTGAAGCGTGCAAAGCCGCGGCAGAAGATGCCTTGGCGCGTCGCAATCGTACATGCCGAAACATCTTCATTGCCGATCCGAAGGAGCAATTCCGTGCGGAGCATCTTGATGGCTTCGTTTCTGTCCATGTCCATAAGATGGGGTTCACGAAGTCTGCAGACACCACCCGGTGGGGTGGTCTGGCGCACACCGACGGGTGAGCCGACGTGTGATGATTAACGCGTGACGACGAAGTCGCTGCGTGCGACCTACCTGGCGATCGGCCTGCTCCTCGGCATCGGCGCGCCGATCGGAGCGTTCGTCACGCGCTTTATCGTCGTGCCGTCGGTCCGGAGCGCACCGGTCGATGACTTGCGCAACAACCGTTTCTTCTACCTCTACGAGCTCATCGGCTCGTCGACGATCTTCGCAATCGCGGGGTACATCGCCGGAGATCGCGCCGAACGTCTGAAGCGCGCCGAGGCGTTTTATCAGACGTTGTCGGAGCACGATCCGCTGACGGGACTGTTCAACGACCGCGCGTTCCGCAATCGCTACGCGCGCTCGATCGATCGCGCTGCGCGAACGGGTCAGCCGCTCTCGCTGCTGCTGATCGACGTCGACCATTTGAAGAAGATCAATGATCAGCACGGCCATCCGGCAGGCAACGAGGCGCTCGTCCACATCGCGAATGCGCTGCGTGTCGCGAAACGCGCCGACGACGCCGCCGCGCGCTGGGGCGGCGACGAATTCGCGATTCTGCTGGAGGGAGGCGACTCGAGCGCCGCGCACCGCGTCGCGAACAACGTCCTGGCGCGCGTGCGAGCTGCCACGATTTTTCTCGACTCCGGACAACTGGCGGTGACGGTGACGATCGGCGCGTGCACGGCGACGCGCGTCAAGGAGAACATGGATCTCTTCGCGGCCGCCGATCGGGCGCTGTACGACGGCAAACACGGCGGACGCGATTGCGCGTTCTTCGTGGAGATCTAAGAAAAAGAGCCGGACTGGCGTCCGGCTCCCTCACCTAACAAATTGGATTAGTTACGGACGTCCGCCGCCACCGGGCTTCTGGCCGCCGCCGCCACCGCCGCCACCGGGCTTCTGGCCGCCGCCACCACCGCCACCTGGACCTTGACCACCGCCGCCACCACCGGGCTTCTGACCGCCGCCGCCACCGCCGCCACCGGGCCGCTGGCCGCCGCCGCCACCACCGCCACCTGGACCTTGACCGCCGCCGCCGCCACCGGGCCGCTGGCCGCCGCCACCGCCACCTCCGCCTTGACCGGGTTTCTGTTGACCTTCGTAACTGATGTTGGAGTCGTCGCTCATTTGAGGTCTCTCCTTTCGTTACGGAGCAGGGGCAAAAAGCAAGCCGATCCGTTAAGCTCCGTCTGTTCAACGGATTGCGAGGGGTGGTTACAACGCGGTTTACATCTCACTTCGAAGGACGCTCATTTTATCACTTCGTGTAGACGGTGACCTCAGCAGACGATCCAGCGGGCACAACATCAGCCGGTGGGCCGTTCCACGAAATGCGCACCGGAACCCGCTGCACGACTTTCACGAAATTTCCCGATGCATTGTCCGGCGGGAGCAGAGAAAACGTCGCGCCGGTGCCGCCTGAGAGGCTCTCGACGCGTCCTTCGAATTTCTTTCCGCCTAACGAATCGATCTTGATCGTCGCGCGCTGCCCGGGACGTATCGCTTTGAGCTGCGTCTCTTTGAAGTTCGCGATGGTGTACGTCGTGCGCGGCACGATCTGCACGATCGGCTGACCGACAGCGACGTACGATCCCGGATGCACCGAGAGTCTCGACGCCAGGCCATCGGCCGGCGCGATGATCCTCGTGTAAGAGAGCGAAAGCTGCGCCGATTGCAGCGCCGCCTGCGCCGTCTGCACACGCGCGTGCGCCAGTCGCGCCTGCGCTTCCGCCCCCGCCACCTGCGCCGCGACCGGGGAGCTCTGCACGAGTCTTCCCTGCGCCTGCTTGATGTTCGACTCCGCGCCCTGCTGCTGATTCTCCGCTGCACGCAATCGCGCGCGGGCCTGCGCGAGGTCCGCCTGGGCGGTGTCATTCGCTGCGCGCGCTGCGTCGACCTGCGCCTTCGAGATGTCGCCCTTCCCGCCTAACTCCTGCGCGCGCGCGAAGTCGAGTCGCGCCTTCTCAGCATTCGCCTGCGCACGTGTGATCGCGGCCTGTGCTTCAGAAACCGCGGCTGCGGAAGTATCGGCAGCCTCGCGCGAGCTCTGGACTCCTGCCTGCGCCGCTGTGAATCCGCCCTGCGCCATCGCTCGCGAAATGGAAACGCGCGCGTCGGCATCCTGCGCCTGCGCCTGCGCGGTCTCCAGATCGCCCTGCGCCTGCGCCACCTTCACCTGCGCATCGGACGGATCGATCTCGGCGAGAACGTCGCCGCGATGCACCGGCTGGTTCTCGTGCATGTAAACGTTGACGACCTGTCCCGCGATGCGCGCCGCGACCGGAACGACGTCCGCGGCGACCTGCGCATCGTCGGTCGTTTCTTTTCCTGACGTGACGAGAGCGTAAATCGCGTATCCGATCACGAGAACCGCAACTGCGATTCCGATGATGTAGTAGAGGCGCTTCGCACGCTTCGGCTCGATCGCCGGCTCGTGTTCCGCGATGTCCGGCAAAGGGGCGACCGGACTCGGCGCGGGTGCTGGTGGTGCTGCTTGTTCGCGTTGCATTTCACATCTCCACGTGTACTTCTGTTTTCTCCGCCCCTTCCGGCATCCGCAGGAAGAAAACCAGCGGAAGCACGCAGAGAAATGCGATGCCACAGATCATGAACAGCTTTTCGAACGACAGTACCATCGCCTGCTGCCGCAATTGAAAATCGATTAACTGCGCAGCGGTGCTCTGCGCGGCCGCACTCGGAATGCCTCGACCGCTGAGCATGCGCTGCGTCGCTGCCATGCGCATCGCAACCGCCGGGCGGCTCATCGTGACGTTTGCGAGCATTGCGCCACGCGCCTGAGTCGCAAAGCGCGTCATCATCGTCGCCATGATCGCGAGTCCGATCGAGGCACCCACCTGACGCAACAGCGAATTCAACCCCGTCGCGTCCGGCAACCGATGCCTCGGAATCGTGCTCAACGCCATGGTCGTCAGCGGAATGAAGAGACAACTGAACGCCACGCCCTGAATGATCAGGACATTCACGATTCCATGGGATGACGTCTGGAGCGTGTAATGACCCATCAGCCAGGCGGTGTACGCGAAGAGCAGGATTCCAAACGCGACGACCGCGCGCGGCGACACTTTGTTGTACAGACGCCCGACGATCGGCATGACCACGATCATCGTCAGCGACCGCGGCATCAGCGCGATTCCCGATTGCGTCGCGGAGAATCCCAGGAGTGTCTGCATGAATAGGGGGAGGAGAAAGGTCACCGACATCAGCATCGCGAACATGACCGCGCCGATCATGGTGCCCGAAGAGAATACCGGATCCTTGAACAGCGAGATGTCGACGGCTGGAATGCGCGCGCTCAGCTCGCGCACGACCAGCAGCGCCAGCGACACGCCCGCGAAGAGCGCGATCAATTTGATCTCGCCCGAGTCGAACCAGTCGTTGCGGTTGCCTTCCTCCAGCACGAACTGCAGCGATCCGAGTCCCGCGATGAGCAGACCGATGCCCCACCAGTCCATGTTCTTGCGCTGGCGCTCCGCCATGTGTTGCATCGCGGCACGGACGTCGGCCGGTTCGTGCACGAAACGCGTCACCATCAGCAGCGAAATGATGCACACCGGAATGTTGATGTAAAAGATCCATTCCCAGCTGTAGTTGTCGACGATGTATCCCCCGAGCGTCGGACCGAATGCCGGGCCGAGCACGACTGCCATGCCGAAGACGGCCATGGCCATTCCCTGCTCCTGCGGCGGAAAAGTCTGGCGCAGGATCGCCTGCTCCGTCGGCTGCAGCGCACCGGCGCCGATTCCCTGAATGATTCGGAAGATCACGAGCAGCGGAAGCGTTCGCGCCATCCCGCACAGCGCGGAGCCGACGCCGAAGAGGAGTAGACAAAAAAGGTAGACGCGCTTTTGTCCGAAGAGCCGGGCGAGAAATCCTGTCAGCGGCATGACCATCACGGTCGCGATGACGAATCCCGTCGTGACCCACGTGATCTGCTCGACCGTGACACCGAGCGATCCCATGAGATGCGGCACCGCGACGTTGACGATCGACGCGTCGATCGCCCCCATCAGCGTTCCGAACGTGATCGAGATCGTGACGAGCCACTTGTTGACGGGCGCGCGCTCGACCGGCGCCGGGAGTGCAATTGAGCCGGCGGTCATCGCCCCTCACCCGCCGCTGCGCGGCACCCTCTCCCGATGGGAGAGGGACAAGCAGGGGTCATCACCGCGTGCCCTCAACCAACTTTCGGATATCCCCCGTCGCGTGCTGCAGGTCGTACTGCGCCGCCGCGGCGTCGGCCTGCGCCGCGATGAGATCCTCGCGCGCCTGCCGATAGCTGTCCTGCGCGCGATCGACTTCCACTGGGTTTCCGTATCCCGCCTGCCGCCGGTCCTGCGCGACCGTCAGCGCTTCTTCGGCCACGCGGGCGCTCTGGGTTGCGACTGCAACGCGCGCGTTCGCGTTCTCGAGAGCCATGACCGCGCGGCGCACGTCCTGCTCGACATCACGCTGGCGCTGCGTGCGCTCGATCTCGCGATCGTGCAGATCGGCGCGTGCGCGCGCGACGGCGGCATTGATATCCGCGCGGAAGAGCGGCATACCGAACGTCGCCGCGACGCGGCGCGACCATAAGAGATCCGTCGAATGATTGCCGCTGTAGTCGCCGAGGAAATCGAAGCCGAGGCTGGGAAGGCGGCGGGCGCGAGCAGCCGACATCGAGAGCGTCGCTTCTTTCTCGCGCGCCTCCACTTCCTTGAGCTCGGGACGCTGCTGCTGCGCGGTCGCAAGCGCGGCGTCGAGGGGCGGGACGGGAGGGGCGGCGGGCAGTGGATCGACGAGGACGACTTCCGATGCTTCGTTTTCGCCGATCGCGTTCAACAGCGCGAGCAACGTCGTCCGTTGATCGTTCTGTGCGATAAGCAATGCCTGCTTCGCGCGATCGAGTTGCACGGTCGCCTGCGCAACATCGAGTCGCGTTCCAGTTCCGGCCGTGAATTCATCCTGTGCGACTTTCAGCAGTCGCTCGAACAGCGCGATGTCGGACTGCCGCGACGCGATCTGCGTCGAGGCGCGCTGTGTCAGCACGTAAAGCCGCGCCACAGCGGTGGCAACGTCGTTTTCGGAGCGCTGCAACGCGTAGCGGCTCGCACTTTCGCCCTGACTGAGCGCCTGATAATGCCGGATCGCGGCGAGGTTGAAGAGCTGCATTGCGGCCTCGACCTGCATATCGGTCACATTGAACGGACCGACCACCGGCGGCTGACCGGGAATCGTGAAGCCGAACGTCTGCAGATTGATCGACTGGCTGTATCGGAGAAGGCGCGCATCCGCCTGCGGAAAGAGCGCCTGCAGCGCTTCGTTCCGCGAGATGCGCGCACGCTCTTCAGCGGACCGCGCGAGCTGCGCCTGCGATCCATCGTGCAGCGCGCGTTGCACCGCGTCGGCGAGCGAAAGGCGCAGAGGCTGCGCATCAAGGCAGAAGGCAGAAAGCAGAAGGCAGAGGTACAGCGCGCGGTACATCACTGCGTGTGAAGCAACACTTCTGCCTTCTGCCTTCTGACTTTTGCCTTTAGGTTACGAGGGTCTTGCGCGCTTCCTGGCGCTTCCACCTTCCGGTGCGCAGGATATCGTCAACAACAGAGAAGGCCTCGTCGATTTCCTCATCGGTCGTGTAAAAGTGCGGTGAAAAGCGAACGCCGGATGCGGGACGAAAGTCGCAGACGATGTCCTCCGCATTTAACTCCTTTGACACTTCAAGACCGTGCGGAATGCGCATCGATACCGATCCGCCGCGGCGGTGCGGCTCGCGCGGCGTGCGCAATTCGAATCCGCGCGCGTCGGCGAGATCGATGATTTTCTGCGTTTGTCTCAGTGACTTTTCGCGGATCGCGATCACGTTGGCTTCCGCAATGATCTTCGGCCCTTCGCGTGCGGCGTACAGCGCCGGAATCGGAGGCGTGCCGAGCGCGAAGCGCAGCGCGTCGTCGCGGAAGCGCATCGGCGGCGCTTCGAAGCCGAATGGATTCGCGTGCGCCATCCAGCCCGTGAAATCCGGCTCCAGCTTCGGCCGCAACTCGGGATCGACGTAGAGGAACGTTCCGCCCGGACCGCCGCACAACCACTTCAGCACTCCACCGACGGCGATCGGCGTGTCCCAATCGCGCACTTTCACTTCGGCGATGCCGGCCGATTGAAAGACATCCAGCACGAGCGTCGCGCCGACGTCGCGGCAGTGTTTCGCAATCGTCTTTACGTCGATCATGAACGACGACTCGAACAGCACGTGCGCCAGCGGCACGATCTGCGTGCGCTCGTCGATCGCGGACAACAATCGGTCGAGATCGAATCCGAGTCCCGAGGCGTCGTGTGGAATGTTGACGATCTCGGCGCCGAGGCGGCGCGCGAGGCGATCGTAGATGTAGCGGACGGACGGAAATTCTCCTTCGACGATCACGACGCGATTGCGCGGCGGCTTGTATTCGAACGACGACAACACCACCGCCTCGGCCGTCGTGACGTTGGGGAGCATCACGACCGATCCCGCCGGCGCGCCGATCAGCGGCGCGATGATGTCGCCGATCTCGATCGACATCATCCACCACTTGTCCCCCCACGCCCGCACGCCCCGCGATGCCCACAGATCGGCGTACTCCACGAGCGCGTCGCGCGTGGCCTCCGGCATCGCCCCGAGCGAATGCGAGACGAGATACTTCGTGCGCTTCAGGATCGGGAAGCGATCGCGGTAGCGAAGGAGCGTGTCGGCCGAAACGTCGATCGTCACACCTTCACCGCGTAATCATCACCATAAAATTTACTTGTTATTGAGGTATGAAATTCTATCGCTTTTATTGGTGCGTATTTTGGATTGGGCAATCCCGGCAGCACTTCCAGGACTTCGTCTTCCCAGACATAAACCGCCATCGGAAACGAGACGCGCGTCTGATGCCGCTGTTCGGGATCGCGCGGCTTGCTCACGCGATGCGTGGTCGACGGGAAGATGTCGTTGCTGATGCGCTGCATGTAGTCGCCGGTATTGAGGATGATCGAACCGCGCGGCGCGCGAATCCGGATCCATTTCATGTTGCGGCGATTCAGAATTTGCAACCCTTCCACGCGCGGCGCGGGCAGAAACGTGAAGAGATCGACGTCTTCGTGGCCGAGGAGGCGCGCCGCGCCGGAGTCGTCCATCTCGCGCGACATCGGCGGGTAGTAATTGAGTCGCAGTCCGAAATTCGTGGCGGTCAGCTTCCGATCGTAGAGATGCGGATCGGTGCCGAGGTACGTCAGCATCGCCTGCATGATCGGAAGGATCAGCCGCTCGTGCTCCGCGACGATCTTGCGGAAGAATTTCTCGTACTCCGGCAGCGGCCAGAATTCCTCCGGCCGCTCGAATGCTCGCCGGCAGAAGACCCAACCTTCGACGAGATCGGGATGCTGCTGGCTGGTCTCCTTGATCGGAAAGTAGCCTTGATTGACTGAGCCGTGCCGCTGCGCGCGAAACTGCATCTTCTGATCGAGCGTCAGCCGCTCGAACATCTCGAGGATTTTTTTCTCGGCCTCGTCGTAGAGCGCGGGATCGACGCCGTGGCCCTCGAGAATCGCGAATCCGATTTCGTGCAGCGCTGCGCCGAGGTCCTGCGCGAAGGTGGCCTCACGCATGTCGCAGGTCCGCACTTCGAATGCGTCGTCGAACTCTTCGCGCGCGTCCTCCGCGAGGTGGTAGCTCTGACGCTTCTCCACCTGCTCGTAGCGGATCCAATCCTGGTTCAGTTTCGAATCCATGCGCCGTAGAAGGATAATCCAAGGCATGGCGGTCGTGATCTTTTCGATGGACGATCTCCGCGCCGGCAAAAGGCTCCAGGGCGAGGCCATTGCGATGCGAGTGGTGGATGGGCCGGCGACGATTCGGAACGACGATTTCGATGAGGTCCTGTACGTGCTCGAGGAGGACGTCGGGATCTACCTCCCGCGCGGCGAGGAGCTGCAAGTGGATGAGGGACGGACACTCTTGTCTGTCCTCGGACCCGCTCAGACAAGAGTGTCTGGGCCACACAGAGTCCGCCTCGAGGACGCGCCCGTGCAGCAGACCGGCGATCGCTGGTACCGCGAGTTGATCCAGAGTGAGATCACCCAATTCGTCGGATCGATCCCGCCCGGCCGCGCGCCCGATCACTTCCATCTCTACGAAGAAATGCTCTGCATCCTGAAGGGCTCCGGATTTCTGTGGGCCGGCAAATCGAAGACGCCGGTCGGTCCCGGCTCGTGCGCGTATCTTCCGAAGCGTCAAGTCCACTGCGTCGAGAACACAACCTCAGACGAGCTTCGACTCCTCGGCGTTTTCTATCCCGCGGGCAGCCCGGCGGTGCGCTACAGCGTAAAGGATGCCGCCAACGACGCCCCAAACCAGCGCAAGCTCGACCGTCGCAAGTGACGCCAGCGCGATGATCGCGCCCATCGCGAGCATCGAGATGATCGCCGCCGCGCGCTGCACCGTCAGCGGAATCCGCACCGTCACCGATTCGAACAGCTCGCGATTCATCTTCGGCAGCATTAAAAGCGCGAGGCTGTGCAGAAAATAGAGAACCACCAGCGCGAAGACTGCGATGTTGAGCGCGAGTCCAACCTGTCCGCTGAGCAGCAGGATCAACGCGGCCGCGGCGGTGATCGTCAGGCCGATGACCGGCGTGCCGGTTCGCGGAGAGATGCGCCCGAGCCATTGCGGCGCGAGCCGATCTTCCACGAGCACGATCGCGACGCGCGACGGCACGAGCATCGTCCCGTTGAGCGAGGTCGTGATCGCCATCAGCGCTCCGATCGTGATCAACACTTCGGCGCCCGACGGCAGATACCGCGACGCGACCGTCGTCATCGGTGCCGCTGACGCCGCGAGCTGCTGCCCCGGCAGCACGCCGAACGCCACAATCGACATCAATAGATAGATGACCGTCGTCGCCGCGATGCCGAGAAGGAAAACGCGCGGAAGACGGCGGGTGCTGTCGCGCACCTCGCCTGCCGTCTGCGCCAGCGATTCGAATCCGGCGTACGCAAAGAAGAGCGGTGGAAGGCTGGCCGCGAAGCCGCGAAATCCGTGGGTGATGAACGGGCGGTAGTTCTCAGGATGAATCGCGAACAATCCCGGAACGATCAACACGACCAGCGACACACCGAGGACCAGGCACATCCAGACCTGGACACGGCCGAACCAGCGCACTCCGATCACGTGGATGATGTAGAAGAAGAGAAGGATCGCGACGGCGATCGGCATGACGAGCGCAGGTTGCCGGCCGCCGAGGAGGTAATCAGCAAATGCGCGGGCGAGATATGCGAGCGCGCCGATGTACGAGATGATCTTCAGCCACACGCCGACGAACGCGAGACCGTGCCCGCCGAATGTGCGGGAGATGTGCGCGTATTCGCCGCCTGGCTCGCGGCCCAGAGGCGTCGAGATGAAAACCGAATAGGCGACCGACGTCGCCAGAATCGCGGGCGCGAGAACGAAGTATCCGAGGATAACGCTGGGTCCGGTAAGCGCCCAGGCGTCGCTGGTGACTTTGAAGATTCCGGCGCCGATGAGGATGCCGATGATCGTGGCGTACGACTCGATCGTGCCGAGGTCGCGGCGCAGCGTTGTCATTTCTAATCCTGAGGATTAAGGATACACTTTGCGCCTAACGCAAAGCGGAGACATGCTGCGAACAGTCCTGGTAGTTGAAGACGACCGGCCGACTCACGCACTCTTCATCGCAGTCGTGCACCGCTGCGGATTCGAATCGAGCAGCGCTTTTGATGGGCCGTCGGCGCTGCGCCGCGTCCGCGAGGAACCGCCCGACGGGATCATCCTCGATCTGCTGCTGCCGACGCTGAACGGTTTTCAGATCATGCGCGAGATCAAAGCATTCGCGCCCGAAATGCTGTCGAGGATCGTGGTGGTCACGGCCGCAGCGGAGTCGACGTATCGCGAGTGCGTCGAGCTGGAGTCCGTGCACGCGATCCTGCGCAAGCCCTTCAACGTCGATCAGCTCGAGGATGTTTTGCGCCGGATGATCGACGCCCCCGCTGCTCTCCCGGACAAGAAAATGAGGGATGGCGGCACGATGCGGCTCAAGATCGGTTAACCGCCAACCCTCGGGAACGACGGGAACGCCGCCTAACCGCAAAACCAGCCCGGAGGACGGTGACGGCGCGCTTTTCTGAGAATGCAAATCTCGTGCTCGCATTTTGCTCAAATCGCACATAG
>DATBSF010000192.1:0-2511 GCA_036559905.1 Thermoanaerobaculia bacterium | reverse complement strand
GATCATCCTTCGTGTAGTAGTCGCGATCGGGGAGTCCCAGTCCCGCCTGCGAGATCGACGCGACGACCTGCTCGGTGTTTTTGAAATCCTGTGTCGACTGAAAGGCGAAGACCGCCGGGATGCGGAACGAGTGGAGGCGCGCCAGGATCTGCGGCAGATCGGTCGTGGAGCGCACCGCATTGATGCGAACGAGATCGTCGCGAATGGGATCGACTCCCGCGCGCGCGATCGCCTTCTCATCCATGCAGCTCGCGTAGTAGTCGCCGACCTTCTGCTGATCGGATCCCATCGGCGCGTGCGCGTTCGCCGCTTCCTCCAGGATCGCGCGCATCTTCTGCTGATTGTTGATGTCGACGATGGAGAAGTTGCCCCAGCGTGAGTAGGCCGCCGGGATCGGATGCGTCTTCAGCCAACCGCCATTGGCGAACTGATAGAAATCGGTGCAGGCGTTCGCGGTGCGATCGAGATTCCCGGTGTCGAATCCGGTCGGCGACGCGACGGTCGGCGTAGAGGCCGGAACGGTCTGCGGCTGTGGCTGCGCGGCGCATCCGGCGAGCATCACGGCGATGAGGATGAAGAGAAAACGGCGCATGAGGCCTCCTGAGAGCCGGTATCGTATCGTGGAGGAAACTGATGGGGTCAGGTCTTCAATTTTCAGTTTTTTCCTACCAGTCTTGGAAAAATCCAAATGTCGTAGAAAAAAACTGAAAATTAAAGACCTGACCCTTTACGAACGATGAAAAACGAGATCGATTCTAAGGCGGCGCTGGAGCAATGGCTGGCGTCGCCTTCGCGGTCGAACGATGTCGTCTTCCAGGGTCTCGATCTCACGCCGTACGAGCCGCAGTTTCTGGCGCTCGATCTGCGCGGCTGCGCATTCATCGGCTGCAGAACCACTGAAAAACTCGCCGCGCACATCTCGAAATTCAAATGCATCAGCATTCCGCCGCTTCCGGGAAAGCCCTTCGATGCGTTTCGCACGACGCTCTACACGCCTGACGAACTGCTCGCCGGCTTCGATCCTGCTCATCCGGAGAGTTACGCGAAGACGCCCGACGCCGTGATCTACGCGCACTACAAGAATTCGGACCCTGGCGATCTCGAGAACGTGCTGGCGCGGCGCATTCACGATTTCTCGATCGCCGACGCGCTCGAGGACAACATCGGCGACTGGGCGGGGAAGGGCGTGGTGGGCGTGATGGGTGGTCACACCGTGCCGCGCGGCGCGCCGGCGTACGTCGCCGCGGCGCGACTCGCGCGCACGCTCGCGCGCGAAGGTTTCCTGATCGTGACGGGCGGGGGGCCGGGGGTCATGGAGGCGGCGAACCTCGGCGTCTATGTCGCGGCGCATCCTGACGACGCGCTCGACGATGCGATTCGCGAGCTTTCCACCGCGGCGGTGTTCGATCATCCGCAATACCTCGTCGCGTCGTATCGCGTCAGAGCGTTGCTGCCATCGCCGGGGTCATCGCACATCTATCGCAGCGTCGGCGTTCCGACGTGGTTCTACGGGCACGAGCAACCGAACGTCTTCGCGACCTATCTGGCGAAGTATTTCGAGAACAGCGTTCGCGAAGAGGGTTTGCTGGCCATCGCCTCGCGCGGCGTGATCTTCGCTGAAGGAAGCGCCGGCACGCTGCAGGAAATTTTTCAGAACGCCTGTCAAAACTACTATCGCACCTATCGACAAGCACCCGCGCTTATGATCCTCTTCGGCACGGAGTATTGGAACCCGCCGGGCGATGGCAGCGCCGGTCGCGGCAAGAAGGTTTATCCGCTGTTGGTCAAAGTCGCCGCAGAACAAGGATTCGCGCATCTGATCCGCGTGACCGACTCGATCGACGAGATCGCCGACCTGGTGCGAAATCCGCCTCGGTAACAACAGGCTCGGAAATTGCCCTGTGTGACGTGAGGAACGACAGTGTTCGAGAGAGCAGCGAGATCCGAAGGTCCGGCGATCGTGTTCGCGCGCAATTTCTTCAAGAATCCGCGCATGCTGGGATCGGTCATTCCGAGCTCGCGGTTTCTGGTCGAACAGTTGCTGCGCGACATCCGCTGGAGCGAGGCGCGGGTCATCGTCGAATACGGACCAGGCGTCGGAACGATCAGCGCCGAGGTGCTGAGGCGTATGCACAGCGACGCGACGCTGCTCTTGTTCGAAATCAACGATGAATTCGTGGACGTTTTGACGCGCCGTTTCGACGACCCGCGGATGCGCGTGGTGCACCGCTCCGCCGCCGACGTCGTCGATGTCCTACGCGAGATGGGCCTCGGCCCGGCCGATTGTGTCATCGCCGGAATCCCCTTCAGCATCATGAGCGAAGAGGAGCGTTTGGCTGTGTTGCGAAGGACTTACGAGGCGCTGCGGCCGGGCGGATCGCTGCTCGTTTACCAGTTCTCGACGCGGGTCCGCAGCGATCTGGAAGCGATCTTCGGACGCGTACACCAGCTCTTCGAATTGCGCAACATACTTCCGGCACGTGTGTTCCACTGCGTCAAATGACGATTTCA
>DATBSF010000191.1:0-7092 GCA_036559905.1 Thermoanaerobaculia bacterium | reverse complement strand
GTTTCGCGGCATGGCTGCTGTCCTCGAGGAATCGGGAGAGGTCCGTGTGATCGGCGAACGCAATTTCGCGCGGATCCTCACTCTGGAGCAACTGCCCGACGATTTGAATCCGCGCGTCTGTCTGCTCGCCCATCGATTGATCATCGAGTACGGTCTCGCCACGATCCCTCACATCACCGATCTCTTCTCCGGTATTGGCGTTCTCGTTCATGGTGAACACGGCAGCCTCGAGGTCGCAGCCGAGGTGTTGGCCGTGGGTGCGAAAGGCTTCTTCGATCTGTCCGAGCCGATCGGCTATTTACCAACTGCCGTCAAACTCGCGAGCCGCGGAAAGATGTGGGGCCCGCGAGAAGCGGTGGCGATGATGGCGCAGCGTGTCGTGGAACGATCATCGACAGAACAGAAAGCCGGCGACGGACGGAGCCTCTCCGAAGATGACCTCCTGCTTCTTCGCTATCTACATGACGGTCTTTCGAACAAAGAGATGGCGTCGCGGCTTCACGTGGCCGAAGTCACGATCAAGACTCGCATGGGACGCCTCTATCGAAAGTTCGGCGTCAACACGCGCGTCCAACTTCTCGCGGCGGCGCTCCGCGAGCGCTATGTGATCTGACCCAATGACGGCCGAGCTCGCTCGGAGGCAGGCGCTTCTCTTGCACAGCCCGCCATGATTTACGTGACGATCACCTGTGCGGATTGCGGCGCGACCCAGGCGATTCCCGACCTTCCCGGCGGCGCAGTCGCTGAGTGCCACCGCTGCGATCGACTTCTCGCGCGGCGATCGGAGTCGGGAAACGCGATCTCGTTCGCGAGCGCGGTCGCGATCCTGATCCTCCTGCCGCCGGCGGTGTTCCTCCCGCTGATGGACTCCACGATCAAGAACCTCGTCTTCGGCGAGAGCCGCCTCGTCACCAGCGTGCCGGTCATCTACGGCGAAGTCTGGTTCCCGTTCGCGTTCGGATTTCTCTTCTTCGCGCTGCTCTTTCCGTGGATTCGTGCGCTGCTGCAGGTGATCGTGCTTTCGGGATGGAAGATCCCGCAGCGCGGCCGCATCTTTCGATTCAGCGAAGAGCTGCGCATCTGGAGCATGACCGAGGTGGTGGTGATCGCGGGGTTGATCGCGTACTTTCGCGCGTCGGTTTCCGCGACCGTCGGACTGCAATCGGGCGCGTTGTGCTACATCGCGGTCGCGATCTTCGCGTGGATCGGCGATCACGCTCTCGATCGCCGCGCTGTCTGGAACTCCGTTCTTGCCGACACCGCCGAGTATCCGCATCGTCACTACGCGTCGTGCAATGTCTGCGAGCTGGCAGCGCTCGATCGCCGGCCGGGCGATCTGTGCCCGCGCTGCGGCACCCGGCTCGATCGCAACATCGCCGCGCGATTCATTCCGGCGGCCGCCACGGTTGCAGCCGCGATTCCGCTCTGCATTCCGGCGTTTTCGGCCGCGATCATGGTCAACGACAACATCACCGGCGTCATCGAGCACACGATCCTCGGCACCGTCCAGTTTCTCGCCGACCGCGGCTACTGGCAGTACGGAGTGATCGTGTTGGTTGCGGGAGTTTGCATTCCGGTCGTGGAGCTTCTCGGGTTGATCTGGCTTCTCGCGCGTGTGCGCTTCCCGGATACACACGGCCTCGTGCGGCGAACGCGCGTCTATCGGGTTCTCTATCGACTCGCCCGATGGCCGATGATCATCCCGTTCGTTGCGGCGATCGCGGCGCCGATCGTTGACTTCCGCGGCATCGATGACATCGTCGCAGGGCCGGGCGCGACACCGCTGTTCCTGATCATCGCGCTGGTGATGCTGGCGGTTCGATTCTTCGAGCCGAAGTTGATGTGGAAGACCGCAGGAGTGCCGGCGTGAGCGAGTACGACGAGCACAACGTCGAACGCAGAAAAGAGCCGGCGCCGGAAGCGAAGGTGCACCTCTCCAAGTGGTCGCCGTGGATCTGGATCGTTCCGGCGATTGCGGTCTTCGCGGCGGGATATCTCGTCGTCCGCTACGGATTTTTCGGCGGCGGCAACATCACGGTTCGCTTTGCCGATGCGCGCGGACTCGATCGATACAGTCCCGTGCGGTTCCGCGGAGCCAAAATCGGGACGGTGCAGAAGATCACCATCGACGATCAGCTCAAGCAGGTGGTCGTCAACATCTCGATGGACGCGTCGATGAATCACGCGCTGAAAACCGGCACGCGCTTCTGGATCGTCGAGCCGGGACTCGAAGGTGGCGGATTGAGCGGAATCCTGTCCGGCACATACGTCGGAATCGCGCCTGGCGAAGGCGATCAAACGCGGGAATTCAAGGGACAGGAGTACGCGCCGGTGCTGACGCCGCCGGAAGCGGGGAGGACGTACATTCTCGAAGCGCGCGGAATCGGGCCTGTCGCGGTCGGCGCCCCGGTTCAATTCGAAGGCATTCGCGCCGGCATGGTCCTCGGCGCCGAATATGACGAGGCGCGACGCGTGACCGCGATCCACGCATTCGTCGTGCAGCGCTTCGTCAATCACGTTCGACAAACGTCGCGCTTCTGGCGCGCCGGCGGACTGCAGGTCTCGCTGACCGGCGCCGGATTGTCTGTAGGTGGCGCGTCGCTCGCGTCGCTGATCAACGCGCCGATCGAATTCACCACGCCGGAATTTCTCCCGGGTCTGCCGGCCGCGGACCACACTCGATTCGAGTTGTACGAATCGCAGACGATCGCCGAGGCGTCGGCGGGCGGACAGATGACGTATCTCGTCTACTTCCCCGGACCCGTGAAGGGACTCACGCCCGGAACCAGCGTGCAGATGAAGGGCGTGACGGTTGGCAGCGTCCGCGATGTGCGGCTGCGATACGTTCCGCAGACGGCTTCGCTCGAGACGCCCGTCACGATCGGAATCGATCCTCTGAAGCTGCAGCTGCCGATCGACCGCGCGGTGATGAACGAGGCGATCGCGAAGCTCGTGAACAAAGGCATGCGCGCGACGCTCGCGTCGAGCCTGGTGCTTCCAGGCGCGAGCGGCGTTTCACTCGAGATGGTCGGCCGGCCCGGAAGCGCCCATCTCGTGATGGCCGAGACGCCGATCATTCCTGCGGCGTCGTCGACGGGCGGCGTCGAAGGTCTGCTCGCGCGCATCAACAATCTTCCGATCGAGGAGATCGCCGGGCATCTCCGCAACACTGCCGCTCGCGTCGATGCCCTGGTCGGCGATCCCGCGCTGAGCCAGAGCGTGCAGCGCGTGAACCGCTCGCTGGCTGACCTCGAGAAAGTCGCTACGGTCACGCGCGAGAACATCGGACCGATCATTCAGAGTCTGCGCGACGCGGCGACAGCGGCGCAATCGGCGGCCGGCCGTGCCGAACAAGTCATGGGCAGCGCCTCCCGCCAGAATTACGACGTCGGCTCGCTCATCAAAGAGCTGACGCGCGCGGCGGATGCGGTGCGCGCGCTCGCCGAGTACCTCACCGAGAATCCCGACGCTCTGTTGAAGGGGAGGAAATGAAACGACTTCTTCCACTCCTGCTTCTTCTCGCCGGCTGCTCTTTCTTTTCGAAAACGAAGAGCACGATCTACTCGCTGGATCGCATTCCAGGGACGGTCGTGAATGCCAGCGGTACTCCGATCGCGATCGATTCGGTCGAGATGCCTCCCGGTTTCGATCGCAAGGAAGTCGTCGTGCGCAAGGCGAGCAATCAGCTCGATGTGCGCCAAACGCAGCAATGGTCGGCGACACTCGGTCAACTCGTGATGCACGCGCTGGCGTTCGATGTCGCCGATCGGCTTCCCGCCGGAATGGTGATCCTTCCCGGAGCGGCGAAGCCGGCGACTGTGCGATTGATCGATGTCGCGTTCGAGGAATTCGCAGCCGGTCCCGACGCCAAGATCGTCCTCGATGCGCGATGGAGCGGAACGCATCACGAGCACATCGAAGTTCCGATCGCTTCGCTCGACGGCGCGAATGTCGCCACCGGGATGAGTCAGGCGCTCGCGACGCTGGCCGATCGCATCATCGCCGGCTTACCCTGACTCGAGAATCGCCTCGGCGTCCAGCGTGATCTCGACATCGTCGCCGACCACGATGCCGCCGTGATCGAGCGTCGAGTTCCAGCTCACTCCGAAGTCATGTCGATTGAGACGTCCAGTGGCGACAAAACCGGCGCGCGTCCTGGGGCCTTTGTCGACCCCATCTTCCCACCACGGCGTTTGCCACGTCCCCAGAAAATTGACGTGAAACGTGAGCGGCCGCGTGATACCACGGATCGTGATGCGCCCGTGAACCTTGGCGTCTTTGGGGCCGATCAACTCGACGCGATCGGACTCGAAGGTAATGGTCGGATGATGCTCGACGTCCAGGAAATCGGCGCTCTTCAGGTGCGCATCGCGAGCAGGTTCGCCGCTCCACAACGTCCCGGCGTCGATGACCGCCTGGAACCTGGCGCGCTCGGGTTTCGCCGGATCGAATTCCAGCGAACCCTGCACATTTTTGAAGTGCCCGCGTACGTGCGTGACCATCATGTGGCGGACCGAGAACTCGGCAGCCGTATGTCCCGGCTCGAACCTCCAGCGCATGGGCCGAAGTCTACTTCCGTTTCTTACAGTTGCATTCGACGCAACCGTGCTCGGCGCATGTCCCGCATGACGCTTTCACTCTTTGCGGAGTGCCTCGCGCGCGCGAGAGAGGCGGACGCCCGCGTTGTTGGCGGTGATCCCGACCGACGCGGCGTAGTCCTGCACCGACATCTCCTCCACGTCGACGCGTTCGATCGCCGATGCGTATTCCGGCTTCAGCGCGTGGGCGATCTCGCGTACGCATCCGCAGATCTCGCTCGTCAACTCTGGTGGCGGTGCGACAGCATCCTTCATTTCTCCGGCAAAGGCGTCGAGGGCCTTGCTGCGGACGAGCCTTCGCCGGTGGTGATCGATCACCGCGTTCCGCAGCATCCGATAAAACCAGGCGACCGCGGATGATGGATCGCGGATGTCATCGCCCTTCTCGATGCTCCGGACAAAAGCGTCCTGAAGGATGTCTTCAGCGAGCGCTCGATCCCCGAGCCTAATCCTGAGCGAAGCGAAGGATCCCCCGCGCAAGCACGAGGGGGATCCTTCGCTGACCGCTCAGGATCAGGGCCCGGACGCTCGAGGAAGGAGTGTGCAAACAGTGCGACTGCCGATAAATTGCGCAACGGGCGGCTTCCGGGCCGCCCTCACCGTCTGAGCGTGAAGATCGCGGCGGCGATCACCATCAGGGGCAGTGCGATCGTCATCGCGACGTTGAGAAATCCCTTTTGCGTCGAGAATCGCTGCGCCTCGGCGACCGTGAAGCTTCCAAGCACGACGCAGGCGATCGCGAACAGCAGTTGGAAGCCGAAAAAGAGGACGAGGAGCGAGCAGCCCCCGCGCGAGATGAAGTTGAGGAGCTCCTGACGCTCGTTCGCGTTTGGATTGATATCGGCGGTCATTCCGAACAGGACGAGCGGCAGGCGGTAGATCGGGGACCAGACGATGGGAACCATCGCCCACCCGAGAGCGGCGCGAACGTCGCGCGCGTTTCCTTCGCCTCCTATTTGACCGCCGATCGCCGTCGCGATCCACGACAGGATGAAAAGCGTGACGATCCACGTAAATCCGCCGATGATGATCGCCAGTGCAAGCAGGATCAGCCCGGGGAAGAGGCGGATCCCTGGTAGCAGCGCGGTGGCATGGCGCACATCGATGTCATTGACCGACGCGCAGACAAAAGCGAGAAAGACAATCTGGAGCGACCATCGATCGGGGCGATCGAGGATGCGGCGCATCGTCTCGCGCGGCCGGTAGAGAATCGTGACCAGATCTTTGAGGCGCTCCATCGCTGGTATTACGTGAATAGTATCGATTCTGTTGGAGCGCCGGCTTCCAGCCGGGCGGTCACGGCCGCCTTCTGCGGCCGGGCGTGCCGGCGGCTGAAGGCCGCCGAACCGGCCGGCAGAATGCCGGCGCTCCGCAGCTCGATCGGACGACTGTGACCTCTCCATCAGCCGCAACGCGATACCGAAACGGGATGACATGGAGATCGAGCGGCGGCTCGATGCGATCCACGAGGCGGCGGATCGCGGGCACACGGATCTCGAACGGATCGAGCGGCGCGGGCTCGAAACTCATCGCACCCACGATGATGGCCGCGCGCGCGTGTGCCCTCGGATCGGCCATTAGTTCTTCGGTGCGGTGGTGTCCGCCGGTTTGAGTCCGCGCTCGATGAGGAGCGGATCGACGATTGGATCGCGTCCGCGGAACGCGCGGTACATTGCGGCCGGGTCCATGCTGCCGCCGCGCGACAGGATCATGTCCCGGAACCGCTGGCCGTTCGCGCGCGTCATGCCGCCGTTCTCCTTGAACCAGTAGTACGCGTCGTCGTCGATCAATTCGCTCCACAGATACGCGTAGTAACCGGCTGCGTAACCGCCTCCCCAGATGTGCGAGAAATACGTCGTGTGATAGCGCGGCGGAATCAGCGCCATCGCGATCTGGTACCGCTCGAGCGCAGCAGGCTCGAACGTGTTGATGTCCTTCAAGCCGGTGTCTGGTGGCAGCGTGTGCCACGACATGTCGAGCAGCGCCGCTTCGAGATACTCGCCGAGCTCGTAGCCCTGGTTGAATTTCTGGGAGTTCTTGATCTTCTCGACCAGCGCCTGCGACATCGGCGCGCCTGTCTTGTAGTGCCTGGCGTAGTGCGCGAACACATCCGGTTCCAGCGCCCAATGCTCATTGAACTGCGAAGGGAATTCGACGAAGTCGCGCGGGACGCTGGTTCCGGTTTGCGTTGGATACTTCACGTTCGAGAACATGCCGTGCAGGGCGTGGCCGAATTCGTGGAACATCGTGGTCACGTCGGTGAAGCTGATCAGCGCCGGCTCGCCGGCGGCCGGCTTCTGGAAATTTCCGACATTGAAGACGACCGGCTTCAGACCTAACAGCGAGGACTGGTCGACGAAGGTGTCCATCCATGCGCCGCCGCTCTTGTTAGGCCGAGAGTAGTAATCGGCGTACCAGAGAGCGAGCTGCTTGCCGTCGGCGTCCATGACGTCGAATACGCGTACGTCCGGGTTGTACACCGGCAGATCGTGAC
>DATBSF010000190.1:0-4398 GCA_036559905.1 Thermoanaerobaculia bacterium | reverse complement strand
GAGCTCGGGTTGCCGCTGGCGCAACCGGCGAAGATTCGCGAGCTCGAGCCGGTCGACGCCGACGTCGGCATCGTAGTCGCGTACGGAAAAATTCTGCCGCCCTCGCTCCTGAAAATCCCATTTCTCAATGTCCACGGCTCGATCCTGCCGAAATATCGCGGCGCTGCACCGATCCAGCGCGCGATCGAGCACGGCGAAACCGAGACCGGCGTGACGATCATGCGGGTCGACGAGGAGCTCGATCACGGGCCGATCCTGTCGATCGCGCGAACGCCGATCGGGCGAGACGAGCGAGCCTCACAACTTTCGAAGCGCCTCGCTAAGATCGGCGCGGACGCGATGCTGGCGACGCTTCGCAAGCGCCCTGTCGAAACGCCGCAGGATCATTCGAAGGCGACCCACGCGCCGAAAATCGAGAAAAGCGAAGGCGAGATTCGCTGGAGTGATTCGGCGAGGACGATCTACAACAAGTTTCGCGCATTCGATCCGTGGCCCGGGGTCTTCACCGGCGATTTGAAGCTGATCGAGATTGTGCCGGCATCTGGTGGTGGCGATCCGGGAACCATCCTCTCGATTGACGATGACGGCGTCACGGTTGCGACGGGCGATGGCGCGATCAAGCTTCTCGTCGTGCAACGCAGCGGAAAATCGAGGCAGCGTGCGCCGGAGTTCGCGCACGGCGCAGGGTGGCGCGTCGGAGCGCCTCTCAAGTGACCGAGCGCGAACGCGCCTTCAATCTGCTGCGCCGCATCGAACGCGAATCGGCGTACGCGTCGATCGTTCTCCAGGACGAGACCGGCTTCGTGCGCACTCTCGTCCTTGGCGTGCTGCGATGGCGATCGAGAATCGATCATGCGATCGCGACGCTGGCGGAGCGCTCGCTGAACAAACTCGATCCGATCGTCGTCGACATCCTGCGCATCGGCATTTATCAATTGATGTTCATGGACGTCGCGCCGTACGCCGCGGTGTCGGAGACGGTCGATCTGGCCGGGCGCCATGCGTCGCGCGCGCGGGGTTTCGTGAATGCGATTCTGCGTCGCGCCTCGCAGACGGATTTGAAATCGCTCGCGAAGGACCTCGCCACGCGGACCGCGCATCCGCAATGGATGCTCAATCGGTGGATTCGAATGTACGGCGAAGAACGCGCCGCCGCGATCGCCGAGGCGAATCAGGAGCTTTCGTATCCGGATGTGTTCGCGTCGACGCCGCCGGAAGGTGCCGAGCCGTCGAGGCTGGTTCCCGGCATGTTCAAGCTGACCGGGTCGAGTGCGAACGTCGAAGGGTACGCGCTCGATGAAGGCAGCGGCGTGATTGCGGATCTCGCGGCCGCGACGAGCCGCGACATTCTCGATCTCGCCGCCGCGCCCGGAGGAAAAACGATCGTGATGGCGGCGCGCGGCGCGAACGTGATCAGCAATGATATTTCCATCGCGCGGCTGCGTCCGCTCCTCGGGCGCTCGCGGAGGCTCGTGGTGAGCGACGGCCGTCAGGCGCCGTTTCGCAAGCGATTCGAAACGGTGCTGCTCGATGCGCCATGCAGCGCGACCGGGACAATTCGCAAGAATCCCGAGATCAAGTGGCGATTGCGTGAAAGCGACCTCGCGAAGTTCGCTTCGTTGCAGGGCGAGCTGCTTGGCGCCGCGAGAGAGCTGGCAACGAAGTACGTCGTCTATTCGACATGCTCGCTCGAGCCGGAGGAGAACGACGCGATCGTCGCCGGATCGGCGCGCGGCGATGTGAAGGACTTCGTCAATGCGGAAGTCGGGCGATGGGTCGAGAACGGCGTGCTCCGTCTCACGCCTGAGTCGGGTGCGGATGGCTTCACGGCATTTGTTTTGCGGTTAAAGTAAGGATCCATGCCTCGCGATCTGCTGATCGGCAATGGTTCGCTCGTCGTTGCATTCGATTCCAAGTATCGACTCGCGGACATCTACTTTCCGCACGTCGGCCAGGAAAACCACAGCGGTTCGCCTTTTCGCTTCGGCGTGTGGGTGGACGGCAGGCTCAGTTGGGTCGAGAGCGATGCATGGCAGAGGTCGCTGACCTATCTTCGCGAGACGCTGGTCACCGACGTCGACTGCGTTAACGACGAGCTCGGACTCCGCCTGCGCTGCTACGACGTTGTCGATGCCGACGCGAACATCTATCTCCGCAAGATCGTCGTGCGGAATCTCCGGCCGGAGCCGCGCGAGGTCAAACTCTTTTTCCACCACGATTTCAATCTCTACGGCAGCGCGAATTCCGACACTGCGATGTTCGATCCCGATTCCGGAAGTATTATTCATTATAAATCTAAACGCTATTTCTTAATGAATATTGCTACTGATTCCGCGCGCGGAATCGAGGAGTATGCCTGCGGGCGCAGCGGAATCGGCGACAGTGAAGGCACCTGGCGCGATGCCGAGGATGGGAAGCTGTCGATGAATGCGATACAGCAGGGGGCGGTCGATTCGACCATCTCCGTCTCGCTGTCGATCGAGCCGAACGCCAACGCGACCTCTTTCTACTGGATCTGCGCCGGAGTCCGGTATGGCGACGTCCGCGATCTCGATCGAAAAATCGTCGAGGAGACGCCATCGCGCATCATCGCGCGCACGGCATCGCTCTGGTACACGTGGGTCAACAAATCGAGTGAAGATCTTCGCGATCTGCCGGAGGAGATCATCGAGCTGTATCGCCGATCGATCCTGACCATTCGCGCGCATTGCGATCGCGATGGCGGAATCATCGCCGCGTGCGACTCCGACATCGAGTGGGGCCACAACGATCACTACTCGTATGTATGGCCGCGCGATGCGGCGTTTGTTTCGGATGCCGCCGATCGCGCCGGTTTCCCGCAGGTCGCGCGTCAGTTCCTGACGTTCGCGAACGACACCATCAGCAACAGCGGCTACTTCCTGCACAAGTACACGCCCGACGGTTCACTCGCCCCGTCGTGGAACCCGTGGTTCCGCGGCGGACACAAACAATTGCCGATTCAGGAGGACGAGACCGCGTTGGTGGTCTGGTTGCTGGCGCGTCACTACGATCGCAATCGCGATCTCGATTTCGTTCGCGCGGTCTACAAACGACTGGTGCTGCAGCCCGCGGAGTTCATGATCGGATTTCGCGATCCGAAGACCGGCCTGCCACTTCCCAGCTTCGACATCTGGGAGGAGCGGCAGGGCGTTTTCACGTTCACGTGCTCCGCGGTTTGCGCCGCGATGTACGCCGCCGCCGAGCTGGCGAGTCTCTTCAACGAGCAGGAGCGGCGCGAACGCTACCTCGGCGTGGCGGCCGAGATCCGCGATGCGATGGTGCGTCATCTCTGGATCGAGGATGAAGGACGCTTCGCGCGCGGCCTCGTCGTTCGCGATGGTGAGCTGCAGCTCGACCGCACCATCGATGCCTCCGCGTTCGCCACCTTCTACCTCGGCGTCTTCCCTGCCGAGAGCGCGATGGTGGAAGGGACGATGCGCGCGATCCGCGACAAACTCTGGATCCAGACGGAAGTCGGCGGAGTCGCCCGGTACGAAAACGACGCGTACCAGCGCGCGACAGATGTCGGCGGCAATGTTGCCGGAAATCCCTGGGTGATCTGTACGCTATGGCTCGCCGAACATGCGATCGCGCGCGCGACATCGGTGGCCGAATTGCAGTCGGCGCTCGACCTCTTGCGGTGGACGCGATCGAAGGCGCGCCCTTCGCTCGTGTTGCCGGAACAGATTCACCCGCTCACGGGCGTTCCATTATCGGTCGCGCCGTTCAGTTGGAGTCACGCGCAGGTCGTATCGGTGGTGCGCGGGTACGTCGAATCTCTCCGTGCGGTGCGTCACGCCGGCGAAGAAAAAACCGCGGAACAGCCCGTTGACAAACCGAAATCGTTCACCTAGATTGTCGCGCGAACCTTCAAACAACTTCTCTTTTTCCGTACTCAAACAGGAGGAATCTTTATATGGCAGGAAAGGGCGACGTCATCAACGCTATCGCCGAACAAGCCGGTATCTCGAAGAAGGAGGCTTCGGCGGCGTTTGATGCATTCGTCGGTTACATTTCCGATTCATGCCAGCGCGGCGAGCGCTGCGCGATTCCAGGCCTCGGCAGCTTCAACATCTCGCAGCGCAAGGCGCGCGAAGGCCGGAATCCCAGGACCAACGAGAAGATCAACATCCCGGCTTCGAAGAATGTCCGCTTCAAGGCCGGCAAAGACCTTCGCGACCTCGTGAACTCATCCAAGCGTGGAGGCAAGAGCGGCCGCAAATAGTTCTCCCCATCGCTTTTCAAAATGCGCTCCGAGAAATCGGAGCGTTTTTTTGCCTTCGTCATCCTGAGCGAAGCGAAGGACCTCTGACGACGAGATCCTTCGCCGTCTTCGCGGCTCAGGATGACGGGCTATACCCTCGCTTGCGGTACGAA
>DATBSF010000189.1:0-6466 GCA_036559905.1 Thermoanaerobaculia bacterium | reverse complement strand
AACAGCTTGGGGAGCACAGCAGGTGATCGGCGCTGGCGACCTCCCGCGGGTCGCAGTCGGCGGCGACGGATTTGTTTACGCCGCATGGGCATCCGGCGGGAACATGATGCTCAACAAATACAGTAACTGCGATGCCGGCCTGGCAGTCCAGCCCGGGTTTCCCATCACCGTGGCAGCGTTTACGAATGTTGTGTGCCCAGTTCCAGGTCTGGATCGTTGCAACGGCTTCAACATTCTGTCCAGCCCTACCGTCGCCGCCGATGATCTTGACGCGAATCACATCTACTATGCGTTTGCGACATCGACGGGCGCCGGCAATGAAGACGTCATGCTGTTCGATTCGATCAACGGCGGATTGAATTTCACGCGAAATGTTCGCGTCAACACGGCCGTCACCGCACGGCGATTCATGCCATGGCTCTCAACGTATGGAGGCATTGCCGCCCTCTCCTGGTATGACCGCCGAAACGCGACCGCAGCGAACAACGACCGGACCCGTTACTTCATCGGGAGTGCGGGAGTGAAGGGACCGAATCTCGTCGCCGGAACGGAGACCGACCTCTCCGGCACCGACGATGCGCAGTGTGCTCTCTGGCCATGTCCTACGGGGGCGACCAGCGATTCCGAAGGATGCTCGGTCCAGCCCCAGCTCGGAGGAGGTTGCGCGAGCGTAGCGCCGGCGCCCTTCGGGTCTGTGCCGTGCGATTTCTCGTCGAGCGTCTGTGCTGCGCCATTCACCTGTCTGCCCGGCCGCGGGTGCCCGAAATATGGCGACTACAACGGCACTGCTGCGAGCGCGGGTCGCCATTTTTCCGCCTGGGCATCCGCTACGGCACCCACCGGCGTCGTAGGGGCGCCTGCGGGGATCAATGTCTACACGTCGACCGATTTCATTCCATCCGATTTTTTCGTTCGCGACTGGACGAACAACGCCACCGACCACGATCGCGGTCAACAGCCGTCGACGAATCCGACCTTCTGGGCGACCAGCGATGTCTGGAACCAAAGCGCCAACGTGGCCTATGCATTTCCGGCCGCCGATTGGATCCTCGGCGATCCTCCCTCGAGGACCGGATCGAACTACGCCTTTGCGAGAATCTCGCGCCGCGCTGCCGCTGCATCGACTGCCAGTCCGACGACGGTGAGTGTGAATTTCCTGCAGGCCGATTTCGGTGCCGGATCGAATTTCACTTCTGCCGGTACCCAAACCGTGACGTTCGGACCGGCGGATATGACGCAGGTGACGCCTGCGCAAGCCTGGACACTCCCCGCCATGGCTTCGATTCATCTGTGCCTTGCGGTACAGATCACCGCTCCAGACGATAACTTCGCGCCTCCTACACTGATCGGGAACAAGCCTGGACCCGCAGATCCGCTCATCATCGCCGATAACAATAAAGCGCAGCGGAACTTGCAGGATACTGTCGCGACGAGCGGGACACCCGGGACCGCGGAGATGTTCGCGAAGATTCGCAACGGTGAGCGAAAAGCGCGACGGATGGAGATCGGCATTCACTGGCCGCGAGGCGTCAGCGCCCAGGCGCAGGCGTCGATCGTCGGTGGCAGCACGGTGGAGCTTCGCGAACCTGGCGAATTTCGCATCAGCCTCGGGGAGATGAACCCGGGCGAAATTCGCTGGCTCAAATTCCGAGTCCGTCCGGAGTCGGACCAGCCGGCTATCGTCGATTTTTATGATCCGGAAGGAGTCGACCAGCGCCCCAGCAACGGTTTCTCCATTCAGTTCGCTCGCGCCCAATTCAAGATCGTCGCTGGACGAAACATGGCCGCCTTCGCAGACGTACTCACGCGTATCGCCATTCTCGAGACGAGCGCCGAAGCAGATCGCGAAGCCGCAGCCGCGCGCAAGGCACTCGAAAATGCAACAATTTCCAGTGCGTCGTATCTGGCATATATGAAGGCACATCGCCCGGCGATCACCCGGATCGTGAGGGATCATCTGAAAGCTTCGAAGGACGCCGATCCGTTCGAAATCAACGCCGCGATGAGGGAGATCACATCCGGCCTTCGCGCACGAAACGCAGACGCGGTCGTCGCAGCGCAGAACGGCCTGACGGAAAGACTCGACGCGCATCTGACGTCGATGGCCCGGGCGGAGTAAGTTTGCTGCGGACAGTGTGAGAAGCGGCTGCAGCGCTCTATCAGTTGGTGACGATTCTGTCCGCGCGCTCTGTCGGACTCAGTCGTTCTTACAGGATCGAGCCCTTTCCCGATCCCGGTTCCAATCCGGGATTGAGCGTGGTCGACGGGGAGAAAACGATCATCCTAGTGAGATGGCCTCGGAGAGAGTCTTCGAAGACGAACGCAGCGGGAATCATCGCGATCCCTCCAGTTTTGCGAGCGGGGTCTCGGAGAAGTTCTTTTATGCTTGTGGTGAAGGGTGTATCAAGGATGGGAACCCCTCATCCGGCCTTCGGCCACCTTCTCCGAAGGGTCTCTCGGCTCGGACCTCATTGTGCGCGCGAGTCTCGCGCGCCCGAAAGCCTTGATCGCCCGAGGAGTTCAGCGAGAACGCGCTGGAAACGGGACGCGCGGTCACGCTGGCGGCGCTGATGTCGGTCATCGGGTTCGCATCATTCGCTCTTTCCCACTATTCCGGCATTCGGTCGATCGGCATCGCGTCAGTCGTCGGAATCGCGCTCAGCTGCCTCGCGTCGATCACGCTCCTGCCGGCGCTCCTCGCCACGGGCTACTTCCGTCATGACAAAGCGTCGATGCTCGGAGAGCCGTCGCGCGAATGAGGAGTAGAAGCCGATCGAGGAGAGGCTTACCCGTCCGCGAGAATCCACGTCAGCCCGGCCACTGCGGCACAACAGAGCGCAAGCTCCTTCGGGTCCACCTTGTCCAGCGTGTCGGCGGCGCTGTGGTGATAGTCGAAGTAATGCCGCGTATCGGGAGAAAGGCCGAACCCGGGGACTCCCGAAGCGACGAGCGGTGCGGTGTCGACTCCCGTCTCTTCGCGGGTCTCGAGATGCGCCGCCCCGACGGCTGCGAGAGGTTCGATGCGCTTCCGCATCGCAGTCAGCGCATCGCCGCTAAGTGTCGTCGTGAACCCGATCGGGGCGGCCGCGCCCATGTCGCTCTCGATCGCGGCGACATGTGTCTCGTTGCCGTGCGCAGCGAAGTAGGCGCGCGATCCGCTCTGCTCGAGCTCTTCATCCATGAAGAGGACGCAGCGGATGGTCCGCCGGGGACGCATCGCGAGATCGTGAATGATGCGCATGGTCTCCATCACCATGGCCACGCCGGAGCCATTGTCGACCGCACCCGTGCCGAGGTCCCACGAGTCGAGGTGCGCTCCGATGAGGACGATCTCGTCGGGTCGATCGCTGCCGCGAATCTCGGCGACGACGTTGGCGGATTCCAACCGGGGCAACATCGCCGACTCGAGACTCAGGCGGATTCGGACGCGATCGCCTCGCGCTAACAATCGATGTACGAGCATCGCATCCTCGGCCGACAGCGCAGCGGCCGGGATCTTCGGCGTTTTCTCGTCATATTTCACGCTGCCCGTGTGCGGCGTGCGCAGTGACGCCGATCCGACGGAGCGGATGAGTGCCGCCATCGCGCCGCAAGCCGCCGCGCGGCTCGCTCCCTCCGAGCGAAAGACCACCGCCCGTCGATACGCCTCCAGCGAATGACCTTGCATCGGGTTATCGAAGCAGACGATCTTTCCGTCGACGCGCGCATCGAGCTCGTCGAACGAACGCAGCTCGATCACCTCGGCAGTGACTCCGCCCGGCGGAGTCGCCACGCTGCCTCCCATGGCCGTCAGCACGAGACGCTGATCATTGTGCGAAATGATCGACGCCGACTCTGCGCCGCGCACCCAGTGCGGCACCATCACGCGCTCGTTGCGGACGTCGATGCCCCACGTGCGAAACCGCTCGGTGGTCCATTGCACTGCGAGCGCGGCGCTCTTCGATCCGCACGGGCGCGCGCCGATGTTGTCGGCGAGATGCGTCAACAGCCCGAACGCGTCAATGAAGGGGGAAGCAATCAGCCGCGCGAGGGAAGAGCTCATGCCACATCTTTCGTCTGATGCATCGCCACGCCGATCGCAATCAGCAGAATGCCGGCGAGGTCCCCAGGCGTCGGAACCTGCCGCAGAACGATCAGTCCGATCAACGTCGACGTCGCGGGAAGCAGTGAGAGAAGCAGCGCGAACGAGGCGCGAGGCAGTCGCGCCATCGCCAGTTGATCGCAGACGTACGGAATGACGGACGAACTGACGCCGACCCCGATGCCGGCCAGCAGCAGGCTTGGATTCGAAAAAGCAGGAAGCGCGTCGCGAAAGCCGATGGGCAGCGCCGTCACAGCCGCGATGAGCATCGCCGCGCCGAGTCGATCGATTCCGGCAGTCGCTCCGTCGGCAGCGATTCGATGGCCGAGAACAATGTAGAGCATGAAGAGCAGACAGTTCGCGAACGCGAACACGTAGCCGAGGGGGTTCCCTCCGATTCCGGCGTGAGTGAGCATCCAGCCGCCGCCTGCCGCGAGCGCGAAGGCCGTCAGGTTTCGCGGCGTCCGCGCGCCGAATGCGGCCAGCACGACCGGGCCGACGAACTCGATCGCCGCGACCGTGCTGAGCGGGAGGCGCGCGATCGCTTCGTAGAAACAGGAGTTCATCAGTCCGAGCACGACACCGAGACCGAGCAGGAACCCGAGCTGTTTCGGCGCTAGCGAGGAGAAGATCTGCCACGGCCGCCGCCAGATCGCGAACACCGCCGCGGCGCTGGCGATGCGAAGCCACATCACGCCAAGAACGGACACCCGCGCGAATAGAAGAACGGCGAACGCCGGCCCGAGGTAGTGAAAGACCGCGCTGATCAAGAAGAAGAGGTGCGGCGGAATGCGATCGGTAAGGCGGGGACTCTCGATTGCGGATTCAGACATCGACGATGATGTTAGAATCCGGATTGGCTCTGTTAAAGACTCTTTTTAAGGAATTGGAAAGCGAATGCCGAAAAATCTTAAGTCATCGGCCTCTCTGACTTACACCCCATCCGACATCGTCGGCGACGCGATGAATCTGCGCATCCTGACGGAGCTCCAGCAGAACCCACGGCTGGCGATGACGGAGTTGGGCCGCCGCGTCGGACTCTCCTCCCCTGCGGTTGCCGAGCGCGTCCGCCGTCTCGAGGAGAGCGGAGTAATCCGCGGCTACCGACTGGAGATTGATCCCGCCGCCCTCGGACTGCCGCTGTCGGCTTACGTCCGTGTCAGACCGAATCCCGGTCAGTTGTCGCGCGTCAGCGAGCTCGCGCGCGAAATCCCGGAGGTCGTCGAATGCCACCGGGTCACGGGCGAAGATTGTCTGATCGTCAAGGTGCATCTGCCGAACATCGAACAGCTCGATCGAATCCTCGATGCGTTCCTTCAATACGGGACGACCACCACCTCGTTGGTCCAATCGTCGCCCGTCAATCGCCGCGCGCTCCCCCTTCCCACCGCTATCAGTTAGTGACGATTCTCGCCGGACGACGCAGAAGAACGATGACAAGGATGATCGCCGCCGGCACCATCACAGTCAGAGCGGCGGCCAATATCCATGGCGGAATCGCGACGCGAACGAGATACCAGCGGCCGATCGCGATGATGGCGGCAATGCCCGCCCAGATGGTCGTCTCAATGGCGTTGAGGCGTTCGTCGGCTCGAATGTGAAAACCCGAGGCCATCAGGACGTTGATGGCCAGACCGATGGCAGCCAATGGCGTCAGCCACGGCAGGATGCCGGTCGCCATCGGCAAGACGAGCCCGACAGCGCCTAACACCTCCGCGATACCGATTGCGATCGTCAGCGGACGCGGCACATTGGAGAATCCGATCCATTGTTCGAGGCCGCGGCCGGTGATCTTCGGAATGCCGGCACCGATGAAAAATAGTGCGAGAAATACTTGAACGATCCAGAGAATGAGATTTGTCACGATGATTCGACCTCCAGCAAGGAGACCGGGCCAGCCGGTGTTTTGTGACACTGGTTAACGGTTAACGGTTAACGGTTAACGGTGTACCATTGTTGTGGCGCCACACTCGATCCTCACTGCTCACGCGCTCGGATTCTGCACCAAACATCATGAGCAGTTCCTATCAAACCCTCGTACCCTGGAAAAGATCTCGTCGTCTCGTTCGCGAGATCTACGATCTAACCTCAAACTTCCCGGCCGAAGAGAAATATGGGCTTACCTCACAAATCCGGCGTGCCTGCACATCAGTGCCTCTGAATTTGGCAGAGGGCAGCGGACGACTTACCAATGGAGAGTGGCAGCAATTTCTCGGTTATGCGCGGGGATCGCTGTTGGAACTCGAGTCGGCCTTGATCATCGCATTCGATCTCGGATACGCAACTCGGGAACAACTCGAGCCGATCGGTAAGCGGATCTTGTCGGTCATCAAGCCGATCAATGGTCTTCTTCGATCGAGTACGGCAGGTTTCCCGAAGAAGAAG
>DATBSF010000188.1:0-12130 GCA_036559905.1 Thermoanaerobaculia bacterium | reverse complement strand
TGGATATGAGGCGTCGGTACGCGGCCTCGCCTTTCACGTCGCCGGTCACGAGCTGCATCATCTTCGGATACTGCGCGACCGCTATCTGCCAAATCGCGGAGGGGCTCCGCAAGCGCAGAGCCCCTCAGAATTGATTTAGTGACTGCAGGCGTTCGCGACCAAAGCCGTGAATGGAGTGTTCGTGAGTCCGGAAAAGCTCACGTTGTCGATATCCCATCCGGGGGCGCCGGTCGTATCATCGGCGCCGATGCGGAAGCGGATCTGTACATCCTGATTCGCGTAGGTTGTGCCGAGGTTGAGATTGACAGTGGCAAAGTTCGGCCAGCCGGTCATGCGGTTAACGAATGCCGGTCGGTTGGCGCCGATCGGTGCTGACGTCTCTGGTCGTGTTTTGCCGTTGTACGCCGTGGTACCGATATCCGACCACGATGCGCCGCCGTTGGTGCTGATCTCGATCACGCCTCCATCCCAACCACAGTTCGGACAAGAGGCGATAGCGCCGTTCTCGAATGAGAACCGATGCGAGAACGAGATCGTGAGCGTGCCGCTGCCGACATGCATCGTCGGCGAGGTGAGAATCTGTTCATCGGGAAGGTCCAGCTTCACACCGTCCCTCTGGCCGTTGTTGTCCGGTCCGTACCAGACGTGCTGCACCGGCGAAAGCGCGCGCCGCTGCCACGAATAGATGTTGGGGATCGTCGTCGCGTCGCCAGTGGCTGTCCAGCCGTTGTTGGCAGATTCCACCGACTCTGTCGCCGATCCCGCAAGTTGCTCGTCGTAATTCAGGCGCTGCGTCGAAACGACGTTAAACGCGCCAACCGAGAGCTCCGGCGACTCGACCGCGATTTGGAAGTCCGTCGTTTCGATTCCGGACGCTCCATTGAGCGCGACCTGAATCGATCCGGTGCTCTGGTCGTTCTTCTGGACCGGCGGGAACGCGAGCACGTTGCCGTTCGGGAACGTCACGTGCGAATTGCTCGACGTGACGGTGAGCGTTACCTGGTTCACGTTGTTCGGTCCCTGATTCTGCAGAGTGATTGTGAGCCGCCCGGTCTCGCCGTTGTCGAGGACGCCGTCGGCGTCGCACGTTGAGACGTTATCGCTGAGACTCGCGCTCCCCAATTCGAGCTGCGAGAGCTCCCAGATGCCGCGGCCGTAGGTTGCAAGGCGCATGAAGCTGCCGTCCGGAGGCATGTAGATGTCGTTGACGCGAACGGTTGGCAGGCCGTTGCCGAATGGCGCCCAGTTCGCGCCGCCGTCGGTCGTTTTGTAGATGCCGACGTGCGTCGCGGCGTAGAGCGTGGTATGGCTCGCATCGCGCGGATCGACGTAGACGCGCGTGACCGGCAGATCAGGCAGTCCGTTCTGCATTGCCGTCCACGTCGCGGTCGACCATGGGTCGCTCGCGGTGGCGATCGATCCCCTGATGACTCGCACCGCGCCGGCCGGCTGTGCTACCGCGGTAACCCAGATGGTCTGATTGTCCGCCCAGGTTGCGTTGGTGATAAAGCCAAGGTAGCCCGGGACTTTAGAAATCAGATCGACATCGGTCCAACTCGCGCCGCCGTTGGTCGTGATGTCGAGGAATCCACCGGCCGCGCCGACAGCGATGTGGTTCAGATCGATGGGGCTGACGCCGAGGTTGTAGGAGCTCGAGCGGAAGCGGCGAGTGGGTGGAAGGCCGGGCGATGTTGGAGGCGTCGCAGAACCAATCAGGATGAAGCTCAGCCCGCCGTCGTTGGTCCGCCACACGCGAGAAGCCGTGAAGTGGAAGAAGACCTTACCGGTCGCATCGAGATTCGCGGCCGGAGCCGTGATCGCGGTGAAGAACCCTGCGCCGGCCGAGTCGGCCAATGCGCCCCTGGAGACGGTTTTCTGGAATGCGTCGGGCGGATTGTTGCTGAAGTCCATCCGGATGCCCGACCCTTGCGAGCTGCCGAGAACCGTGTTCGTGTTGGCCTGGCTGTACGCCGCGCCCATGCCATCGCCGCCGATGACCTGATTGTGCGTGCCGCCGTTGTCGGTGCGGACACGAGTGCCGTTGTCTTGCAGGCCGCCGATGACGAGGTTGGGGAACAGCCGGTTTCCGGCGACGGTGTAGTAGAGGTGCGTCGCCAATCCGTTATTCTTCGCGCTGCTGAACGTCGCGCCGTCGTCGGTGCTGACATTCAGTCCGCCGTCGTCTCCCAGGATGATCGTCGGCGTTCCGGTCGTCTTGAATGCTGTTGCGTGATGGTCAGCGTGCGCATAGCGCAGCGATGGGACCTGGCTGTATAGCCACCACGTTTGAATCGTCCACGAGCCACCGCCGTTGGTCGTCTTCGCGGTGCCCAGATCGCCGCCGATCCAAACAGTGTTGCGAGAGGCATCGCGCGGATCGACGAGGATCGACTGGTTGTACCAGCACTGGCCATGGCAGATGTTCATGTTCGGCATGCTGCCGGCGACCGGGTTGGTTGGGATCTTGGTTGAGTTGACACCATTCGCGACCCAGGTCTGTCCGCCATCGGCCGAGCGATAGACGTCGCGCATTGCGCCGTCGTTCTGCGTGCTCGAGTAGGCGTAAACAACGCTGTCGCCCGGAACGCCGACCGCGAGCGTCGTGCGGCCGTTCGCCGAGAAGACACCGCCGGCATTGCTGATCGGGGCCCACGTCGCGCCGCGATCGGTCGACAGAAAGAGCGTGGTCGGCTGGCCGCACTGCAGGCCGTTGTTCCCGGCCGGACACGCCTGTGCGGAGGCGAGCCATCCCGCGCTGGTGCGTGCGATGCTCCAAACCGCGAGGTTGTTGAACGTGGTGACGGCAGCGTAGGTGTCGCCCTCATCAGCGGACCGATACAAGCCGCTGTTGGTAGCCACCATGACGATGTCGCGATTGGTGCTGGTGTCGACTTTGACATCGCGAACCGAGATGGCGTTGCCGAGCTCGATCATCGCGCTCCAGCTCACGCCACCATTGTTTGTCTTGACCATCGAGCCGCCGACGAGGATCTGATCGTATGGATCGCCGAGTCCGAGGTAGAGCGTGTTCGGATTGCGGCCGAAGGCGACCGATCCGCCGCCGGTTGTCGGCAGGTCGTCGGTGAGCACCGTCCACTGCGTGTTCGCCGAAGTCCAGTTGTTCGTGCGCCACAGTCCGCCGCCGGACGTCAGAAAGTAAACGACGTCGGGGTTGGTGGGATGCGGCAGGATGGCCCGCGCGCGACCGCTGTCGCCGACGTGGCCGGTGAAGCTGCCGTTTTGCTCGTAGTCGCAGCCGAACGGCCCGATGCTCACCCATTTCGGTCCGGGCGCGTTTTTCTGGTCGGTGTGCTTCTTTCCTTCCTTCAACGCGAGCGATCGAAATGAGGGAGTAACGAGTCCCCACGCTCCGCGCTGCCAATCGAGACGGGCGGTCGGATCGTCCTGATCGACGCCGTTGTCTTTCAGATCGGGATCTTGTTCTCCGCGCGGGGTAACGGTGGGAGTTGCGTCGTCGGGTCTTTTTTCTTCCTGCGCTCGAGCCCATGGAGTGGGCAGGATAAAGAGCGCGATGGCAACTGCGATGAGTGTCCTACGCCAGGAGAATGCCGTCATTAAACCTCCGCTGGTTTTTGTATTTTTGCAGTGAGGACCGGGCACCGGGCGGTTCAACGGCCGTCACCGCAGGAAACTTTTTGATTACTTTTTAGGAAACGGCGCGGAGTCTAGCACCGAAGTCGGTTTTGCAAAATCAAGTTTTTTGAAACGTAACCGCCCGCTCGCGCGCCTCCATCGCAGTGTTCGAGCTGATCTCTGTGATCTCTGTGCCTCTGTGGTGAACGTCTTTATCCCGGTTGCGGCGTACCGCAGCGGCATTGCGTCACGCGAATCGGAACGCGCCGCTTGCAGCTTGGACAATCCCAAACGGTCGGCGCAGTCTGCACCGGCGCCGCTCTCGGTTTGTTCCTGCTGCCATTGACCATGACCACGATGACAGCCAGCACCGCGGCCAGCGCACCCGAAACCCACATCTGCTTCCAACTGAAGCCGCGATTGAAGCCCGTGTTGAAGGCCGATCCAAACCCGGAGTGGTCGTACGCGCCGGTCGTGGCCATTGCGGAAGATTCGAAAATGGGCCGGTAGTGATCGGAGTCCTCCAGCGGACAGACGTACGTCAGCACCGCGAGCTTGGTCTTGCCTGGAATCATGTACTGCAGCATTCGCAACGAGCCGCGGCGAATGTTGACGGACGAGTTCACGACGCCGATGTCGACATCATTGAGCTTCGTCACCTTCACTTCCTCGAGATTGACCGTGGCGCCCATTCCGCTCAACTTTTGCGACATCTCCCCCGCCCCCTGCCGCACGACGGCCAGGGTGACCGTGCCCGTTGCCGCCATCTCGACCACGTTGAATGAAACCGGCGCGCTTTGCCGGGACGCGCGCGTCGGATCGATCGCAAAAAGGGCGTACTTGCCGCTGGCGGCATTCGCAACAACCGTCGTCGGGACGTTGTCCGGGATGAAACCCGGAGTCATCACGTTGGACCAACCGTCAGGGATTTTGTAATGGAATTCGCTCTCGGCCCGGGCATTCAACGCCGGGACGCCAAGAAGGAGCGCGATCAGAAATGCGGTACGGATGAGATTAGTTTACGCCGCTCAGGAGGCAGCGATGGATTTTGATCTCGAGCGGTCGGCGGAAGTTCTCGCTCGTACGCCGGCAACGCTGCAGGCGCTCCTCGGCGGGCTCGCTGCGGAGTGGATTCGAGGAACGGAGGGGCCGGAGACTTTCAGCCCGTTTGATGTCGTCGGACATCTGATCGATGGCGAGGAGACGGATTGGATTCCCCGCGCGCGCATCATCCTCGCTCGCGGACCGAATCCGCGCTTCGAGCCGTACGATCGATTCCGTCATCTTGCGCGCAATGCGAATCGTTCGGCGGATTCGCTGTTGCAGGAATTCGCGAAATTGCGCGCCGACAATTTGAACGTGTTGCGAGCGTGGCAACTGACACCTTCCGACCTCGATCTTCCGGGAATGCATCCGTCGCTCGGACCAGTGACACTCCGCCAATTGCTGGCCGGATGGGTCGTGCACGACCTCGGGCATATCGCGCAGATCGCACGCGTGATGGCGAAGCAGTACACCGATGCAGTCGGTCCTTGGGTGCCGTTCATGCCGGTGCTGACCGACCATCCAGTCCCGCGATCGTAGTCGGGTAAACTGAGCGCGATGTCCGAAGTGATCCGCGCCGTCTGCCCGCACGATTGTCCCGACACATGCTCGATGCTCGTGACCGTCGAGGATGGCAAGGCAGTGCGCATCGCGGGCGAGCGCGAACACCCGTTCACGCAGGGTTTTCTCTGCACGAAAGTCGCGAAGTATCTCGAGCGGACCTATCACGATGGCCGCCTTCTCTATCCGCAAATCCGAGTCGGGGCGAAGGGCGAGGGAAAATTTCGACGCGCGACGTGGGATGAAGCGATCGCGCTGATCGCGCAGCGACTGCAATCGGTGATCGCATCTGATGGTCCGGAGGCGGTGCTCCCCTACTCGTACGCCGGGACGATGGGCCTCATTCAGGGCGAAGCGATGGCGTCGCGATTCTTTCGCCGCATCGGCGCATCGCAACTCGCGCGCACGATCTGCTCCTCGGCGGGATCCGAGGCGCTGAATCTGGTTTATGGGACGCGCATGGGGACCGATCCGGAGACCGTCGGCGAAGCGAAACTGATCATTCTCTGGGGCACGAACACGCTGACGTCGAATCCGCATCTCTGGCCGTTCATCCGCCAGGCGAAAGAAAAAGGCGCGATCACGATCTGCATCGATCCGTTGCGGACGCGGACCGCGGTTGCGTGCGACGAGCACATTCCCATCCGCCCCGGCACCGACGCCGCCCTCGCGTTAGGCATCATGCATGTGCTGTTTCGCGACGGACTGCAGAATAGTCAATACCTTGACGAGATGACGGTCGGATGGCAGGAGCTGCGCGAGCGCGTCCTGCGTGACTATTCGCCGGCCCGCGTGGCGAAAATCTGCCGGTTGCCGGTGGAGACGATCGAACGTCTCGCGCACCTGTACGGCACCACCCGACCGACCTTCATTCGACTGAATTACGGTTTGCAGCGTCACGCCGGCGGCGGATCCGCCGTGCGCGCGATCGCGATTCTTCCGGCAGTCACCGGTGCGTGGGACGACGTCGGCGGCGGTTGTCAGCTTTCGTCGTCGGGAACGTTCGGAATCAATTTCGCGAAAGTCGAACGGCGCGACATTCCATACAAATCGCGGACGATCAATATGTCCAGCATCGGCGACGCGCTGACGGAGATCGACAATCCGCCGGTGAAGGCGCTGATCGTTTACAACTCGAATCCGGCGTCGATCGCGCCAGATCGTCAGAAGGTGCTGCGCGGATTTCGTCGGGATGATCTCTTCACGGTCGTTATCGAACATTTTCAGACCGACACCGCCGATTACGCCGACGTGCTCCTTCCCGCGACCACGCAGCTCGAGCACGAGGACCTCCATCGCGCATACGGGCATCTGTACGTGATGTACAACGCCCGCGCGATCGAGCCGCTCGGCGAAGCGCTTCCGAACAGTGAGATCTTCCGCCGCCTCGCGGCCGCGATGCAGCTCGATTCGCCGGAGCTCAAAGCGAGCGATGAGGAAATGATGCGCGACGCGCTCGAGGGTACCAACGCCACGATGAACGGAATCACTCTGGAGGCCCTGCGCGAGCACGGCTGGATGCGCCTCAATATCCCGTCGCCCCATCTCCCCTATCGCCGCGGCGCAAAGGTTCCGACTCCCAGCGGGAAGATCGAGATCTCCACCGATCGTGCGAGCGCGTTCGGCGTGCGTCGCGTGCCGGAGTACATCGCACCGTACGAATCGGAGGAGCGCGATCCGCAGCTCGCGAAGACATTTCCGCTCGCATTGATCTCGCCGCCGGCCCACTCGTTTCTCAATTCGAGTTTCGTCAACGTCGTATCGCTGCGGCGCGCAGCCGGAAAGCCGACACTCGAGATTCACGCCGAGGACGCCGCCCCGCGCGGCATCAACGCCGGTGAGCGCGTGACCATCTTCAATAAGCGCGGCGCGTTCAGCGCTGAGGCGGTGATCAGCGACCGCGTGAGGCCGGGAGTGGTTTCGGCGCCGTCAGTGTGGTGGGGAAAGCTGACGGACGACGGCACGAACGCGAATGAGACGACATCGCAGGCGCTGACCGACATTGGCGCCGGCGCGACGTTTTACGACAATCTGGTCGAGGTCCGCACCGCACAATGAAGGACTTTCTCCGCCACGCCCTCGCAACCCTCGCCTATCGCGGAGGAAAAGTCATGCGCAACGCGCCGGAGGGTTTCGCGGATTTTCGCGCCGGCGAGAAAACGCGCACGCCCGTACAGATCGTCGCGCACCTCGGCGACCTCCTCGAATGGGGCATGGTCCTGGCGCGCGGCGAAAAGAATTGGAACGAAGCGAAGCCGCAAGCGTGGGACGCGGAAGTCGAACGCTTTTTCGACGCCCTCCATCGATTCGATGACCTCCTCGCCTCCAATCAGCCCCTCGGATGCTCCGGCGAGCGTCTGTTCCAGGGCCCGATTGCCGATGCGCTCACGCACGTGGGCCAGCTCGCGATGCTGCGCGGCCTCGCGGGCGAGCGCGTGCGCGCGGAGAACTATTTCGGTGCCGACGTTGCCGTGGGGCGGGTGGGCGCGGAGCAAACGCCGCCCAAGCGCGAGTGGTGATGAGCGGCCCCTACCTCGTGCCGATGCTCTGCATCACATTCCTGTGGATCGGCATGGTCTACATGAACGAGCGATACGCGCTCTTCTCCGTCGATCGCTTTTCTTCCGACCTCTCGAAATGGATCGCCTACATCTGGTTAGGCGTATTTCTGATGATGCTGACGTTCCTGATCATCGGATCGTCGCTGCATCCGCCGACATCGAAGGATCTCGCAAAGGTGCCGTTCTATTCGCTGTTCACGCTGCACATCATCCTGTTCGTTTTTCTCCTGGGATGGTGGCTGCTCACGCGGCGGCCGCCGATCGGCGCTTTTCTGAACATCACGCGGCAAAGATTGGGCGAGGCGGTGATGACGGGATTTGCCGTCGGCATCGGGGGCTGGATCGTGACTCTGATGATCTTGCTGACTCTGAGCGCGGCCGGCTTGATCCCGAAAGACACGCAGCCGTCGCCGACGATCGGATGGATGGCCGCCCTCCCCCTCTGGAAAAAAGGGACGATCGTTTTCTCGGCGATGACGATCGAAGAGGCGTTCTTTCGCGGATGGCTGCAGAAGAGAGTTGGGCTGATTCTCTCCACGATGCTCTTCGCGCTCGCACACTCCGGCCTCGGTCAGCCGCTGCTCCTGGTCGCAGTCGCTATCCTCTCGCTGATCATCGGCTTCACGTTTTATCGAACGAAAAATCTGCTCCCGGGCATCATCGCGCACGGGGTTTTTGATGCCGTGCAACTCTTCGTGCTGATCCCGGTGGTCTTCAAGATGACCGGCGCGGGCGGATGAGCGAGCGTCGCGCAGATCTCTGGTCCGCGCTCCTGCTCATCGCCGTCACAGTCTTTCTCTTTGCCGACGTTCTCTTTCTCGGCAACAACTTCTGGTTCCGGGATCTTTTCCTCTACCACTTCCCGATGAAGTACATCGTGCGGGAAACGATCGCGCGCGGAGAGTTTCCGTGGTGGAACCCGTGGTGGGGCGGCGGACAGCCGATGATCGCGAATCCGGCATACGAGATCCTGTATCCGCCGCAGTGGCTGATTTTCGTCGGTCCGTACGCGTTCGGTTTCGCGCTGCACATCGTCGCCCACGTCGCGATCGCACTCCTCGGCATGTACGCCTTCCTGCGATCGATTCCGCTCCGCATCGAAGCGGCGATGTTCGGCGCGCTGTCATTCGGATTCAGCGGATTCTTCCTGGGCACCATGACGAACCTGCCGACATTTTTCGTGTGGGCATGGGCGGGCGTGGTGGGTTGGGCGGTGCTGCGGCTGATTCGGACCGGGCAGATCGCGCCGGCCGCGCTCGCGATTGCGATGCCGCTCCTCGTCTTCGAGCCGATGGCGTTGATGCAGATGCTGGCGCTGGTCATCGTCGGTGTCGCATTCGCCGACCGACGTTCGTTGCCTCGGCTCGCTGTGGCGATCGTGCTGGCGATCGCGATCAGCGCGGTCGTGATCGTCCCGGCGATCGATCACGCGCGCGATTCGATTCGTTCGCGCGGTTTCACACATGACGTCGCCGTCGATTACCGAATGCCGCCGGCGCGGCCCGTCGAGCTGATTGCGCCGCACTTCTTCGGAGTCTTTCCTGATATTCGAACCTTCTGGGGTTATCGCGCGTTCCAGGGACGGGGAACGCCCTACTTCACCAGTATCTATTGTGGCGTTGCGGTCGCGATCCTCGCGCTCGCGGGACTGGTGACGCGCAAGCGCGGGACGTTGATCGTTATCGCGATCATCGCGATCTCGTATCTGCTCGCGATTGGAACGCCACTCTTTGATTTGCTGTGGGCGGTCAGCGGCCACGCGATCCGCTATCCAGAGAAATTCATCGGCGCCGCGCTGGTCGCGTTGATCATTTTCGCGGCGGTCACGCTCGATCGCATTTCGGAGATTCGTCGGCCTGCGGTTCTCATCTCGATGATCGTCTCGGCTGTGCTGTGGATCGCCGCAGCGCTGATGACGCCATCAATTTTCAGCACCTTGTGGCATGCGCCCGGAACGCTCTCGCCGATCGCTCGCGGATGGCTCATCGTTGCAGGTGCGCTGGCATCGATGTGGGGTGTCGTGCTTGCCAAGTTCGGGACGTCGCGAATCTGGACTCTGCTCGGCGCCGCGCTTCTCCTATTCGACCTCGGATCGTTGTCCAATCAGATTGCGCCGAGGTTGCCGAGACTTTTTTTCACCGCACCCGCCGGCGCGGGCGCGCTCGAGCGTGGCTCGACGATCTTCCATCGCGGCGAGTGGACGCAGAAGCGCGTCGCGACGGGTTACGAGTGGCAATCGTCAGCCGCGCTCTCGATGCGCAACGGTCTGCGCGGATACACGCCGGCGCTCTGGGGATTGCGATCGGCGCTGGAGCCCGATTTCGACGAGACCGATCTGCTGCCGACGCACGACATCCTGAACGCGATGATGCGGCGCGGCAATGCGGGCGATCCCCACTGGAGCGATCCGTTCGTGAGAATCTCCAACGTGCGCGAGATCCTCGATTATCGCGAGGGGTCGATCAACAATCCGCTCACCGTCACTCGTGTTGGGAATCCGGGCCGCTACTGGTTTGCGCCCGCGCCCCTCACCCGCCGCTCCGCGGCACCCTCTCCCGATGGGAGAGGGACAGCTGCGGCGGGCCGGGTGAGGGGCGTCGCAGAAACTTCGAGCAGTACGATCCTCGATGTCGAGACGTCAGAGCCAGCGCTACTGATCATCACAATCACGCGTCACAAATATTGGCGCGCAACGATTGACGGTCATCCGGCGCAACTGCAGCCAGCAAACGTCGCATATCAGGGATTGTCGGTGCCGCCGGGGCGCCACCGCGTGGAATTGCGCTATCGCAATTCGGTCGTGATCTGGAGTGCGATCGTCAGCGCGGTCGCGCTCATTGCTCTGATACCACTACGCCGTCGCCCTCGAATCGAATCTTGAAGCCGCCGTCGCCGGTGTTCTCGATCATCACGTTCTCGAGCAGTTTGTCATCGACGACCGTCGGAATCAGACTTCCCGTCCATGCGACGAGCGCCGTGGACGAGATCGAAAGCGGCAACTCGCGCGTGACGCGCAACGTCAGCGGCTCGATGTTGGTGGAGATCGCGAGCGAGCCCTTACCGAAAATCTTGAGCGTGTCGATCTTGCGCTGATACGCGCTGTCGTAGATCGGCTCGACGCGGTAGCTCAGCGTATCTTCGAGCGCCAGGAGGTTGCTTCCTTCGACGTAGATGAACTCTTCGCTCAGGTCGAGCAGGAACGCCTTTCGCCCTTTCTCGTAGACGAAGATCTTTCCCTGTCCGGTGGCCTTGACCAGCGTCTGCGCGGTGGTGCCGAGGAGTCCCGATTCGGCGGTGAATTTGAGGTTGCCGGAGTAGCTCGAGACCGTTCCCTTCTTCACGTAGACGCTGTTGGCGAGATGGATCTCGAGGAATCCGTTCTCGTGGAGCGCAAACGTCCGCGAGGCGCCTTCGACTTTGCGTCCGGTGGTGAGGTCGATGCGTTTCTCGTCGCCGAGACTCGTGTTGTCGACCGCTTCCTGAAGCTTTCGAGCCGCCTGCGCCGCGACATTTCCCGGCTGCGTCGTCAACGCGCGTGGTTCGGGAAGTTTCGGCGGCGGTGCCTGCAGCGCAGGAATCTTTTCAGTGGTGACCTTCGACGCATCGGGAATCGTCTGCCGCGATGGCGGGCGCATCTCCGCTTCGACTTCGTGCATCAATTTGTCGGCGCCGGCGAAGCGGAGATGATCGATCGAGAGTCCGAGTTTCTTGCGCTGCCGATAGAGCAGCCCCAGGTAAAGATGTGATTTGGCGTAGTTAGGCCGCAGCTCGACCGCGCGAAGGAGGTAGTGCTCCGCTTCGTCGAGCTTTCCCTGTTTGAAAAGAATCAGGCCGAGGTTCGAATGGAGGATGAAGACGTTGGGATTCTCTTTCGTCAGGCGGCGATAGATGACCTCGGCCTCCGGAAACGCGTTGGTCTTGAAGTAGACCAGCCCGAGAAGATTCAGAACATCGGGATCATCCGGACGCAGCTTCTGTGCGCTCTCCAGCTCCCTCCGCGCCTCGGCATACCGGCCTTCCTGGAATGCCTCGCGGCCGCGGTTGTAATGCAGGAGAAAAACGCCCTGATCGAAGGGCGCACTGAGATTCACCGCCGGATCGAATTCGGGCATGAGGGACGGATTGTATTTCAGTGAGTGCCGAGATAGCGCATGCCGGGTATCACGGCCACCGGCTGCAACAGCTCCGATCCGAATCCGCCCGCGAGCTTTTTCTGCCCGCGCGAAGCAGGGAACCAGGTCGCCTGTCCGTATGGCGAGCCGTAGTACACGGTCAGTGCGCGCTTCACGTACGTCATCGTCTCGTTATATGGCGGGATGCCGGCGTATTTGAGGACTGCGTTCTCGCCGGCGTTGTAAGCGGCCAGCGTT
>DATBSF010000187.1:0-3623 GCA_036559905.1 Thermoanaerobaculia bacterium | reverse complement strand
GTATGTGTGAAGCCCATCCCGGCATCGCTCATCTCGCGCCCGCCGGCGTTGGTCGTCATGATCAGGATCACGTTTCGGAAATCGGCCTTCTTGCCGTTGTTGTCGGTGAGCGTGGCGCTATCCATGACCTGCAGCAGAATCGAAAAGAGATTCGGATGGGCCTTTTCGATCTCGTCGAGCACCAGGACGGCGTACGGCGTGCGAACGATCGCATCGGTCAGCAGGCCGCCCTGATCGAATCCAACATATCCCGGCGGCGCGCCGATCAGACGCGAAACAGTGTGCGGCTCCATGTATTCGCTCATGTCGAAGCGGATGAACTCCACGCCTAACGAGAAGGCCAGCTGTTTCGCGAGCTCGGTCTTTCCGACGCCGGTCGGTCCGGAGAAGAGAAATGATCCGATCGGTTTCTCGGGATGGCCCAATCCGGAGCGCGAGAGTTTGATGGCGCTGACGATCTGCTGAACGGCGTGATCTTGTCCGAAGATCACTCGCCGCAGCTCGCCTTCGAGATTCTGCAGTCGCTCTTTCTCGCTGACTGCGATCGTGCGCGGCGGAATCTTCGCCATGGTTGCGACGACCTGCTCGACCTCGTGTTCGGTAATGACTGTGTTTTGAGTTCCGAGCATGCGCACGCGCGCGCCGGCTTCATCGAGCACGTCAATGGCTTTGTCGGGAAGGTGGCGGTCGTGGATGTACTTCGCGGACAGCTCCGCAGCGAGCTTGATCGCGTCATCAGAGAACGTCACGTGATGATGCTCTTCGTAGTAACTCTTGAGGCCGCGAAGGATCTCGATGGTCTCCGCGACCGTCGGCTCACCGATCTCGATCTTCTGGAATCGTCGCGCCAGCGCGCGATCGCGCTCGAATGATGCCTTGTACTCGGCGTACGTTGTCGATCCGATGCATCGCAGTTTTCCCGAAGCAATCGCAGGCTTGAGAATGTTCGACGCGTCCATCGTGCCGCCGCTCACTGCGCCGGCTCCGACGATGGTGTGGATCTCGTCGATGAACAGGATCGCTTCCTTCTTGTCGAGCAACGCGGCGATGACGGCTTTCAACCGCTGTTCGAATTCGCCGCGATACTTCGTCCCCGCCAGTACCGCCCCCATGTCGAGCGAATAGACCTCGGCATCCTTGAGCACCGCCGGAACTTCGTTTTTATAAATCTTCAGCGCGAGCCCTTCGGCGATCGCGGTCTTTCCGACTCCCGGCTCGCCGACGAACAGCGGGTTGTTCTTGCGGCGGCGGCAGAGAATCTGGATTGTCCGCTCGAGCTCCGCGGAACGCCCGATGAGCGGGTCGATCTCGCCCTTCTTCGCGCGTTCGATCAGATTGACCGCGAACTGCTTGAGCGGATCGCCGGAGACTTCCGAACCTTCTTCATCCGGCGCGACGAACGCCGGCTTCGGCACACCGGCCGGATTCTTCGCGATTCCATGCGAGAGATAGCTGAGGACATCGAGCTTGTTGACGCCCTGACTGCGCAGCAGGTAGACGGCCTGCGACCGCTCGGCCTGATAGAGCGCGGCCAGCATCTGTCCGGTGTCGACTTCCTTGCGGCCGGAACTTTGCGCGTGCAGCTGCGCGTACTGCACGACGCGCTGCAGCATCGCCGTGAGCACCGGCTGCACCTCGGCATCATCCGGAAGCTTCTCGAGCGTGCGATCCATGAAGGAATCGAGCTGATTCTTGAGCACATCGACGTCGCCGCCGCACTCGGTGATGACTCTGGCAACTTCGCGATCGTGGAGCAGCGCGTAGAGCACGTGCTCGATCGTGACGTATTCATGGCGCCGCTCGATCGCGTCGTTCAGCGCGAATTCGAAGGTCTTTTGGAGAGGTTTAGCGATCATTGTCTAACAGTGCCGAGTGCCGAGTGCCGAGTGCCGAGTGCCGAGGCCCCCAATCTGGCTCGGCACTCGGCACTAGGCACTAGGCACTTTCTATCGTACACAACAGTGGAAATTCCTGTTCTCTTGCCATGGCGGTCGTTTTGGCGACCTTCATCTCGGCAACTTCATATGTGTAAACGCCGGCGACGCCAATTCCTTTCACATGCACGTTGAGCATGATCTGGATGGCCTGGTCCTCGGGCAGGTTGAAGACCGATTCCAGCACGTGGACCACGAAGTCCATGGTGGTGTAATCGTCGTTGTGCAGCAACACTTTGAAGAGCGGCGGCTCCTCGGTTTTTTCCTCGCTCTCCGCGACAGGCAGCTCTGCGGATTGCGGCAGCATCGCGGCTTAGAACGCACCGAATTCGAAGGCTGTTCCGCGTCCGGCCGCAACGGCGCGTTCATAGACGATGGCCGCCGCGGCGACGTCCTGCAGGGCCATGCCGGTCGAGTCGAAGATGATGACTTCGTCGTCGCGCTCGCGGCCGCGCTTCTTGCCGGCGACAATTTCCGACAGCTCGGCGTAGACATCTTCGACGCGCATCGCGCCGGCATCGATGGCGTGATGGAGATCGCCGATCGTGCGGCATTGCTCGGTCAGGTCGGTGACGACTTTGCTCGACGCCATCAGCGACGGCGCGATCTCATTTTTCTCTTCGCTGTCGGCACCGACCGCGGCAACAAACGCCCCCGGTTGCGCGCTGTGGAGAATCGGCGATCGCGACGGCGTGCACGTGACGACAATGTCCGCCCAGACCGGTGCAGGAACTGCTTCCGCTCCGATTTTCTCGGCAAAATCGGCGGCGGCACCACGGTTGGCGTCCAAGGCAAAGATTCTTTCGATGTCGCGCACGCGCCGCAGCGCGCGCGCCTGCACGTGTCCTTGCAGGCCGCATCCGATGATGAGAGCGGTGCGGACTTTCTCCCTCGCGAGATATTTCGTCGCCACGGCCGTCGCCGCGCCGGTACGCAGGATCGTGATTTCGATCGAGTCCATCACCGCCAGAACGCGGCCGTCATTGGAATCGCATAGAACGATCACGCCTTTGATGCGCGGCTTCGCTTCGAAGAAATTGCTGTTCATCTTTGCTGCGAACCGGTCGCCCGCGATGGCGGCCTTGATGTGAAACGCGCCGCCGTTTCCGTGCATGCCGGCGATTGCCGGGCGGGGGACCTCGCCGCGGCCTAGCATACGAAACGCGTTTTCGACAGCCGCGATTGTGTCGTCGATCGTGAGCAGATCGGCGACGTCGCGGCGCGTGAGCAACAGTGTCATTTCGCGAAGCTCGCTCGCAGATACGTTAACATTTGTGTTTCGGTGACACGCCCTTCCCTTCGCGACATTATCGCGGCCTCTGTCGTCTTTGTCTGCCTCGGGCGTTCTGAGGCTTCAGATCTGTGTCGCCGCGGCGGTGAAGTCGCGGAGTCTCTTCTACCGATAAGTTCCGAGAGCGCTGTCTACGGCGATTTCGATGAGGACGCAAGGATCGATGTCGCGACTGACCGCGCAGTCTTTATGAATCGGAAGGGTACGTTCGAGCGTGTTTCCAGCGATGGAATACCGCCGTCCACGCCGAAACTGGTGGCCGCAGCGACCGATGTGAATCGTGACGGTCACCTTGATCTCGTCTACGGGGACGCCAACGGGATATGGACCGCTTTAGGCCGCGGTGACGGTACATTTGAGCCGCCGCTATTCTCGCCTGTGCCTGGGATGTTCTTTCC
>DATBSF010000186.1:0-3077 GCA_036559905.1 Thermoanaerobaculia bacterium | reverse complement strand
GCGGAGCGGGGCCTCTTCGCTCTGAGATCTCGCGCTGGGTCACTTAGAATCGCGACATCGATCCCAGCGGGAAGAGTCATTCGTCGCCATCCGATTCGCTCGGTGGTCATCGCTGCGAGGGCCCGCTCCGCCTTCCCATCGATGTCCGTTGTCATGTAGCCCTCGCGCCGACCGTCTACAGAGATCCAAGTCGAAGCGCCCGAACGAGCCCACGTATATTTAGACCATGACCGCCGCCGAAATCCGTAAACGATTCATCGAGTTCTTCGAAAAGAACGGGCATGTCGTCCACCCGAGCTCGCCAGTCGTGCCCGCCGACGATCCGACGCTCATGTTCACCAACGCGGGCATGGTGCAGTTCAAGAAGGTGTTCCTCGGCCAGCAGCAGCCGCCGGGCGGGCGGCGCGCGACGACGGTGCAGAAGTGCGTCAGAGCGGGTGGGAAGCACAACGACCTCGAGCAGGTCGGCCACACCGCGCGGCATCACACGTTCTTCGAGATGCTCGGCAACTTCTCCTTCGGTGACTACTTCAAGCGTGACGCGATTCGGTTTGCCTGGGAGTTCGTGACGAAGGAGCTGAAGCTGCCGCGTGAGCACATTCGCGTCACCATTTACGAAGAGGATGACGAGGCGCGCGCGCTATGGCGTGAAGTCGCAGGTCTGCCCGACTCCAGGATTTATGGTCTCGGCGCGCACGACAACTTCTGGCAAATGGCCGACACGGGTCCGTGCGGGCCCTGTAGTGAGATCTTCATCGACCTCGCTTACGTAGCGAAGGATTTCAAGATCGCCGCCGGTGCTAAGGGGGAGTGGACAGAAATTGGCCGCAAGGAGTTCTCGAAAGATGCCTTCGTCGAGGGGGCGGAGGCGGGAAGATTCCTCGAGTTCTGGAATCTGGTCTTCATGCAGTTCGACCAGCAGGCCGATGGCTCTCTGGTGCCGTTGCCGAAGCCGTCAGTTGATACCGGCGCGGGTCTGGAACGCATCGCCGCTTTCATGCAGGGCGAATCCAACAATTTCCACAACGATCTCTTTCAGCCGCTCATCAAGGCGGTCGAGAAGACCGTTCGCAAGAAATACGATCGCGGCGAAGAAGGCGCATCATTCCGCGTCATCGCTGATCATAGTCGCGCCGTAGCATTTCTGATCGCGGATGGAGTTTTTCCATCCAACGAAGGACGGGGCTACGTGCTGCGTCGCATTCTCCGCCGCGCTGTACGGCATGCGTGGCTGGTTGGTCGCCGCAAACCGACACTGGTCGAAATCGTTCGTGTCGTCATCGACGAGATGAGCGACGTATATCCCGAGCTGGGGGCCCGCGCCAAGCACATCATCGATACCACGCGCGCGGAAGAGGAACGTTTCCTTTCGACCATCGAAGGCGGCATGCGTCGCTTCGACGAGCTGGCGCCGGCGAAGACCACCCAGGGATCGACTGCCATCCACGGCACGATTTCCGGTGACGACGCGTTCAAGCTTTACGATACGTTCGGATTCCCGATCGATCTCACCGAGCTGATGGCGCGCGAGCGCGGATACTCCGTCGACATCGCCGGCTTCGAGTCGGCGCTGCAGGCTCAGCGCGCTCAATCGCAGGAAGATCGCCGCTCGAAAAAAATCGGCGTTGCGCAAGACGTCCTCGGCGAAGGCGGATGGGCCCAGAGTGACCAGGCGACCACATTTGTCGGCTACGATGCACTCGACGTCAGCACCGAAGTCATCGCCAAAAGAGATCTTCCGGACGGACGGGTCGCCGTGATGCTTCGCGAGACACCGTTTTACGTCGAGTCAGGCGGTCAGATCTCTGACCGTGGTGAGATTCAGGGCGAGGGCTGGCGAGTCGACGTCGACGAGGTCCGCAAAGTAGACGGACGAATCGCCGCACTTGGAAAAGTCACCGGCAAAGTGGAGCTGGGGAAGGCGAGAGCTGTCGTGCCCCGCGATCGTCGTCGCGACACCGAGCGCAACCACACCGCCACACATCTCCTGCACGCGGCATTGCGTCAGGTGCTCGGAGAGCATGTCCACCAGGAAGGCTCTCTCGTTGCGCCCGACCGGCTGCGCTTCGATTTCTCGCATCACGGACCACTGACGGCGCAGCAGTTGAATGAGGTCGAGACGCTGGTGAATCGCGGAATTCTCGACAGCATCGATCTGACCTTTGAGCAGAAGCCGCAAGCCGAAGCGAAGGCCGCCGGCGCGATGTCGTTATTCACCGAGAAGTACGGCGATATCGTACGCGTTGTGACGATCCCCGGCATCAGCATGGAGTTGTGCGGCGGAACCCACGTACGCACCACCTCGGAGATCGGCGTCTTCAAGATCGTCAGCGAGACAGGAATCGCTGCCGGCGTTCGTAGAATCGAGGCACTGACCGGACGCGCCGCGCTGGATTTCTATCGTGCCCACGAGCGACAGCTCCAGGAGATCGAGCACATCGTCCGCGCGCCATCGGGTCAGGTGGTGAGGCGCGTGCAGACTCTCGTCGACGAGCGTCGCACGCTGGAGAAGCGTCTGGAAGATGCCGTGCGCAGTGGTGGAGGCGGTGCGATCAAGTCGCTCGTCGATCAGGGATCCGTCGTCAACGGCGTCAAGGTTGTTGCCGCCAACGTCAACGCTCCCGATCTGCCGGCGCTGCAGGCGATGGGAGACGCGCTCCGCGAGCAGATGGAATCCGGGGTCGGTGTCCTCGCCGCATCGTTCGAGAACGGCAAGAATACAATGCTCGCCGTTGTCAGCGACGATCTGCGCGACCGCGGTGTGCGCGCTGATGCGATTCTGCGCGAGCTCGCCGCCGCCGCCGGCGGAAAGGGAGGCGGCAAGCCCCACATGGCGCAAGCCGGAATTCCCGACGCCGAGCGGATGGCGACGGTCGTTGCCGAAGCGCCGGAGATGATTCGCAAGCATCTCGCTGCTACCGGATGACAGAAGACCGCGTCGTTTCAGAGGAGCTCGAAGCCGCGATGCGACGCGCGCTCAATGACGCCCCCTCGCCAACCCCTGTGCAGGTGCTGAAAGCCGCCGAGCGTTTGCTCGATCAGGTGCTGCGCACGGAGTGTGAGAACCGATCGGCCGC
>DATBSF010000185.1:0-1657 GCA_036559905.1 Thermoanaerobaculia bacterium | reverse complement strand
GGCCTTCTCGCGCGCCGCGAATACTGGCGGCTGGTGGCCGCGATGTTTCTGCATGCCGGCTGGCTGCATTGGTTTTTGAACTCCTGGGCGCTCTATCAGCTCGGCACGTTGTACGAGACGATGTTCGGTTCCCCGCGTTTCGCGGCGATCTATTTCATCAGTGGAATCGTGGCTTCCACGGCGAGCTCGATGCACATGAAAGAAGGTCTCGGTGTCGGCGCGAGCGGCGCGATCTTCGGCATCCTGGGCGCGTTCATCTTCTCGATACGGCGATCGCCGCTATACCGAAATCAGCCGTGGACAAAGAGCCTGATGAGCCAGCTCGTATTCTGGATTGTCGTGAATATCGCGATCGGTGCAAGCTTCAAGTTCATCGACAACACGGCGCACATCGCGGGCCTGATCACAGGCTTGGTTCTAGGGTTGATTCCTCATCGCGTCCCGCCGCCACCCCCGGGCGAGGTCCTGATCGATCTGCCGTCAGGTCCGCCGCAGAATCAGCCGTAAGTCCTGCGGCGCGAAGATTCGCGAGTTGATCACTTCGATCGTCCGCCGAAGCGACGGCGGATCGTCATCGGCAATCGCGATCGTGTTGCCTTCCGGCAGCGGATGAATCGCGCGGACGTCCTCGATCGAGAAACCGTGCTCGCGCGCGAGAAGCGTCAGCGCGGCCGGGTGCCGCGGCGCGAGATGTGTCGGATCACGCCAGAAGTCGGAAGCGCTGACGGCGATCGATTCCGCATTCGGAGTCTCGATCATGAACAAGCCTCCCGAACGCAGAACGCGCGCGGCCTGCGCGAAGAGCGCGAAGAGGTGTTCGACGGGAAGGTGCTCGACGACGTGCATCGCCACGACGCTGCCGATCGAGCCGTGTTTGATGCCCTCGAAGCATTGCGGGATGCCGGCAAGCGTGACGTTGAGACCGCGCTGCTGCAGATCGGCGACCGATCGTTCGTTGACATCGAATCCGCGCGCGTCGATGCCCGCTTTCTTGCAGGCATCCAGGAGCTCGCCGCGCCCGCAACCGATGTCGAGTACCGGCTGTTGATCTTTCGCACGCTCGACGTAATCGTTCACGTCGACGCTGCCGCGAAGTGCGTCTTCGAGGCGGCGATAGATGAAATCGGTGGCCGGTTGCCGGTTGTCGGTGGTCGTCAACGCAGGGATCGTGATGTCGCGCAGACGTGACGCCACCGCTTCGATCTTCTGATCCAGCGCTGCGATCAGTGCGTCGTTGCGCTTGACCGCCACCGGGATGAGATCGCGAAGCCTGGTGAGCTCCGTCGCGAGCGCTTCGTCGGAATTGCGGGCGTCGACCTGCACCGCGGAGAGATCGGTCTTGAGATCCTCACGCACCTTCGCGATGTCGGCGCGAAAGTCTTTCAGCAGATCGATCAGCGCAACGTTGAAGTTTTTCTGGCGTTCGGTGTCCGGCTCGACCGCACGCCGAAAAAGACGTCGGAAAAATCGAAGCAGCCACTCATACCGCGACGCACGCGGCGGATATCGAGCGTCCGACTCCCACACCTCGCGCCAGGCTTCGGCGCCCGCAGGTGGGGACTCGACGTATCGATCGTTCACTGCTGCGGGGCCTGCTCAGTTGCTGGCGCTGGCGCCGGCGCTTCTTCCAGCTTTTCCACGCCGATCGGAATGACCT
>DATBSF010000184.1:0-1630 GCA_036559905.1 Thermoanaerobaculia bacterium | reverse complement strand
GGGAAGACTGATCGGAAGCTTCCCTTGGAAGGGGATCTCGCCAACGATCGCTTTGATCGCCGACATCTCCGAGCCGGGATTCGTATCGTAGGTCAGGATGTACGACGGCAGCTCTGGAATGTGCTGCAGAACGTATGGACTACCGAAGAGCGCGAAGACGAACGGCTTCTGCACCGCCGACAAATCGCGCAGAAAACGAAGCTGATCGGGCGTGAGGTCGATCGAGCCCTTGTACGCGGCGACGCGGATGAACGCCGTGACAACCACCGCATCGACGAGATCGGCCATGCGACGCGCCATGTCGAACTCGTTGCGCGTACTGCCGTCGTTGAGCTGAATCGTGATCGTCCTGGGGAACCGCTTCAGCATCTCGGTTGCCGCCACGATTCCGACCGGTCCTTCGCGCCAACCGGCGCGGCTGTCGAGCAGGTTGATGTGAAGGATGCGTTTGTCGGGTGAAGCGGTCAGCGGCAATGCCTTTTTCTCGTCTCGAACCAGCGTCACGGCGGAATCGCTGATCTGCTGCGCGAGATCGCGATGCGCCTTGCTGCCGACGATCGTGCCGAGACGATTCACGTCGGCCGGCTTGTAGTGGTCGAGACCAAGCCGCGCTTTGGCCTGCAGAATACGACGGATGGAATCATCGAGCCGCGCGACGGAGATCCGCCCATCCTGGACGGCTGCCTTGATCGCGTCGAATGCGATGGCGGTGTGCGGCGGAAACAGAACGATGTCGGCGCCGGCGAGCACGGCACGCACGGTCGCATCATCTTCGGTGTACGTGTTGGTGATGCCGTGCATGTCCATCGCATCCGTGATGATCAGCCCCGGGAACTTGAGCTCGTCGCGCAGCAGGCCGGTCAGAACGCTGCGTGAAAGGGTGGAGGGAAGATTCTTCTCCGGCTCGACCGCCGGAACATACATGTGCGCGGACATGACCGCCGCCACACCCGATTGAATCGCAGCGCGGAACGGTACGAGCTCCATTCGCTCGAGTCGCGCGCGATCGACGTTCAGGATCGGCATCTCCAGATGCGAGTCGGTCGCGACGTCGCCGTGCCCCGGAAAATGCTTCGCCGTCGCCAGCATGCCGGCATCCTGCACACCCTTCAGATACGCAGTCGCGAGCGCCGCCACCCGGTTCGGATCTTCCCCGAATGAGCGAATGTTGATGATGGGATTCGCTGGATTGTTCTGGACATCGACGACCGGGTAGAAGTCGACCATAACGCCGATGGCCCGCCCTTCTTCACTGGTCGCCTTGCCCGCTTCATACGCGAGCTTGTCGCTGCCCGTGGCGCCGATGGCCATCGCCAGCGGGAATCGTGTTGCGCCAAACATCACATATCCGGCGCCGCCTTCAAGATCCGCGGTCGTCAACAGCGGGATCTTCGCCGCGCGCTGCAGCTCATTGATGACCACGGCGATGCCTGCGGCGTCGCCGCTGCCGAAGTGGTAGCCGCCGACATGAAAGTCGGCGACGTCGCGCCGCAGCTTTTGAAACTCTTCGCTATCGGTGCTTTTGAAGCCGCCCCATGTGACAGGAACGAGCAACTGCCCGATCTTTTCGTCGACCGTCATCGAGCGCAGGGTCTTCTCGATCCACTTTTGTGTGGCGCCGCCGATCTCG
>DATBSF010000183.1:0-4355 GCA_036559905.1 Thermoanaerobaculia bacterium | reverse complement strand
AATCGTCGGCGTGCGGCGCGGCGACGCACTCGACGCGCTGCTCGCAACGAGCGACATCGTTTCAGTCCACACGCCACTCAATCGCGAGACGCATCACCTGATCGACGCCGCGGCGATTGCGAAGATGAAGCGCGGATCTTTCATCATCAACACCGCGCGTGGTCCGATCGTCGATGAGGACGCGCTGTGCGACGCGCTGCAAAGCGGACATCTCGCAGGCGCCGGACTCGATGTGTACGAGTTCGAACCTGCGGTGAATCCTCGCCTGCTCGCGATGCCGAACGTGGTTCTCGCGCCGCACGTTGGATCGGCGACGTTCGAGACGCGCAGCGCGATGGCGCGCATCGCGGCGACTGACGTTTATCGATTTCTCAAGGGCGAAACGCCACTGCATCCTGTGATTTGACCGGCAGAGCTCGCCGAAATGCTTCAGTGCTCGCTATTTGCACCACAACTCCGCGTCAGGATGCAGAGAGACGAGAAGCGAGTCCTTGTCGTCGATGACGACGAGGCAATCCGAACGTTGCTATTAACGATTCTGCGCCGTCATGGCATGGTCGTCGATACAGCGAAGAACGGAGCCGAGGCGCTGCAGAAGCTCGGGCAGTGTTGGTACGCCATCATGCTGCTCGACCTGATGATGCCCGTCCTCAGCGGTTGGGAAGTACTCCAGAAACTCGCGACTTTCGAAGCGAAGCGCAGGCCGCTGGTGATCGTGTTGACTGCCGGCTCGGAATCTCGCAGCTGCAGTCCCGATCTGGTCATCGGCAGCATTCGCAAGCCATTCGATGTCGAGCTGCTCGACGACATGGTGGTTGGATGCATCGCGACGGTCTCGCAAAAAGAACAGCTCGCGGACTGCCCCCCTGCGGAAAGCGACCAAAGAGGGCAATCGAGTTGACCAGCTTCTGGCATGCCTTTTGACTTCATTCCTGATCAAAAGGATGACGTACATGTCAGAAGCCAAAGTTCTCATCATCGAAAACAACGATGCGCTCCGAGTCGTCCTCTTCACCGTTCTTCGACATCAGCCTCTCGGTGTCGACACCGCGTCGTGCTCTGAGGCAGCGATGGAAAAAGTGAGGGCGTGCGACTACGCGCTGATTCTTCTCGACATGGATCTGCCCGATGATGACAGCGAAGAATTCCTTCGCCGTTTCCACGATTTCAGACCAGACGCCACAACGTTCATCCTGGCCGTCCGCAATCCTCGCGTCGATCAGATTCTCGAACAGGGAATGGTGAACGCAGTCGTCAACAAACCGCTCGAGATCGATACGCTGGCGGACGTGGTGCGCGAATGCGCGCTGGTCGTGCCGCCGCCGGAGGACCCTCTTTCCTGCCCGCCGTCGGATAGCGAGATCCGCTCGCAGATGGAGCAGGACGAGTTCCTGCCGAACTGACGTGGCACAATGCGCCGCGAATGAACGCGCGGCGTCACGGGGTGCTTTTGATCGCCGCGGCGGCGCTTCTGTGGTCGACCGGCGGCATCGGAATCAAGGCGGTTGCCGAGCCGCCACTCAAGGTCACTTTTTATCGCTCGCTATTCGCCGCCATCGCGCTCATGATTTTTCTTCCGCGACAGGCGTGGATGACGAAGCGATGGTCGTCGAACGCAGCCTTCATCGGATCAATCATCAGTTACGCCGCCTGTCTGACGACTTTCGTCGTGGCTACGAAGTGGACAACGGCCGCCAACGCGATCTTTCTCCAGTACGCCGGCGCGATCTGGGTGCTGCTCCTCTCGCCGCTGGTCGTCCGTGAGCCGATGCGTGCGCGCGATGCTATCGCGATCGCAGTCGCCCTCGCAGGTATGGCGCTGTTCTTCGTCGGGAAATTCGAGTCGCGCGGCATGGCGGGCAACGCGATGGCATTGCTTTCGAGTTTTTTCTTCGCCGCGCTGATTCTGTCCCTGCGGCGCGAGCACCACGCGTCACAGGCGACGGTCGTGTGGGGCAACATCCTGACGTCGCTGGCGGTCCTCCCTTTCGTCGCTCCGAATCTCCGCCTCGCCCCTATTTCCCTCGGCATCCTCGTTCTCCTCGGCATTTTTCAGATTGGCCTGGCGTACTTCCTCTTCGCGCGCGGTCTGGAGTACGTGACCGCAACGCAGGCGTCAATCACCGGAATGCTCGAACCCATCTGCAACCCGATGTGGGTCTTTCTCTTCCTCGGCGAACGTCCCTCGCCCTTTGCGATTATCGGGGCAGCGGTTGTGCTCACGGCAATTGCATGGCATACGCTGACGGGCGGCGAACCGGCATATGACAGCATTCGACCTGATTGAACCCGCGACCGGCGAACGTCTGACGTCGATCGCGCAGGCGACGGCGGAGGATGTCGACCGCGCGGTGCGCGCCGCGCACAAGGCATTTCCGTCGTGGAGCAAGACGAACCCGCGCGAGCGCGGCCGGATCCTGCTGCGCCTCTCGGCGCTGATTCGCGAGAACGCCGACGAGCTCGCGCGCGCCGAGTCCAGGAATGTCGGAAAGCCGATCCGCGACTCGCGCGATGAAGTCGCGCTGGCCGCCGATTGCTTCGAGTACTACGCCGGCGCGACCAACAAGATTTTCGGCCAGACGATCCCCGCCGCCGCCCCGGGAGTATTGATGACGTTTCGCGAGCCGCTGGGCGTCTGCGGAATCATCGTGCCGTGGAACTTTCCGATCGCGATCACGTCGTGGAAGGTCTCGCCCGCGCTCGCGATGGGCAACTGCGTCGTTCTCAAGCCTGCGGAACAGACTCCGCTCACGGCGTTGCGCCTCGCCGAGCTCGCGCTGCAGGCCGGCGTTCCGGAAGGCGTTTTCACGGTGGTCACCGGACCGGGATCCAGAATCGGCGAAGCGCTGATCACGCATCCGCTGGTCCGCAAGCTCGCCTTCACGGGATCGACGGAGGTCGGCGTTCGCGTCATGCAGCTCGCGGCCGATGACATCAAACGCGTCAGCCTCGAGTTAGGCGGAAAGTCGGCGAATATCGTTTTCGAAGACTGCGACTTCGACCGTGCGATCAAGTCCGCCGTTTCCAGCTCGCTCGGCAACGCCGGACAGGATTGCTGCGCGCGCAGCCGCATCCTGGTGCAGAAGTCGATATACGATCGCTTCTCGAAAGCAGTCGTCGGTGCATACGAGAAGGTCCGCGTCGGAAATCCGCTTGACGAGTCGACCGAGATGGGACCGCTGGTCACCGACGCGCATCGCAGCCGTGTCATGAAGTACATCGAAGAAGGCAAACGCGAAGGAGCGACTCTCGCGACCGGCGGCACTGCGCCTTCCGCGCGCGGCAGTTTTCTGCAGCCGGCGGTTTTTCTCGACGCGCGGCCTGAGATGAAGATCTCGCGCGAAGAAATTTTCGGGCCGGTGGTGACCGTGATGCCGTTCGATCGCGAAGAGGATGCCGTGCGGATCGCAAACGACAGCCAGTACGGTCTGTCCGGCTCGATCTTTACTCGCGACGTCGGGCGCGCGATGCGCGTGGCGCGCGCAGTGCAAACCGGAAATCTCTCGATCAACTCCGGGAGCAGCGTGCATCTGGAAGCTCCCTTCGGCGGCGTGAAACGCAGCGGGCTCGGACGCGAGCTCGGCATGCAGGTGTTGGATCACTATACGGAGTGGAAAACGGTGTATCTGGATGTGAGTTAGGACCCCCAACATCCCAACGTCCTAACATCCCAACATCCCAACTTCGATCATGATTGGAAGAATCGATATCGAGACCCTCAAGCGCATGGTCGCCGATGACAAGATCGAAACCGTCATCGCGGCATTCCCCGACATGTACGGGCGGCTGGTCGGCAAGCGGCTCGTCGCGCGTTTCTTCGTGGACGAGGTGATGACGCACGGCCTGCACGCCTGCGATTACCTCCTGGCGTGCGACATCGACATGGATCCTGTGCCCGGCTACGCATTCACGAGCTGGGCAAAAGGCTACGGCGATTTTCGTCCGATTCCCGATTTCGAAACGCTGCGCATCGCGTCGTGGCAAGACAAAACCGCAATCGTGTTGTGCGACGTCTATCACGACGACCGCCACGAGCTGGTCCCGCTGGCGCCACGCAGCATGCTGCGCCAGCAGATCGCGCGCGCCGCGGAAAAAGGCTTCACGGCGATGGCAGCCTCGGAGCTCGAGCTCTACGTCTTCAAAGACTCGTACGCGACGGCCGCGGAAAAAGGATTCATCAGGCTCGAGCCGTTAGGCCGCGTGATCGAGGACTACCACATCCTGCAGGGCACCAAAGAGGAGTTCGTGATCGGCGACATCCGATCGCATCTCGAGCGCTCCGGAATTCCAGTCGAGTCGTCGAAGGGCGAGTGGGGACCTGGCCAGCAGGAAATTGGATTGCGCTACGCCAACGC
>DATBSF010000182.1:0-9455 GCA_036559905.1 Thermoanaerobaculia bacterium | reverse complement strand
AACGTGCGGCCGAGAACTGCGAGCGACGCGACGACGACAGTGTCCGCACCGATGTCGATCAAATCGGCGAGTGTGCCGCGGACCGCGGAGCCGGCGCTGATGACATCGTTCACGATCGCGACACGACGGCCACTTAATTCTCGTCGTATTGAATCGGGAACGCGGTATTTCACCGGATAGAGCGCATCGGACTCGCGATCCTCGAATCTCTCGGCGTACGTGAAGAGTTTCTGCAAGCGGGATGCGACCATCAACGCGATGAACGCTCCTTCGACGAGCGGACCGCACACGGCGTCGACGTCATAGTTCGCGACACGATCGGCAAGTTGGTCCGCGAGCCGCGCCATAGGCTCGGGGCGAAGGCAAAGACGCTCGAGATCCATCCAGGCGTCGCTGTGGTGCCCCGACTCGTAGCGGAAGTGGCCCTTTCGAACCGGAAGCAGATCGAGCACGCGGAGAAGTCTACGCCGCCGGAATCCAGCAGGTGACCACAGTGCCGCCGCCGTCGCGGCCGTGGAGCGTGAGTCGCCCGCCGTGCGCGTCGACGATCTCATTGCAGATCGCGAGTCCGAGTCCCGTTCCCGATGGCTTGGTCGAATAGAACGGCAGCAGCGCCTGGCGCATCGTCGACTCATCCATCCCACGGCCGCGATCGAGCACGCGCAGCATCGTGCCGTGCGCGGAAGGCTCGATGCCGACGACGATCTCGTCAGCGGCGGTCCCCGACTCCACCGCGTTCTTGAGCAGATTGATCATTACCTGCTGCATCTGCGCGCGATCGACGAAGGCCTCGCTCTCCGCGCGACCCTCAATCCGGAAGGGGAACAGATCGCGAACCTCGCCGAGGAGCTCCGTCCAGCGAACGGGCTCTCTGCGTGGCGTCGGAAGCCGCGCGAATTGCGCATAGCCTTCCAGGAAAGCGCGCAGGTGCTCGAGACGCTCCTCAATCGTCGCGTAGATTTCATCGAGTCGATGCGCGTGCTCGGGATGTTCCTGAATGTGCCGCGCCGAGTGCACGAGCGAGCTGACCGGCGCGAGTGAGTTGTTCAATTCATGATTGATGGTGCGGATCGCTTTCTTCCAGACATTCACTTCCTGGCGTCGCAGCTCCGGCGTCAGACGCTCCAGCATGATCATGGTGTGGCGCTGCGTGTTGAGATGAAAGATCCGCTGCGCGAAATGGAACGTCTCCTCCTGATCGCGCATTGTCAGCGTGAAGATCGCGTCGGCGCCGGTGGCGATGATGTCGCGCATCGGATCGACAAGCCGGTCCACGATTTCCTTGAAGTGCCGGCCGTCGAGACGCGATCCGCCGCCGATCAACTCTCGCGCGGCGGCGTTCGAGTAAATCACGCGATCGCCGGCACTCACGAGGACCACCGCGATCGGTGTCCCCTGAAGGATCGTGTCGAGCAGCAGCTCCTTCTGATAGATCTCGTTGCGCTGCGTGCGGAGGACGTCCGCGACATCGTTGTACAGCCGCGCGAGCTCCGACATCTCATCATCGCCCTGCGCCGCGAGACGCAAGCTGAAATCCTGATCGCGCAGACCGCGGACTCCATCCGTTACAGCGGTCAGCATGCGCACGTAGCGTTCGCTGCGTGAGCGTGCGCTCCAGATCGCAATCGGCAGAGCAATCGCGAGCGACGTGACGACCGCCATCCATCCCGATCCACCGAGACGATCGAAGACGCGCACCGCGACGATCGTCAAGAGCGTCGCGATGATGACGTTTACGGCGACCAGCGCGGCCACCCGGCCGCTGAGCGAGGTGCGGGGCATGCGTCGAGTCTACGACTCGCTGCGCGGTTTGCGCTCGAGAACGATGCCGAGCTTCTCCATCCGCCGATACAGAGCCTGCCGGCTGACGCCCAGGGCTTCTGCCGCGCGCGAGACGCTGCCCCCCGCCTGAACGAGTGCCGCCTCGATCTCGCGCTTTTCAACCGGCACCTCGCGAGGCTCGCGGTCGGCGGTGTCGAAGCCGAGATCTTCGCGGGTGATGGTGTCGCTGGTGGCGATGAGCTGCGCGCGCGTGATTCGGTTCTGCAGCTCACGCACGTTGCCCGGCCAATCGTAGGAGCTGAGCGCCGCACGCGCGCCGTCATCCAGTTTCTTTTTTCCGCGAAGGAAATGTTCGGCGAGCGGGAGGATGTCGTCGCGTCGCTTGCTGAGCGGCGGGACTGCGATCTCGATCACGTTGAGTCGGAAGTACAGATCCTGACGGAAAGCGGCGCGCGCGATCGCGTCGCGCAGATCGGCATTCGTCGCGCACAGCACGCGCACGTCGACACGCCGCGTCTGACTCGATCCGAGGCGCTCGAATTCGCCGCTTTGCAGGACGCGCAGGAGTTTCGCCTGTCCGGCCAGAGGCAGATTCGCGATCTCATCGAGGAACAGCGTTCCGCCGTTCGCGGTCTCGAAACGTCCAATGCGCAGCCGGGTGGAGCCGGTGTACGCCCCGACCTCTGCGCCGAAAAGCTCGCTCTCCAGCAATTGCTCCGGCAACGCGCCGGCGTTCACTTTTACAAACGGCGCGCGGGACCGCGTCGAATTCGCGTGAATGATCTCCGCGATCTTCTCTTTTCCAGCGCCGTTCGGTCCGCTGATCAGGACCGGAACATCCGACTTCGCGATCTGTATCGCCAGTCCCACGATCCGTTCCATCGCGTCGCTCGAGTACACCATGCCGCAGAGATCACCGTCGGCGGCGCGAGAGGGCTCGCGTATCTGCAGGAGGCTCTTCACGGTCGCGATCAGTTTCTTGTCGTCCCACGGCTTGCCGAGGTAATCGGCGGCCCCTTCCTTCACGAGCTGCACCGCGGTTTCGAGCGATGTCCACGCAGTGATGAGAAGAATTGGCAGATTGGGATCGATCGATCGCAACCGCCGGAAAAGCTCGATGCCTTCCTCTCCGCTGGTCTCGCCCGGAGTGAAATTCATGTCCTGCAGCACCACGCCGATTTCGCCGCGCTCGACCATCGCGATCGCGCGCTGCGGATTCGACGTGCTCTCGCAATCGATCGCGCTCAGATCGAAAAGGACGCGCAGCGCCTTCGCGACCGCGGGCTGATCCTCGACGATGAGCACTTTCATCGCAGTGAGGGCCTCGCGCATCGCGAAGCTTCCTATCAAACGCTCCTCGTTGCCACCGCCGGAGAGACGCTCGCCCCGCGCATCGCGGGCGGAATCGTGGCAATCAGTCCATTGACCCACAGCAGCACCATGCCGACAGCCACGTAACGCCAATCCATCTTTACGCCTGATACGTGAGTCACGAGCAGAAAGTTCAAACCGTAGGTGGCCGCGATGCCCAGAACGAGGCCGGCGGTCGTGACCATCCAGTTCTCGAGGATGAAGTGCGTGAGGATGTTACGTCGTGTGGCGCCCAGCGCGCGGCGTGTGCCGATCTGCTTGGTGCGCTCGGATACGGACAGTGAAGTGATGCCGATGATGCCGAGGGCGGTGACGAACACGAGGAGCGCGATCACCGCGGTCATGGCTTTCATCACCAGTCGCCCGCCGGAGAAGAAGTTGCTCTTGATCTCGTCGATCGGCGTCATCGTGAGGACCCGCCCGCTGTTCGATTTCGTCATCGCCGACTCGATGGCAGCGATGGTGCTCTTCATTGCGCCCGGTTCCACGCGAATGAGGAAGCGCGTGCCGCGCGCGAAACTGCCGACGGTCGATGGTCCGAAAAAGACGTACTCGTGAATCGGCCATCCGTACGGGTTGTAGAAGGGATCGAGCACGCCGACGATGGTATAGACGGCTTGTCCGTCGTCAATCTGCCGGCCGATCACGTGCGGCGTTTTGAATAGCAGCTCGGCCAGCTTCTTACTGACGATGACGACTTTCGGATTTCCGTTGACCTGGTCGTAATCGAAGTCATTCGGAACGAAGTCGCGACCTTCGATCAACTTTGTACCGAGCGTGCCGAACAGATCGCCCTTGTTGTAGTAGACCTGAGAGCGCACGGGCACGTCTTTCGAACCGGCGATCTTCACGGTCGTCGAGCTACCGCCTCCCTGCCACGGGATGAAATTGGTGTTGACGGCCGACTTCACGCCGGGAATCGCGCGCAGAACGCGAAGATCGGAATCGACGTGATTCAGGATGTACTGCTGCTCGCGAAACTCCGGCGCAAACGGAGCACTGCGCAGAAACAAGAGGTTGTCGTCGTCGAAACCAGATTGCTTCATCATCTTCGAGCGCTCGTCGACGATCATGTTCACGCAATTCGTCACGATGGCCAGCGTGAAGGCGATCTCGAGGATGATGAGCAGGACTCGCGTCCGGTTGTGTGTCATCGCGCGAAAAATCGGTCCGATAGGCATGCGCTCTCCTTACTGCAGCTTGAGCTGAATCGCCGGCGGCATCGTGCAGATGCGCCAGGCGGGATAGACGCCGGCGACGAAGCCGGCAACCAACGAAAGAAATACCGCGGACAGGATCATCGTGCCGTCGATCTGAATCGGGATGCTTCCCGGCAGCACCTTCGTGAGGAACTTGAGAACCCCGAAGGACAACAGCATTCCCAGCGCGCCGCCGATGATGCCGACAACCTCGCACTCGACGATGTGCTGCAGAAAAACCTGCCCGCGACTCGCTCCCAGCGCGCGCCTAACCGAAACCTCGGGCGCGCGCGCAAGAAACTTTCCGAGGAGCAGGCCGACGAGATTGAGCGAGCAGACGGCCAGGAAGAGCACCGACACCGCTGCCATGGCGCTCAGCTGCGGCAGCACCACTTTGAAGTCGCCGATCGTCTCCATCAGATTCGTCACGCGATTGTTGAGCGGCCGCTCGAAACGGCCGTGTTTCTTCTGATCGCGGACGTAGTTGTCGATGAAGTCGCGATAGGCCTGCTGCTTCTCGGGCGTGGGCAGCTCGACCCAGAATTGAATCCAATCGATGTCGGCGGCCTTGAGAAATTCTTCGAACGAGTTAATGGTGTAGTTTCGCCAGCCATCGCTGTTGCCGCCGCTGCGAATCTGCATCAGAGGCGTGAAGTTCAGCGGCAGATAGATCGCCTCCGGGGCGTTGACCGCGCCTCCGTTCAAGTCGTAGTAGCGGACGGTCGGGCGCCACGGTGCAAGGACGCCAACGACCTTGAAGACGCGATCATCGATGCGAAGCGTCTTGCCAACACTGTTCGCACCCGCGAACAACTTCTTGTTTGTCGCGTCGTCGATGACTACGACCGCTTCCGGCTTTGCGTCGGCCTTGCGATCCCACCCGCTGCCGTACTGGAACGGCACGTCGAACATCGTGAAGAAGTCGGAGAACGCGAGGCGGACGTTTTCCTGATAAGGCTTGGCCACTTTCGGATCGGGCGTGATGAACAACCGCGAGATGAACAAGGCGGTCTGCCGCGTCGGGATCGTCGACTTCATCAGCTCGCGCATGTCGGCATAGCTGATCTGCGGCGGGAGAGACTTGGGATCGTCGCCGGGATACGGCTGCGCGGGATCCCAGTTGTCCATCCGGACGTAAAACACTTTCGAGCTCTTGCCGGGAAGCGGATCCTTGGCGAAGGCATGACGCAGCGTCGTGAATGTCGTCGAAACGCAGATGCCGAGGGCGATGGCGGCGAGAAGGAGCGCGGTCATGTACGGGTTGCGCCGGAGACTCTTGGCCGCGATGCGGATGTTGTAGAGAAGCATGATCTCTCCCTCAGTTGAGCGACGACGCGAGGCCGGCGGTGGTGGGAGACTCGCGCGTCACGGCGACGCGAGGACGTTCGAGATCGAGGACCTTGCCGTCGAGCACGTGCACTTCGCGCGACGCGCGCGCAGCGCACTCCGGGCTGTGCGTCACCATGATGATCGTCGTGCCGCGGCTGTTGATCTGATCGAGAAGGTCCATGATCTCGCGCGCCATCAGCGAGTCGAGATTTCCGGTCGGCTCGTCGGCCAGGATCAGCTTCGGATCGCCCGCCAGCACGCGCGCGATTGCCACGCGCTGCTGCTGACCGCCGGAGAGCTGCGACGGCAAATGCTTCCATCGCGACGACAATCCGACCAAATCGAGCGAACCTTCGATGCGGCGCTTGCGATCGCTGGCCGAGAGGCCGCGATAACGCAGCGGCACGTCGACGTTGTCGAAGACATTCAGGTCGGGAATCAGATTGAAGCTCTGAAAAACGAAGCCGATGTTCTGATTGCGGATGCGCGACATCTCGCTGTCCGAAAGGCGGCTGACATCTTTGTTGTCGAGCAGGTACGTGCCGGAATCGAAGGTATCGAGAAGACCGGCGACATTGAGGAACGTCGTCTTTCCCGATCCCGACGGACCCATGATTGCCACGAACTCGCCCGCTTCGACGTGCAGCGAGAAGTCTTCGAGCGCGTGCGTTTCGATCAGCTCCGTGCGGTAAATCTTCTTGATGTTCTTCATTTCGAGCATGCGTCGTCTCCCTTAGCGCAATAAAACTTCGTTGGCGTTTTCGAACGGTGTCGTGTCCGACACCACAATCGTTTCCCCTTCGCGAAGACCGCTGACCACTTCCACTTCGTTGACGCTGGTCACGCCGAGCGCGATCGGGCGTCGTGCGGCGAGCTTTCCGTTGACGACATACGCCACTCGCCCGCCTCCGCTCTCGACGAATGCCCCGCGTGCGACTTTCAGCACGTCCTTCTTCGACTCGAAGACCAGCCGCGTGGTCAGGCGCTGGCTCTGTTTGAGCCCGGGTGGGGTTGCTCCTTTGAAAGCGACCGTCGTCGTCACCTGACTGTTGACGACTTCCGGAGAGATCGCCGTCACGTTGCCGGTGTACTCGCGTCCTTCGAACGCGATGATCGCCGGCGTCCCGATCGACGTATCGGCCGCGTACTCCTCCGGGAGCGTGAGCTCGAGCTCGAACGATGAGAGGTTCACGATCGTGAGAATCGCCTGGTTCGCGGCGATCGCGTCGCGATCCTGTACGTTGACCGTCGCGACCATGCCATCGAACGGCGCGCGCACTGTCAGCTCCTCAACTTTTCGCTGCAGCTCTGCGGTCACTGATTCCTGACGCTTGACCTGTTCCTGGCGATTGCGCAGATCGAAGTTGAGTGTCTCGGCGCCCATGCCGAGCTCCTTCTTCGCTTGCGTCAGCTCCATCTCGGCAACGCGAACGGCGTCCTGCGCCGATTCGTAGTCGCTGCGGTTGCTGAGCCCTTCCTTGAACATGCGCTCGTTGCGGGTGAGGTTTCGCCTGGCCGCTTCGAGTCGCAGCGTGGTGAGTCCCACCTGCTGCTCGGCGCGGAGATTCGTCTGACGCGAGACGATGTTCTGCCTCGCGAGATCGGCGCGCTGCGAGATCAGCAGCGACTGCGCCTGCGAGAGCGAGCTGCGAAGCTCGGTGGACTCGATTGTCGCCAGCACGTCGCCTTTGTGCGCCTGGGTGCCGGCCTTCGTCTTGATCGAGATGATTCCCTGCGCGGGACTGAAGAGTGTCGGATGTAATGCCGCGACGACGCGCGCCTGCACCGAGATGTCGCGCAGCAAATCGCCGCGCATGACGGTGGCGGTGCGGATTGTCGTGGCGTCGACGGCGCGATCGGCGCGCCACCATCGGCGAGTGCCGGGAAGCAGAAGGATCGTGGCAATCGCGACGACGACGATCGCCCCGATGATCGCCGGGACGCGCGGCAGGCGTGGCGCCGATATCCGGCGATCCATCGGGGAGGTATTTTCAATCATGGACGCAAAGGCCTAGCGCAACGCAGGTGCCAGACGCGCGTCGTGAAATCTCAATGGTTTACGTGAAGGATTTCGTGTCCGCTTTACACGTGTCCGCGGACAGATGTCCGATCTGGAGTGCGGCGCCCTGGCGCCGCTTTCAGACCGGCAGCTTGCTACCGGTCAGCCGCGGCAAGCCGCGGCCATCAGAGCGGTGGCAAGCCACCGCACTCCAGAGCTACTTCGTGTAGTGCTCCGCCCCTTGCAGATGGAGAGAAACATACGGCGTGTTTCCGACAACCCAGCTGTCGTGTGGAACTGCCGGAATGTAGAAGACGCTGCCGGCACGCAACTCGATCACGGTTCCGTCGGCGTATGCCGCGGCGGCTTGACCTGACAGCACGACGCCGAGGTGCTCGACTTCACAGAGTGGCGTTTTCGCCGTTGGGGCGACGTGCACCGACCACTTCCAACCCGGTTGATACGTCGCGCGTCCGATCGTGAGGCCTCGAACCGTGACGAGCTCAAATCGCCCTTTTGGAAACTCGCGGACTTCGTCCGGCTTGTCGAAGAACTTGATCAAGTGCTCATACATCACTCCAGTGTACGCATTGCGCGCGCGATCGCCGTGAAATCGGCCTCCCCGATCTCGAAGAGCCCGCGCCGAAACGGAAAACCCCAGCTCTTCTTGTTCGTGATGAACTCCAGCTGCTCGATCAGCGGCTGAATCGGCGCATCCTCGGCGGGGAAGAATCTCATGCTGCGACGCCAGCCGGTCGCGGCCTCGTAAGGACTCTCGTCGGTCACTTCGCCAATCGCCGTGAATTTGCGTTCGGTCCGCGGCGAATAGAAAACGATGCGATCGCCCCTGCCGAGACGCTTCAACCGCGACTGCTTGCCGTGATCCGCCTGAGTAAATCCGCCTTCGACGCCGGTCTGTACATGATCGCGTGACACCGTATTGATCCAGTAGCGCATAGTGTCCCGAGGTTCCCTCGGAATTCTTTGCGACGCAAGTTTTCTACCGCGTGTGGATCGCGAAGGTGCTCTTCGCCTTTTCCTGCATCTCGAATATCACCCTCGAACCGGCCGGTGAACTTGATGATCGGGTGGCTCTGTGAGCCACCTCACTACGATCGCAGCGCTAGAAATGATTAGAAATATCAAGTACTTCCGCGCGTTTGTTCGTGTCCGGTTGACGTCTGTCCGCGGACGGATGTCCAAATGACGATGCGCATTCTGGCCATTTCGGGAAGTCTGCGAGCCGGTTCGTCGAACGCAACGCTGCTTCAGGCGGCGGCGATGATCGCTCCCAAGGGTGTCGACATCGTGGCGTACGACGGCATCGGCGCGCTGCCGCATTTCAATCCCGATCTCGATGAAGGAGCGCCGCCGGAGATCGTTCGTAAACTACGCGCGGAAGTGGCGGGGGCCGACGCGCTCATGATTTCGAGTCCGGAGTACGCGCACGGCGTTCCGGGAACGCTCAAGAATGCGCTGGACTGGCTGGTCGGCGGCGTCGAGATCAATGGAAAGCCGGTGGCGCTCGTGAATGCGTCCGCTCGCGCGACTTACGCGCAGGCGGCGCTGCAGGAAACGCTGAGCGTCATGGGAGCGCGAGTCATCGCGCGTACGATCTCGCTCGACGGGCGGAAGAACCTCGACGCGCAAGCGATGGTGAACGATCCCGAGATATCGTCGGCTCTGCGTTCGGTCATCCAGGACCTTCGATGAGCTCGGAAAAACATTCGTGCGCGCTCGTGCTGACTGGTGGCGGCGCGCGCGCTGCCTATCAG
>DATBSF010000181.1:0-5842 GCA_036559905.1 Thermoanaerobaculia bacterium | reverse complement strand
GTCACGATGTCGACAACACCGGTCATGAATAGAAACAGCGGAATCGTCGACATCATCGTTGTGAGCAGAAAAATGCGAACCCATAGAGTTTCCGGGCGTCGCCAGAGGGCGCCAGTGAGCAACATCGTCCGGCAGGCACGGCGTATACGATGCCGAAGGCACCATGCCGTCGATCGGGCGATGGAAATGTGCCAGCCACGATCATCGTGAGACCGAAACAAAGAAGCGTGGCAGCGATGAGCCACGACAGGACGACCGGGGTTTCGAGTTGTCGCAGTGCCGTCATGAATCCGGCCGCTGCCAGCACGGCCGCGATGCCTGTGATCACCAGCCCCGCATTGAAGATCGCTGGATGCGGCGCGGTGCTCGAGCCAAGCTCGCTCGCAAATTGCCGTGCGGGACTATAACCCGGATAAGAAAGTGCGCTGACGATATCCGTTCCGAAATAGAGGAACGGAACCAGAACACCAACCCGCAAGAGACTTCGCTCGCCGATCATAGATATTTCCTGACGATGTCGCTCGTCGGCACGCGAGCCTGCAAGCGGTTCAGAGTTTGATACAGCCCGATCTCGGCGCGAGCCATGAAGATGTATTCGGTCATGACGCCCTTGGCGCGCAGAAGGTTCTTCGATTCGCGAAGATAGTCATTGAGAAATTTCTTGTCGCCGAAATCGAATCTCTGATGCTGTCCGGGCTCGGGCGGATAGACGTTGCGATAGAAGTTATCCGCGAATCGGATCAGGGCCCTGCGGGTCGCCGGCAACAACTTCTGGCCTGTGCGCCGGTAGTGATCCTCGATCTTCCGCCCGAACTCTTCCGAATGCGTCGAGCCCGGATAAAGAAACGCGCTTCGCAAATAGTCGACGGACTCCTTCTCCAGATACTTCACGCATCCGAAGTCGACCATGCCGATGCCGCCGTCGTCGCCGAAAAGATAGTTGCCCCAATGGGGGTCAGCATGCAGAGCCTCGACTTTCAGGACCTGAAAGTAAAAGAGCTCGAACAAGTTCGCGCCCAGCTGATCTCTCAACTTCTTTGAAGGTCGCGCTGCGAGAAAGTCATCGAGATGCCGTCCCGGCATGAGCGACATCGTCAACACCTTGTCTGACGAGTACGCATGCAGAACGCGCGGGACCTTCACAAACCCGAGTGATGCTAGTTGTCTGGCAAAGAATTCGATGTTCCCGGCCTCGCGCCGATAGTCAGTCTCGTCGAGGATCTGCTTCTCGATCTCGTCGATGGCCGCTTTCGGAATATGCCCTGATGCCTGAGCAGGCTTCGACACGGTGCGAAACAATTTGAAATCGTGTGCGATCGCTTCCTGAATGCCGGGATACTGAATCTTTACCGCCACGCGTTCCCCCTCGCGCGTGATGGCGTGATGCACCTGACCGAGCGACGCGGCAGCGAAGGGTTTCGGCGAGAATTCGCTGAAGATGTCTTCGGGCTCGCCACCGAGATTCCGCTTGATCTGCACACTGACGAGCGACGGATGCATGCCGGGCGCACTCATCTGCAGTGACGCCAACTCGGCCAGCGTTTCCTCGGGAAGAACGGCGGTCTGAAGGCTCAGCGTCTGCCCGAGCTTCATCACCGGGCCGTGCAGGGCTTGCATTGTCTCGCGCATGCGCCGCGCCGCGCGCGTATGTGTGGATTTCAGTTTGGCTTCGCCGCGTGCCTGTCCCAAAAACGCGCGCTGCAGAACGTATCCGATGTAACTGCCGGCAATGCCTGCCCCCATCGAAGCGATGCTCAACGCACGTCCAGCAGGAGAGCGCATTAACGCCTCGCCTGCCTCAGCACCGAAGCGCCGATCGTCAGGGAACGATCCAGAAATGCGGTGGTGTTCTGTTTGCCCTCCGAGGAGTCGTGGAGCCAGTACAGGAGGGCACCGAGGTAATAGATCCAGAAGACTTCAGGAGCGAAAAAAGTGAGCTGGCTCTGTTTGCGCTTCGGGATGGATTCCTCGATGAGCTCCTCGACAAATCCGAGATAGCGATGCCGCAGTTCCTGTGCGCGATGGCTGAATGGTCCCAGAGGGGACGCCGGCTTCAGCGCGTGAATCAGAGCAGCGCCGATGAAACGCTCGTAGGGCGCCAGATACTCGAGCTGACTGTTTAACAGCGCGAAGAGCTTCTCCTCGAGCGGCGCCTTGCGCAGGCGCGGGTTGTTCCGGACGGCTGCCATCGCCTGATCCACTTCCTGCTCGAAGAAATGGAGAGCGATGTCCTCCTTGGTTTTGAAATAGTTGAAGACCGTGCCTTCGGCGATACCGGCCTTGCGTGCGATGGCTTTGGTTGTCGTGGCGTCGAAGCCTTTGCTTTGGAAGAGGCTGAGGGCGGCCTTCACGATCCGTCTTCGGATCTCCTGCTTGTTCTGGGCGCGTCGGCCGATCGAACGTCTCTTGGTAGCCATACGTGAGTACGCTCATGGAATATATGAGCATACTCATGACGTGTCAAGACCCGCCGGGCCTCAATAAAAAATAATCTGCGATCCCGAAATTGCGCGCAGCACCGCGTCCTGACCGAAGCGCTTCTTGTACTCGGCAGCGATCGCGGCGATCGACGCATCGATCGCGTCGCTCTTCTGGTGAAAGATCTCGACGATGAAGACCGGCTCACGCACGATATTGCCGCGCGGATCGCGCCACTGACCGTTCGCCTGCCAGATCGTCAATCCCTCCGGAAATCGCGGCGTGATGACGGTGGCGAGAAACTGGGCCCAATCGACATCGCTGACCGTTCCGCCGGCGGGGATGTCCCGGCCGAAGAACAAACGGTCCGAGACCATCGTCTGCGCGGACGTGTGTACGGCTGCACTGCGACATCCCGGCAGAGCGAGCGCAAAAATCAGCGCAGCAGTCGATAGCCTTCGCATCACGGAACGGTGATCAGCTTTGTAATGAGCCGGATTTCGGACACCGACGTCGCGAGAACGAGAACGAGCGATAGATAACGCATCCACACCATTCTTACACGAGCTGCGGCGCTGATCGGTGCCGACCGCGCGAGCGGAAGAATAAAGACTGCGAGTCGATACCGATCGTCTTGCGCGCGCCTCACACGCTCCGTTGATGTCGGATATGCGCGCGCTCAGAATACCTTCACGTTTTCGACATAGCCTCGAAGAAATGACCGCTCGGGGTAGCGATCGATCAGCAGAGCGGGAATCGCAACGGCGAGGCTTGTTCGCAAATATCAGCACGTCGATCACACGATGTAGAACGCGCCGATGATCGCGCCGTAGATCGCGTGCGCCAGGATCGTTACGACCGGCGTCATGCGACCGTAATTCGTCGCCAGGAATCCTGGCGGCTCCAGCAGGCGCGTTGGCTCGGGACCTCGAAAGTCCGAGACCATGCGCGGGTGAACGCCGGGAAGCAGCGGCAGGAGCGCGACCACCACGATCACGCCCTGCATGACGCCGATCAACGCGCCGAACCACCACGTCGCCCGATGGGTGTTTTCGAAAAAGAAAGCGTAGACCAGCGCGAAGATCCAGCCGTTGATCAAATGCACGACCAGGCCGATGAACTTCGCGCGATCGCGATCGGCGGTGAACATCGTGCCCAGGATGAACGGGATGTCGATGCGCGTCAGCCCCAGCGACTGCGCGGCGATCGTCAGCGCCGTCAACACGATCGTGGCGGCAAAACCCCAGAGCAGAATCGACGGCAGGTTCATGTCTTGCTTCGAATCATCGCATGCGAGAAGAAGTCGTTGTCATCACGGGCGCTTCTGCCGGCGTCGGACGCGCGACCGCCCAGGCGTTCGGTAGACGCAAAGCAAGAATCGGACTGATCGCCCGCGGACGTGAGGGACTCGAAGGCGCGCGACGCGAAATCGAAGCCGCCGGCGGTCAGGCACTGGTTCTTCCGCTCGACGTTTCCGATCACGACGCGATCGAGCAGGCAGCCGGTGAGGTCGAAAAAACATTCGGGCCGATCGACATCTGGGTCAACAACGCGATGCTGTCGGTCTTCTCTCCGATCATGCAGATGCAGCCGGACGAATATCGCCGCGTCACTGAAGTCACGTATCTCGCCTACGTGTGGGGAACGCTGGCGGCTCTCCGCAGAATGAAACCGCGCGACCGCGGCGTGATCGTGCAGGTCGGATCGGCGCTCGCCTATCGCGGAATTCCGCTGCAGTCGGCGTACTGCGCCGCGAAGCACGCGGTGCAGGGTTTTCACGATTCGCTCCGCTGCGAGCTGATTCATGACAACAGCAACGTGCGCGTCGTGATGGTCAACATGCCGGCGCTCAACACGCCGCAATTCCGCTGGGTCAAGAGCCGCCTGCCGCGCAAGGGCCAGCCGGTGCCGCCGATTTTTCAACCGGAGATCGCGGCCGACGCGATTGTGTGGGCGGCGTACAGCAATCGGCGCGAGGTCAACGTCACCGCGATGACATCGGCGGTCGTCATCGGAAACAACTTCGTCCCCGGTTTCGCCGATTACTACCTCGCGCATAACGGGTACGACTCGCAGATGACGGATGAACCGGAGGATCCGAATCGTCCCGACAATTTGTGGGGTCCACTGCCGAGCGATCATGGCGCGCACGGCGTGTTCGACGATCGCGCGATTCCGCGGAGCATCGCCTTCGAGGCCAACAAAAAGCGACCGTGGATTCTGGCGGGCGCAGCCGTTCTCGCGCTCGGCCTCATCGCAATGCGGCGACGGTCTTGCTAACGGAACTCTCGCATGAAGGCAAAAGCGCGTTTGTTCGGACATCCCATCCACCAGATGCTCATCGTCTTCCCCCTCGGCGTCCTCGGCATGTCGCTGTTTTTCGATATCGCCTACCTGATTACCGAGCGCACCGAGCTGGGGACAACCGCGTTCTGGATGATTTTCGGCGGCGTGATCGGCGGATTGCTGGCGGCGATTTTCGGACTCATCGACTGGCTCGCGATCCCCGCTGGAACGCGCGCGAAGAGAATCGGCTTGTGGCACGGCTGCGGGAACGTCGTGGTCGTAGGACTCTTCATCGGGAGTTGGTTCCTGCGTCGACCCGATCCAGGCCTTCCAAAGATCGCAGCGATCGTGGTTTCGGCGGTTGCGGTCGGCATCGCGCTGATCACCGGCTGGTTAGGCGGCGAGCTGGTCGACCGGATGGGCGTTGGAGTCGACGAGGGTGCGAACCTCAACGCACCGAGCACGCTGAGTGGACGTCCGGTGGCCTGACCGGAGCGCGGAACGCTTTTGACGTGACTGAGCGGAACGAGCGCGCGCATCATCAGATGCGCGTGAGCTTCGCATACTTCGCGATGAATTTTTTCGACCCGGCGCGATCGAAATAGACCGTCAGCTTCGCGTCGGGTCCATTTCCTTCCATCGTCAGGATCGTCCCATCGCCGAATTGATCGTGCCGGACGCGCGCGCCGCGTTTGAGCTCCGCCGACCGCGGCTCGGATCGCGCCGGGCGGATGGAATTCGGATCGAATTGCACAGGCGCGTCTTTGAAGAACGATGCGATGCTCTGTGTGGCACCGGCACTCCTGCCGGTGCGGGCCGGCGCCGGAGGCGGCGGCGGACTAAAGCGCGGCCGATAGAGCCGCACCTCCTCCTTCACGTGCTCGGGGATCTCCTGCACGAATGACGAGGGGCGTTGATCGCGCATCATGCCGTGCACGCGCCGTTCGAGCGCGTAGAGGCAATAAAGCTGTTCGCGGGCGCGCGTCATACCGACATAGCAGAGCCGCCGCTCTTCCTCGATGTCGTCGTTTTCCTCGAGCGATTGCGAATGCGGGAGGATTCCTTCCTCCATCCCCGCGAGAAAAACGATCTTGAACTCGAGCCCTTTCGCGGCATGCAGCGTCATCAGCGTGACGCC
>DATBSF010000180.1:0-3420 GCA_036559905.1 Thermoanaerobaculia bacterium | reverse complement strand
GCCTCGATGTCATGCGGTGGGGCCACGCGATGATCCGGCCGCGCACCGGCTTCATCGCGAGTGCCGCGCGGCGGCGCGCGGCTGAGCCGTATCGCAACATTCACTTCGCGCATTCCGACTTGAGCGGCGTGGCATTGTTCGAAGAGGCGTTGCATCACGGCGTGCGCGCCGCGGAAGAAGTGCTGCACGCTCGCGGCCGGCGCGTCGAGACTTTTTTATGACGCGCGCCTGGCTCTTTTCGCGCAACGCCGACCTCGGCGTCTTCGCAGGAAGCGCGATCGTCGCCCTCATCGCGGTCGCAGTCGGGCTGCGCCTCGGAGTGACGAACGACACCCCGGCGTGGGCGTGGATCGCCGCGGTGCTGTTCGTCGATGTGGCGCACGTGCACGCGACTCTGTTCCGCACGTACTTCGATCGCGGGGAGTTGCAACGCAGGCCGCTGCTCTACACGTTCGTCCCGATCGCGTGTTTCGTGATCGCATTCGCGCTTTACCAGTCGGGAGCGCTCGTCTTCTGGCGCTGTGCGGCGTACTTGGCGGTCTTTCATTTCGTGCGACAGCAATACGGCTGGGTTGCGCTCTATCGAAGCCGCGCTGGTGAGACCGACCGCGCCGGCTGGTTTATCGATTCCGCGGCGATCTACGCATCGACGCTCTATCCGCTGCTGTGGTGGCACACGCACCTGCCAAGAAGTTTCTGGTGGTTCGTTCCGAGCGATTTCGCGGGAGTCTCGCCAATCGTGATGACGATCGCGACGCCGCTCTACTGGCTCGCGCTCGTCGCGTACGCGGCGCGATCGATCGTGCGCGGCATTCCGAATCCGGGGAAGGATGTCGTCGTCGTGACGACGGCGCTGTGCTGGTACATCGGCATCGTCGCCCTCAATTCCGATTACGCCTTCACAGTCACGAACGTGCTCATCCACGGCGTGCCGTATGTGGCATTGATCTATTTTTATGGTCGAGCGCACGGCTCACCCGGTTCGTTTGCGCAGCGTCTGCTGAGACGTGGCCCGTTCATGCTGCTGGGGGTCGTGTGGGTTCTCGCATTTGTCGAGGAGGCGGCGTGGGATCACGCCGCCTGGCACGAGCACCCGCAGTTTTTCGGCGGCGGATTCTCGCTCGATGCCATCGCGATCTGGCTGGTTCCGCTCCTGGCAGTGCCGCAGCTGACGCACTACGTCCTCGACGGTTTCATCTGGAAGCGGCAGAGTGCGCAGCCCCTCTTCGTGACTTCGGCGGTCGCGAAGTAGACTACCGCGCTAATCAAGGAGAGGTAATGAAAAAAACACTAATCGCAATCATCGCCATGCTCGCCGCGAATCTCTACGGTGCGGAGGGCATGTGGATGCCGCAGCAGATCCCGCAGCTCGCGGACGAGCTCAGAAGAATGGGCATCAAGATCGATCCGAATCGATTCGCCGATCTCACCGGCGATCCGATGGGCGCCGTCATTTCGCTGGGCGGATGCAGCGCGTCATTCGTATCGCCCGACGGACTCGTCGTCACGAATCACCACTGCGGATTCGGTGCGCTGCAGTTCAACTCGACGCCGCAGCGCGATCTGATCACGAACGGCTTCCTCGCGAAGACGCGCGATGAAGAGCTGCCGGCCGGGCCGGGCTCGCGCATGTTCGTGACCACGAACATCGAAGACGTGACGAATCGCGTGACGAGCGGACTCACCGCGAAGATGGCCGATCTCGATCGCGAGAAGACAATCGATCGCGCGCAAAAGCAGCTCGTGGAGGAATGCGAAAAGCCGGGCGGCTTGCGCTGCCGCGTCGCGTCGTTCTTCGAAGGATCACAATTCCTGCGCACGACGCAGATGGAAATCCGCGACGTCCGCCTCGTCTACGCGCCGGCGCTCGGCGTCGGCAATTTCGGCGGCGAGACCGACAACTGGATGTGGCCGCGTCACACCGGCGACTGGTCGTATCTGCGCGCTTACGTTGGGAAAGATGGCAAGCCCGCTGACTACTCGAAGGAAAACGTCCCGTATCACCCTGCGCACATCCTCAAAGTCTCGAATGAAGGCGTGAGCCCCGGCGATCTCGTGATCGTGGCCGGTTATCCCGGCCGCACCTTCCGCTATCGCACTTCCGCGGAAGTCGGAAACATGCAGCAGTACTCGTATCCGACCACGATCAAATACGCGACGGATCTCAACAGCATCCTTCGCGACATGGGAAAAAACAACAAGGCGGTCGAGATCGCGAATGCGAGCCGCATCAAAGGCAACGACAACGTTCTCAAGAACTACACCGGCACGCTGACCGGCTTCGAGAAATTCGGAATCGTCGCGCAGCGGCAGAAGCGTGAAGCCGATCTGGCGGCCTACATCGCGTCGCATCCCGATGCGCAGAAGTACAGCAGCGTCCTCGACCAGATGAACAAGCTCGATCAGCAGGACCTCGCGACGCAGCAGCGCGACACCGTCCTGGCGTGGCTCTTCCGCAGCTCGCCGATGCTCACGCAGGCGAACACCCTCTATCGGCTCTCGCTCGAGCGCCCGAAAGCGGACATCGATCGCATTCAGCTATACCAGGAGCGCGACTGGCCGCGGATCGCTGAGGCGATTACGCGGGCGCAGAAGTCGCTCGAACCGCAGAGCGATCGCGCCGGCCTGCGCTACATCATCCTCGAATCGCAGAAGCTTCCGAGTGGCCAGCGCATCGCGCCGCTCGACGACCTGATCGCGAAGAATGGCGGCGTCGACAAGTTCCTCGATCAGCTCTACGGCAACACGAAGATCGCCGATCTCGCGCTGCGAAAAACGATGCAGACCGAGACCACGGCGCAGCTCGCCGCGCATCACGATGCGTTCATCGATTTCGCGGCCGCACTTTCGCCCCTGATGCTCGAGAACGAGCGGAAGGACAGACAATTTGCAGGCGCGATGTCACGTCTGCGCCCGATGTACATGGACGCGCTGCGCGCATCGAGCGGAGGGCGCCTCTATCCCGATGCCAACGGAACGCTGCGCATCACGTTCGGCAAAGTCGTCGGCTATGCGCCGAAGGATGCGGTCATGTACACGCCGCAGACGAGCGTCGCCGGCATTCTGCAGAAGAACACGGGCTCGGGCGAATTCGACGCGCCGAAGGCGGAGCTCGACGCGATCCGCGCGAACAAGACCGCGGGCTACGTCGATCCGCAGCTCGGCGAGGTGCCGGTCAATTTCCTCTCCGACGTCGACACGACCGGCGGCAACTCCGGATCGCCGACATTGAACGCAAAGGGTGAGCTCAACGGCCTTCTATTCGATGGCACGTACGAGTCACTCGGGTCCGATTTCGTGGTCGACCCCAATATCACACGGTCGATCCATGTCGATGCCGTGTACATGCTATGGGTGATGGACGCCGTCGATGGTGCTCACAATTTGTTACAGGAGATGGGGCTGCCGGTGAGGTTCGGG
>DATBSF010000179.1:0-4749 GCA_036559905.1 Thermoanaerobaculia bacterium | reverse complement strand
TGCGCGCCGATCGCATCGGCGGTCGCCTTCGCACCTGCGACATCGCGCGAGTAGCTGAACGCGACCTTCGCGCCGTTTTCCGCAAACGTGCGAGCCAGCGCGCGGCCGAGTCCGCGCGAGCCGCCGGTGATCAGTGCGACTTTGCCGTTGAGCATAGAAAAAATCGCAGCATTGCCGCGGTGTGAGCGGCCGCGAGCGGAATGAGTTGTCGCGCTTGCTCCGCGATCACAGAGCGCGGAACGCTCTTGCGCAGGCCGGCGCGGCGCAGCATGCGACCGATGGAGTAGTTCGTGCGATCGGGCTCGAATGTTCGCGTGACCGACGCCATCGAGTCGATGAGGTCCTCGGCGCTTCGGCCTTCAATGGTCGGCAGAGGCAGCGATCGCAATTCCTCATGATGCGCTTCGACGTACCACTCGAATGGATCGCTCTCGTGAATGACGCGATGCACGTGCACGGGACACGACATGTCGGCGATGAGATGCGAGACTTCGCCGAGGCGGACGAAGGCTGCGGCGTGGTTACCGGCGCGATGCGCGTCGATCGCCTCGCCGAACCACGTACGCGCCATCGTGCGCGTGCCGCGTGTGATGAACGGAAGAAATCCGCCCGGCATGCGGCGTCGATAGAAATGACTGAATGAGAGGTGCTCGATCACTTTACCGACGAGCGGCACGTACCAGACATCGGCGCGCATGGCGCCGAGAAGAACGGCGGGCTCGTAGCGATCGACGAGCGGATCGTTGAGATCGCGAATCGCCATGCGGATGACCGCAGCCTGCCCGTTAGCGAGCATTCTTTTCCTCGAGTGCGGCGCGGCATTGTTCGTAGAGCTGCAGCCATTCGCCGTAGCGGCGCTCGCCGCCATGTCGAATGCAAAAGCGCGCGTTGTGCTCGAGCCAGCGAAGGAGTGCGTCGCGGGGCATGTCTAACGCATTCAGGATTTCGGCGAGAACACGTTCCTCATCCGGCGGACAGAAGGCAGAAGGCAGAGGGCAGAGGGCAGAAGGCTGAGGGCTGACAGAAACGGGTTTTCTCATCGTTCTCACTTCTGCCTTCTGCCCTCTGCCTTCTGCCTTCAAATCTTCCCCCACACATCCGCCTTTCCCACCGGCCCCGCAAACCGCGGGTCCTTGTGGCGATAGAACATGTTGTACGCGCAGCCCGGCATCAGGCGCCCATCGGGCATCGCGTAGTGTGTGCAGCACTTCTTGATGCGATCGATCTCGAACGTGTGCTCGTCCATGAACGCGTGGATGAAGATCGTCTTCACGAGACCTTCGCCGATGTGCAGCCGCTCTTCGAGCTCGAGCGCGCGATCTTCCGGATACATGCAGCGGATCGCCTTCCGGAGCGTGCGAAGAATCTTGTCGTTGTCGGGACTCTGCCCGGAGCTCGACCACAACTCGTCGATGGCGGACTTGATCGTCGATTCGAATTTCTCATCCGGCCGGATGGTGCCGCGATTCGCGATGACTTCGAGATAGTGCTCGAGATCGATGAAGCGCGGGAACGGGATGAAGCCATCGTCGGTCTTCAATAGATAGGTGAGGCCGAAACATCCGGGATGCGAGCAGGGGAGCGGAAGAAAATCGCTCTTCTTCAACAGGCCGTTGGTCTGCTCTTCAGCGCATCGCACGACGTCGGGGATCGTGATCACGTTCAGCGGATCGTGCGGGCCGAAATGCGCTCCGCCGTAACCGGTGTACGAAGCCGGCTGGAACATGAGCGAGAGGATGAAATCGCGCTCGAACAGCAGCTTGACGCACTCGCCGATCTGATCGTCGTTCACATCCTTCGCGACCGTCGAGACGATCGTCGTCCGCACGCCCGCCCGTTCCAGATTCTCGAGCGCGCGCACTTTGACTTTGTGATGATCGCCGGCACCACGAAGTATCCGCAGCTCCGGATTGCGCAGCGCGTCGAGCTGCAGGTTGACGTAGACTTTCCGCTTCGCGAGCTCGAGGCAGAAGTCGTAATCGCTGGCGATCCGCAATCCGTTCGTAGAGATCGACACGCGCGAGATCTCGGGCCGCTTGGCGATGTCGAGAAACTCGAGGAACTGCGGATGGACAGTCGGCTCGCCGCCAGAAAGATTGACGGTATCGAGCAGCCCTTCCTTCTCGATCAGGCCATCGATCGTCGCGGCGAACTCCTCGCGTGTCATGTGGTAGTTGTTGCGGTTCTGCACGATGCAGATCGGGCATTCAAGATTGCAGTGATTCGTGATCTCGATGATCGGAAGACAACTGTGCTGCTCGTGATCGGGACACAGCCCGCAATCCTTCGGACAGCCGTCCGCGACTTTCGTCGAGTGCTTGAGCGGAACCGATCCTTCCTTGATGTACGTCAGCGATCGCAGGAACCAATCGGAATCTCCGGAGATCAACGCCTCCGACATTCCGTCGCGCGCGCACTGCTTACGCAGATAGACCTTGCCGTTGCGGATGATCCTCACGCCGTCGACGAGCCCGCGGCAGGTGGGACAAATTCCTCGGGAAAACGAGTGAAAGACTTCGTGTGTCGCGGCGTCGCTTGTGCTGACGAACTTCGGCTCGAGTACCGGAAGCTTCATGCGTTCTCCTTCGCGGGACGCGTCTCGATCATGCGCTGCAGCATTTTCGGATCGGCGAAGCGCTCATCCTTCTCGCGATACAGCACGTTGTACGAGCAGGTCGGAATGTTGCCGCCGTCTTCCTGCGGAACGCCGACGGGACACTTCATCACGCGCGCGACGTCGAAGTTCTCCTCGTCCATGTGCGAGTGGATGTAGATCGCCTTCACCGTTCGCTCCGCGATCTTCTGACGCTCCATGATCGAGATCGGGCGGTCGAACATGTCGCGCAGCAATCGCTTGATCGTCTTGAGCACCGATGCGCTCTCGGGAACGCGGTCGGGATTGGCCCACATGTCGTCGATCAGATCGCGGAAGACCTGCTCGAGCTGTTCGCGCGGCTCGATGTAGAGCGAGTCCTGCAGCAGTTCGAAGAGCTTTACGCGCGAGGTGAGCCTCGCGAACGGGACGTATCCGCCGTCGTCGAGGCAGAGGACGTAGCAGATCGAATAGCAGTGCGGATGCGCGAGCGGCGACGGAACGAAATCGCGCCACTCGATGCGGCCGCCGGTTGCCGTCTCGATGCGCTGATGAAGATCGGGAATCGTGATGCGCGCAGAGCGCTGGAAGCCGACGCCGCCCTGCCCGGTGAACGTCAGCGTGTGCAGCTCGAGCGATCGAATGTGCGGTCGCGTCAACACCAGTTGCAGCAGATCGCCGACTTCGCTGTCGTTCAGCCCCATCGCGACCGCGGGAAGGATCGTGGTCGCGACGTCGTGCTTCTCGAGCAGCTCCAGTGCCTGAAGCTTTGCCTTGACGGTGTTTGCGCCCAAGAGGATGTGATCGATCTCGGGGCGGAAGGTGTCGAGTGACAGCACGATGCGCGCGTCGAGCGCCGCCAGTTTTCGGACGTAAGCCTCGTCGCGCAGCTTGAGACCGTTGGTGGAAATTGTCAGCCGCCGAATGCCGGCATCGCGGCACATCTGCAGGAAGTCGAGCAGATGTGGATGCAGTGTCGGTTCGCCGCCGGTGAAGTTGATGATGTCGACCTCGTCGTGATCCTCGGCCAGGTGGCCCAGGATTTTCTCCATCGCTTCGATGGACATGTTGTGCGCCGAGTCGTTCTTGTTGATCGTGTAGCAGATCGGGCAGTCGAGATTGCACGACGATGTGATCGGAATGACGGGTAGATACACCTTCTGCTGATGCGATGGGCACGCGCCGCAGTCGAACGGACAGCCATCGGTCACCGGTTTGCTGATCCGTTTGGGCGGCGTGTTAGGCGCGATGAAAGAGAGCGCGTCGAGATACCACTCGATCGAAGAGGCGACGCGGCAATGTTCGTGGCCGTGCGTGGGACAGAATTTGTCGAACCAGACGGCATCGTCGCGGAAGACGATCTTCGCGTCCACGGCACGTTTGCACGTCCCGCAGAGGCTCTTCGTCATCGAGTAATAGATGTGATCCGTCGCCCGCCGCTCCCGCTGAGTCGTACTCAAGTCGAGCATCACGGCCTCCGTCGATGAAAGGAGCGCGGATTGTATCAAGGCTTTTCACCACAGAGATCACAGAGCACACAGAGACGTCTCTGTGATCTCTGTGTCCTCTGTGGTGAAAGATTTTCTCATGCGAGACGCAGGCTACGTTTCAGCTCCGGATCGCCGCGAATGCGCCAGATTTTCTGATCGAGATAGTAATGGTTCATCGCGAGCCCCCACCAGAGACAGAGTCCGATCTGATTCCATCGCACCGGGCCGAGGCGATCGGTGGTGAACCATTGGCAGAGCGGGAAGACGCCGGTCGAGCAGGCGAACGTGAAATATACCGCCGCCGAGAAAATCGCGCAGACGATGAGGTACGTCGCCGGCGATCGATTGACGATATGCGCGAGGCCATGGCCTTCGCTTTCGCCGTAGCGATTGCGATTGTGGAACCACACGAGGCCGACGTACTGAACGTTGTGAAAGATGACGATCACGATCGAGAGCAGCAGGAAATCCTGATCGGGGCCTTGCGACGCGCCGTAGACCGGCTCGAATCGCGCGATCGCAAAGTAGATGATGCCGTACAGCAGCACCGTCAAGACGAGATAAGGGACTTTCGGATTCGCGACATTGCGCCGGATCGAATAGATGATGTAACCGGCGATCGCGATCATCCAGATTGCGAGCAGCGCGTAAGCGACGTACTGCTCG
>DATBSF010000178.1:0-2807 GCA_036559905.1 Thermoanaerobaculia bacterium | reverse complement strand
TTCTGCCGAGCGCTGCTTCGCCGACGGGAACCGTGATCGGACCGCCGGTGTCCTCGACGTTCATTCCACGAACGACGGCGTCGGTCGAGGACATCGCGACTGCACGCACCTGGTTGCGGCCGATGTGCTGCTGTACTTCGACGGTCACGTCGATATCGACGCCGGAATCGGACTTCTCACGAATCCGCAAGGCGTTGTATAGCTCAGGGAGATGCTCGGACTCGAACTCGACGTCGAGCACGGGGCCGATGACCTGAACTACCTTGCCGATGTTGTGCGTCTTGTTCGCTTCCGGGCTGGCCTTGGTGGCTTTCTTTCTCTCGGTGCGGACAGCTGTTGCCATGATTAGCCCTCTAAGGCGGCGGAGCCGCCGACGATCTCGGCGATCTCCTGCGTGATCTGCGCCTGGCGGGCGCGGTTGAATGTGCGGCGTAGAACGTTGAGCATGTCGCCGGCGTTGTCGGTGGCGTTCTTCATCGCCGTGCGCTGAGCGCTCTGGAACCCGGCTTCGTTTTCGACTAGCGCGCGATAAACCGAATTCCGCACGTACGACGGCAGAAGCTGGGTGAGGATCACTTCGGCCGACGGCATCAGAATGTAGTCGGGCTGCGGACCCTTTCTCTCGGGCGGCGTCACCGGCAACACCAGCTGTGAAGTCGGCGGCGTCGACAGAGCGGAATTGAACTTCGAGTAGATGACGTACACCGCGTCGATGTCCCCCGATGCGAATCTTTCGATCAATGCGTCGACCAGCTCGGCGGCGTTGGCGACCGTCGGCTGACCCGTGATGTCGGTGCGACTCGAAGCGACCTGGCGTCCGACGTAGCGGAAATAGCCTAGTCCCTTCTTGCCGACGACATGGAGCTCCTGCTCGACGCCCTGCTCAGTGAGCTTCGCCAGCAGGTTCCGCGTTTCCTTCAACAAGTTGGCGTTGAAGGCGCCCGCCAGCCCGCGGTTGCTGGTCAGCAGAATGATCGCTGCCTTCTTGATCGTCGCCGGCTGACGCATTAGCGGAAACTGCTCGGCCAGCTCCGGCGTGTAGAGATTGGCGATCACCTCGGTGAGCGAATTCGCGTAAGGACGCGCCGCAACGACGCGATCCTGCGCGCGCTTCATCTTGGACGTGGCGACCATCTCCATCGTCCGCGTGATCTTCCGCGTGTTCTCGACGGACTTGATCCGCCCCTTCAGCTCACGACCCTTTGCCATACGTTAGCGCTTCGCTGCGGTGAACTGCTGGTTGAAAGCTTCGAGCGCTCTCTTCAGATCCGCCTCCGTCTCCTTCGACAGGATTTTCTCGGAGCGAATTCGCTGCGCGACTTGGGGGAACTGCTTCTCCGCGAAATCGAGGAAGCTGCGCTCCCATTCCTTGATCTGCGGAACCGCGATGGGATCGAGGAAACCGTTGGTCACCGCATAGATCACCATCACCTGCTGTTCGACCGGCATCGGCTGATACTGCGGCTGCTTCAGAATCTCGACGGTGCGTGCACCGCGCTCGAGCTGCTTCTTGGTCGCGGCGTCGAGATCCGATGCGAACGACGAGAACGCTTCCAGCTCGCGATACTGGGCCAGGTCGAGACGAAGTCTGCCGGCAACCGATCGCATCGCTTTTACCTGCGCTGATCCGCCGACGCGTGAAACCGAGATGCCGACGTTGACCGCCGGACGAACACCGGCGAAGAAGAGGTCCGCCTCGAGGAAGATCTGACCGTCGGTGATCGAGATGACGTTGGTCGGGATGTATGCCGAGACATCGCCAGCCTGAGTTTCGATGATCGGGAGCGCCGTCAGAGATCCGCCCGGCTTCCTGATGTTCGTGCCGTCCACGATCGATGCGTCGTCGCTCAGTTTCGCCGCTCGCTCGAGCAGGCGCGAGTGGAGATAGAAGACGTCGCCGGGAAATGCTTCGCGTCCGGGCGGGCGGCGGAGAACCAGCGAGAGCTGGCGATAGGCAGCGGCCTGCTTCGACAAATCGTCGTAGACGCAGAGCGTTGGCAGGCCTTCGTTGTACATGAAGAACTCGGCCATCGCGCAACCAGTGTAAGGCGCGATGTACTGCATCGGCGCTGGATCCGACGCGCCGGCGACGACGACGATGGTGTACTCCATCGCGCCTGCCTGGCGGAGTTTTTCCACGACCGACGCAACAGTCGAATTCTTCTGACCGATGGCGACGTAAACGCAGATGACGCCGGTGCCCTTCTGATTGATGATGGTGTCGATCGCGATGGCGGTCTTACCGGTTCCGCGATCGCCGATGATCAGCTCGCGCTGGCCGCGACCGATCGGAATCATGGAGTCGATCGCCTTGATACCGGTCTGCAGTGGCTCCTTTACCGGCTGACGGACGATGATTCCTGGCGCCCCTGATTCGACTTTGCGTGTGTGCTTGGCGTTGATCGGACCGGCATCGTCGAGCGGACGACCGAGGGGGTCGACAACGCGTCCGACGAGCTCGTGGCCGACCGGAACTTCCAGCACTCGCGAAGTACGACGCACCTCGTCGCCCTCCTTGAGCTGGAGATAATCGCCAAGCACGACCGATCCGATGTTGTCTTCCTCGAGATTGAGCGCGAGGGCAGTGATCTTTTCGCCCGTTTCTGAAGACGTCACCTCGAGCATCTCACCGGCCATCGCCTTCTGGAGGCCGTAAATGCGGGCGATTCCGTCCTTGACCTCGAGCACGGTGCCGACTTCTTCTACGTCGAGCTCGTGGAGGTCCGCCGCTTCGATTTCGCGGAGGAGAATGTCCTTGATTTCGCCGGGGCGAAGGATCGAGTCCGTGGCCATTATCTATTGTGCTC
>DATBSF010000177.1:0-9492 GCA_036559905.1 Thermoanaerobaculia bacterium | reverse complement strand
GACGTCCTGCTCGACGGTCGCAAGCTGCGGAAATGCTCGTCGCGCCGATCGCATCATCAGCAGCATGTCGCCATAGCTGTTGTACAGGTCGGCGAGCAGAGCGTCGGCGTACTGCTGATTCGATCGTTTGAGATTCTTCTGGATCTCGAGGCGCGCGTCGCGCGCGTCGGTGAGCGCAGTGAGCTCGTACGCGAGACGCAGCTCGGGCGGCATGTCCCTTTCCGCGATCTCCGGCCAGTCCGGCTTCTCCATCCGCAGCGGATTGATGTCGGGATCCTGATGCGGCGCGCCGTGCGCCTGGCAATACAAAACGTAAAGATCGGCATACGGCGCGTCGGCCAGCGATCGATAGATGGCGGCCGCTTCTTCTCCCATGCCCCGACGCTCCATCGTGCGCGCGAGCCAGTACGCGGCCTGACGCTTGATGTTCGGGTTGCGGTACGTGTCGCGAATGAACGTCAACAGCTGATTGGCGGCATTCAAATCACCGCGCGAATATGCATCCCACGCCTTTCCCCAGAAATGCTGAAGGCCTGCTTCCTGACTGGGATCGAGCTTCGCGAGGTCGGTGATGAGCTTCTGCTCGAGCGGGTCGTCATTCCTCGATTCGGCCAGCGCGATCAGCGTGTTGAGAACTTCGATGCGCACTTCGTCAGCCAGCGGCAATGAAAGCAGGTCATGGAGACGCTCATTCGAAAGGAGCCCGTACTCGTCTTTTTTCGCCTTCTTAGCCGGGTCGACGACCTGAATCGTCTTCTTGACGTTCGCGAATCTCGGTTTGACGGTCGCCTTCTTCTTTCCCTTCGCCGGAACGCGAATGTTTCCGACGCGCTGTTTCACGATGATGACCTTGTTGACCAGCGGGTTGATGGACGCCGCCAATGCGCGATAGTTCTTCGACGCGTTGTAGATCGCCGGAATCGCAAACTTGAAAGGGCCGGCCCCCATCGTCTCGAGGATCCTGTTCGATTCTTCGTACCGATGCAGTTGATTGAGCGCGAGGCCGCGGTTCAGCTGCACGGGAAGTCGCAACTCCGGCGGCGGAACGCTTGCCTCGAGCGCATTCAACTCGGCAAGAGCGCTCTTCGGATCGCCATCGCGCATCAGGCTAACCGCGCGCTGCAGCCGCTCGGCGTCGGTCAGCTTGAGCGGCTCGGTCGGGGAGAGTGATGTCAGCGAGCGCAGAATCGCGATCGCATCCACCGCTTGCGGCGCGCGCGGATTCCGGACGACGATGTCGTGCGCCGCGTCGTAAACAATCGTCGGATTGCCGGTGGCAAATCCGGTGTTGATGAGCTGCCATCGCGCGGCCGCCGCGACGGGCCAACGATCTGTGCGCGCCGCGATCCCGCGGTAGACGGCGATCGCGTTGTCCCAGTCTCCGATGTCGCTATAGAAATTGCCGAGGATGAGGGAGCTGTCTTCCCAGTTGACGAAGTGGGGAGGGTGACTCCACAAACGTGCAAGCGTCATCCGCGTCGACCGGCGATCGCCGTTGAGCTGATACGCGCTGGCAAGAAAATACAGTCGGTATTCTTCGACGGCGCGCCCTCCGAATTTGAAGGATGAGAACTGGCGGACGGCGGTTGGACCGTCTCCGCGCCGGAGCGCATCCAATCCCGACGTGAATGCCGGCCGCAGTTTCTCCAGGTCGGGCGGCGCCTCGGGCTTCGGCGGCGCCCCGGCCTGGTGCAGCAATGCCCGGCGCTGCAAGTAGAAGTAAACGCCGAGGGCTCCGAGGACTGGTGTCAGCGCGATGCAGATCGCGATCAGCCGTCGTTGCCAGGCCTTCATGCTGCCCGGCTAGAGTCCCAGTGCGCCTGCGTCGCCGTCCGCGAGAATGCGAACCAGCTCGTCGTAGAAGTAGTTCGAGGACTTCCGGATGTCGTCCGGAATCCGTTCGTCGTACATCTGGCGGCTTCGGTCAATGTCTTCCTTCAGCCGCTCGTACAGATCCTTGTTCTTCCGCCCCTGCTCGACTTTCGGCTCGTTGTACAACTTGATCTCGGAGACCAGCAGGCGCGCGAAACGCCGCGCTTCGTCATGTTTCTTGTTGGAGTCGGGAGGTGCGGCTGCTGCCGATCCGCGCGCCATTCCGGCCGGCGGCACGAACTGCGTGGACGGCTTGGACAGCTCTTCGCCCGGCATGGCCGGCATCGGGCCGCTCTTCCCGAGATCGAACGCCGGCATGGCTGTCGTGGCGTAGGCCGACGGCTTCGGAGCCGCTGCAGGCGCCGGCCTGGGCGGAGGAGGGGGCGCGGCGGCGGGTTTGGGCGGCGGGGCGGGCGCAGGTTTGGGTGGCGGAGGCGCGAACGGTTTCGGTGCAACCGGCGGAGGGAGTTCCTGCGCGAACGCCACCGTCGCTTCGGCAGCCTTCGGTTGCGGAGGCGCCGCAAACACCCCGCTGCTCTCACCGGCCTCGCTGAGACTCGGCGAAGGGATCTTCTTTCGAATCGCCAGGGTGTCGATCAGAAGCCCGGTCGAAAAAACGAGAATCTCGAGCGAGCCCGGATCGAATTTGCTCTGATCCTGTTCGATGACGTCAACGTAGACCGCTGCCGCCACTTTGTCCTTGATGACCATCGGCACGAGGATCGCGCGAATGGAACCGCTGACGCCGAGTCGCGTCGAGAGGTTGTTGCCATCCCAGATCACGACGTGCTCGTACTTGAGCACGCGATCGAGCTCGGGAATCAGCCCGGGCGCGGCGTTGAAGCGTTTGACGTTTTCGTCGTTGCCGCCGGCCGCGGAGAAACCCATTCCTTTCCAGCCGCTGAATGTTTCGCCGCGGAGAATCAACAGCGCTGCGCGCGATCCGAACTGTACCGACTGCTCGAGCAGCGCATTGAGAATGTCGACCTGCGACTTGCCCTGCTCGACGTTCTGAATCGCTTTCTTGACGCGCGAGACATCGGCCTTCGATGGCGCTGCGTCTTTGGGCTTGAGACTCGCCTCCAGCTCGGAAATCTGTTTCTTGATGTGCGGAAGAAACGAGACGGAGCTGACATCGGCCTGAACGCTCTGGACGGCGGCCTTGAGCTGTTGGTCGACGGCTTCGCGAACGTCTTCGACGGAGGAGCGGACTTCGCCCATCAGTTTCTCGAGCGCTTCGCGGACGTGCGACTCGATCGAGCTCGCGACGTCGTCGCCCCTCACCGCCATAAATCCTCCCAATTCTGTAGCTTGACGCTTGCAGGCAAGGCCGTCGCGATTATAACGCAGTCACGATGTGCTACTTTTGTATGCAGTGCGCCGGTTCATCGTCCTTCTCATTCTGTTGAGCGCATCGTGCGGTGTCGACAGCGGACCCGATCACGCGTCCGAATGGCTGCGCGTCCTCCATCGCAAAAAGGGCGCGGTCGCGCCGAACGCAACGCCGGTCAAGAAACAGATGTACGCCGACGCGCTGGCGGCGTTCGTGTCGCGCAATCCCGACCACTCGCGCGCGCGTGACGTTTACCGCCGCGTGCAGCTCGATTTCGCGCGCGAGCTCTCCGCGCTCGGCCGCTATCAGGATGCGATCCGCTTCTATCGCGCCGTGCTGACAGCCGATCCGAGAAACGGCGAGGCGTTGCGCGGTCTGAACGTGGCGCTCGATCGTCTGACGGTTTCCCGACAAAAACTACTCGCGCTCGAGAAGGGCATGTCGCAGCGCGACGTCGCGCATCTTCTCGGCAAACCGATCCCCGGATGGACGGCCAAGACCGACCGTCCCGACTGCACCATCGAGGCCTGGTACTACCGGACGAACGATCGCGGAGTCGCCGGCGTCTACTTCCGGGACGGCACCCTTTTCGCGGCCGAAGAGAACTCCCATTCCAAGCTGGTTCCGCTCACCCAGCCCACCGCCCGCTGACGCGGAATCGCGGTCTCCCGGCCGCTGTTCGATTAAGCATGCCGTTGTACGAATATCAGTGCACGCAGTGTCACGAGCGCTCGGAAATCCTCCAGAAATTCTCCGACCCGCCGTACGCGCACTGCCCGAAATGCGGCGGCGAAGTGAAGAAGCTGCATTCTTCGCCCGCGATTCAGTTCAAGGGTTCCGGCTTTTACAAGACCGACTACGCAACGAAGAAATCGGAGTCGCCGGCATCGGAGAGCAAGAGCGAATCGAAGAGCGAAACGAAGAGCGAATCGAAATCCGATTCGAAAAGCGATGGGAAAAGTCCGTCAACTGAAAAGGCGAGCTGACTCGCTGCTCGAGGAAGTTTTCCGATCTCTATTTGAAGAGATCGATACGGAAAAACTTCGTCGCGATGTGACTGCCCTCAAATCGAACACTCCCGATTTTCAGCCGGTCGACCAGGCGAAGGTCCTCGTTCGCCGAACTGCGATCCGATGCGCCGCGGCGGGAGCCGTCACCGGACTTCCCAGCGGTCTTTTGGCGCTCGGCAGCCTCGGCGCCGACCTGGCGTATCTCATCTTCCAGCAGTTTCGATTGATCGTCGGTATCGCGACGATCTACGGCCACGAGCCTTCGCAGCGGGAGCGCTTCGGCGAGGCGATGTCGTGCCTGGCCTACGCCTCCGGCGTCGGCCTCGGAAAACAGGGAATCGCGACAGTGCTCGAATCGGCCACCGTCGAGGGTGGAGTCGTTTTCGAGAAAATCGGGACGCGATTTATACGCGAGCGGCTTGCGAAAGTCGTCCCCTTTGTGGGAGCGCTTTCGGGCGGCGCACTCAATTTCCTGTCGGTCCGGGCAGTGGGGAAAGCGGCGATTCGGTATTACGAATCTCGGGTCGATCAGGACGAGGCGGACGCAATCTGGGCCGAGGGTGATCGAGAGCACGCATGATGGAATGTGTCCTCACTGACTCGCGTTTCCCGACCTGACCAATATGCCAAAATTCGAAGCCCAATCCAATACGGAGGTGCGCTCGGGATTCGTCGAACGCCGCCGTTTGCGACGGATTCGGATGATCGTCGAGCTGACGCACAACCTCATCAGCAGCGACATGACGGTCTGCCATCGCGAGGCGCAATGCCTCGTGCAATGCGCGCGCAAGGCAATCCTCGATTTACATCCGCACTTCGAAGAGCGTTATGAACGCGTGGTCCGGCCGCACTTCGAGCGCATCCTCGCGCAGCGCTGGCCGACAGAAGTGACGTTGCACGCCAGCGACGGCGACCTCGTTAATTAGTTCCGAGCTCCAATTCCCTCACCACCGCAATCTCTCCAATCTCGCGTTTCGCTCGCTCGACTTCCGCACGGGCATTCTTGCGAATTTCGTCGTTGAGATATCCGATGTGCGGGTCGTCCGGAACGAGATAGCGATACTCCAGTGGCGCGATGACCTGCGGGGGAAAGGCCGCGCGCCGCGCGAAGACCATCGCGACATCATCGAAAGAGATCAACGCCCAATCTCTCCTTCGATAGCGGACGAGTGACGCCGGAAGGTAGCGGCGAGATCCGCTCGCTACGTCGACGACCTGGATCCGCTCGCTCCGGTACTCGTCGACTGCCAGATCGATGCGATATCTCTGCAGCAGGGCGTGCCAGACGCGGCTGTCACGGCGCGCCTGTGCGTCGAGCGCGATGAAATCGCGAAAGAGCTCGTTGCGGCCGTCGGTGAGGACGCGGCGCTGCGGATAGAAAACCCATTCGAGGTAACCGCCAAATTGATCGACGTTGTAGATGTTGCCGGGCAAACGCAGATTTCGCACCGCGCGAACGGGAAACCGCTCGGCATCAACGCCAATTGCGTGATCGGCGTGCGCAAATACCCAACCGATCGGAACAATTGCCGCGGCCGCACACACGATGGCTGCCTTGCGCGGGATCGTCGAGATCGGGACAACCAGCAGCGGCAGCGCAGCGAAGTACAGACTCTGATTGCGGACGTGCTGCATCGCGAGACCCGCCAGGAGAACGTAGATCGCGAATCGCCAGAGGTGATGTCGTTTTTCTCGCGACATCAGAAACAAGACGAGCACTGCGGCTGAAGTCACGTACAGCAGAGGAAATAGCGCCGGGGAGCTCGGCAGCCACTCGGCATTCACGAACTCGCCGCTGCCGATCAGCTTCGTCAACTCGAACGGCGCGGCGATAGCGCGCCATCCGAACGGATTGACCAGCAACGCGATCGCGCTCGCTGCGACGACCATCCATCGTCGAACATCAATCAAGAGAGTTGCAGCCGCAAGAATCGGAGCGAGGAGTGCCGATGGATGTGTGTTGATCCAGACGATCGTCAGGATCGCGTACGCAATTGCGAGGCGGGAGGGTGACAACTTCGATTGCAAGAGCGCGAGCGCGCAGACGATGAGCAGCGCGGCCGCAGCCGCTGGACGAATTCCGAGTCGGTCGGAGGCCCCGAGGAAAGCGACGGCGGCAATGAGGATCGAGATGCCGACCTCGCTGGCCGAGAACCAGAATCCGACTGCGAAAATCGCGGCCACGAAAACCGCGTTGACCCACGACGCGCCTCGCAGTCCCACAACAGATTCGGCGGCATACAGCGCGACTTCGTACAGCCATTCGCCATTGATCCACGGCATATGCGCGGCAGCGAGCGTGAACGGATCGTACGTGGGAATCGCACGATGCTCGACGATCCAGCGGCCGGTCGCGAGATGCCAGAAAAAGTCGTAGCTGCGAATCGGGCCGATTGCGGCGCACGCGACGAGGATGAAGAGCGCGATCGCCGCGAGGCGTTTCGCCATCGCGGCGAGTATAGCGTTACGTTCGCGGAGGCTTCGCGGGTGGGGGCGGAAGAGCGGGCGGCGCTGGCGGAGCCGGAGGCGCGCCGTTGTCGATCTTGATGTCGCCGTTCACGGTGCTGATTTTCAGCGCATAACGCCCGCCGTTCACGTCACCGGAAACGCGGCGGCTGCCGGGATGCGAATGGATATTGAGCGGGAACGCTGCTTCAAAGTCGCCGTTGACCTGCGTGAAATCGCCGAGGAATGAGGCGCTCGCGGGGAGGATGGCGACGACGCGGCCGTTCACTGTTCCGAGCTTCGCGCCGTGGAAGTCATCGAGGAATCTCGCCTGCACGCGGCCGTTCACGGTCCGGGCAGCGACTTCATTCGAGCCGGTCGCTTCGAGGTCGACCTCGCCGTTGATGGTCGATGCGGCAGTTTGTCCGGAAATCGCGCGTGTCTCGATGCGTCCGTTCACGGTTCTCAATTGCAGCGCGACAGTCGGCGGAACGCGAAGCTCATAGTCGACACGCACATTGCGTCCCCAACCGAAGTGCACTCCGTGTTCGTGAGGAGTCCGGATGGTGAGCGTGCTGCCATCGAGCTCCGTCTGGAAATAGCCTTGATACTCTTTCTGCGAATCGGGACGGACGCCCCGGGCATGAACGACGGCCACCATCGTGATCTCGCCGGGCGAATTGCCGTCGACCGAAATCGTCCCGTCGATTTCTTTAACATCGAGATGCGTGACACTCGTCGCGGGCCACTTCTTCTCGAAACGGGCGGTGTGTTGCTCGAGGGGCACACAGCCAGCCACGAAAGTGACCGCCAAAAGCGAATAGATGGCTCTGCTGTGCCTGTTCATAGGAGTCCGCTTCTGGTCTTACGATACGTCGGATCGAGAGTTTCATGGATGTGACTCAGACCACACTTCTTCGCGTCGCGGCCTTTCTCGTCGACGCCGTTTCCATCTCTATCCTGTTGATTCTGCCTGCCTCGCTCATCAGCTACGGCCTCGCCTGGTTTGGGGGAGCCGTGCAGGGGATCGCGATCGTGTGGGCGGTGGCGGTGGTCATCCTCTTCGTGGCCCTGCTTCTCCGCGACGGCTACCGGGGCCGCTCTCTGGGCAAGCGGATGCTGGGCCTCAGGCTCGTGACACCGCACGGCGATGGCTGCGGCTACGGCCGCTCGATCGTGCGCAATCTGCCGCTGATCATCCCGATCTGGAACCTGCTGGAGGCGATGCTGGTGATCGCGGGGCGCCCGCGGACGGGAGATCGCATCGCGCGCACGATCGTCACCGAAGAATGAGCCGCTTGGCGGCGAGCATCTGCGCGAATTGATCGCGCAGCGAACGGCGGACATCGAACGCGAATTCGTAGCGCTCGCCGAAATCTTCGCCGGCGAGGATGACCGACGGCGGATCGACCAGACGATAGGCATCCGACAGCCGATCGAACGGGACGATGACGTGGACGCGATCGTACACATAACGATCAACGATTTCCGATCGCCCCAAGGTTTCCAACGCCGCTTCGCGATACGCGCGTGAGAGCCCGCCGGTCCCGAGTTTGATTCCGCCAAACCAGCGCACGACAACGACTGCGACGTTGGCGAGGTCCGCGCCTTCGATGGCGGTGAGAATCGGGCGGCCTGCTGTTCCGGAAGGTTCCCCGGCGTCCGAGGAGCGCGAACGCGGCGGATCAAAGAGACGAAAGGCCCAGCAGTGATGCGTCGCGTCGTGGTGTCGCTTAGCGATTGCGCCGAGCGCCTCAAAAAAAGCGTCCTCGCTCGCGATTGGGAACGCAATCCCAAGGAACTCCGATCGCTCGATCTTGTGGCGAAATTCCGCTCGCTCTTTGAGCGTGCGGTAATGGTCGGCTATATCGCGCTCCGCTCGGGAATGGTGTGGGCCATCGCCAGCTCCACGATGCGCTCGATCAGATCGCCATGGGACATCTCCGGTTTCGCGCGTCGGGCGGCCATCGCGAATTCCGCGCGGTTGTCCAGCCATGGATTCGGATTCACTTCGATGACATAAGGCGTCCAGTTGGCAGTCAGGCGCATGTCGATGCGGGCGTAGTCGCGAATCATCAGCGCATTCCAGGCATTGATTGCGACATCGTGTATCCGCTGCATGACCCCTTCATTCCTGATGATGTCTTCCGGGACGAACTCGCGCGCTTCTTTGAAATCGTGGTCCCATTTTGCCTCTGTCCCTGCAATGCGTGGAAGATCGGGCGGCAGTTTCGAAAGGTCCCACTCGATCGGCGGCAGGACTTGCGGCGGATTGCCGATCATCGCGACGTACAACTCGCGTCCATCGATGTACTGCTCGACCAGCGCAGGATTATGAAATTCGCTGTGAATGTATTGCACGCGTTCCATCAACTCTTCGACCGAATGCACCACGGATTTCGCATCGATGCCGATTGACGCGTCCATCGCAGACGGCTTCACAATCAGCGGAAAGTTCTTCAGCGGCGTTGTTCCCTCGACGCGTCCCGGCGCAATGATCACAAAGTCGGGTGACTTCACCTTGTGAAACTCGAAGAGTTTTTTCGCGAGTGATTTGTCGGTCGCCAGAGTCAGCGCCAGCGAGCCCGATCCGGTAAAGCGCTTTTCGAGCAATTCCAGCACGGCGGCGATGCGGCGTTCTTCACCGGGAGCGCCGCCCAGAGACTCGCAGACGTTGAAAATGAGATCGGAGGTGTCGTCTTCGATCTGGCGGACTAGCTTCTTGATCGGCGCTTCGGCAGCCAGGAGCTTGATGGTGTAGCCGCGCTTCGTCAGCACCGCGTCGATCTGATTGCAAACGAGCTCCGGGACTTTCTTTCCTTCAGCCAATTC
>DATBSF010000176.1:0-8283 GCA_036559905.1 Thermoanaerobaculia bacterium | reverse complement strand
CGCTTCGCGAAATTCGCTGGCTGACGCGAAGCGCGCGGTGGGATCCTTTTCGAGGCAGCGCATGATCGCGCTCGCGACTCGAATCGGAACATCATCGGGAAGCGCGGGCGGCCGTTCGTCGAGAATCGCGGCGATCGTTTCGAGCGAGTTCCCTCCGCGAAACGGACGGCGTCCGCTGAGCGCCTCGTAAAGCGTGCTGCCGAGGGCGAAAAGATCCGTCTGCCCGTTGATGTTGCCGCCACGGATCTGTTCGGGCGCCATGTACGGCACCGTTCCCACCACCTGGCCCGCTTTTGTCGCGAGGATCTCCGTCTTTTCGTCCGCGCCCGCCGGTCTGCGCAGCGTGGCGAGACCAAAATCGAGGATCTTCACCTGTCCGTCGCTGGTCAGAAAAATATTTTCCGGTTTCAGATCGCGATGCACGACGCCGCGCTCGTGCGCCGCTGCAAGGCCGGCCGATACCGCGCTCGCGATTTCGACCGCCTCGCGCCAGGGAATTCTTCCGCGGTCCATGCGTCGGCGCAACGTCTCGCCGCGCAGCAGCTCGGTGACGGCATACAACACGTCGTGATCCTTCGAGAAGTCAAAAATGGAAAGGATGTTCGGATGCGATAGCGCGGCGATGGCTTTCGCCTCGCGCTCGAACCGCGATCGAACCCCCGGGTCCTGCGCAATGTCATCGGAGATCACTTTCAGCGCCACATCGCGATCGAGACGGCGGTCCCGCGCCCGGTAAACCGACCCCATTCCGCCCGCCCCGAGCAGATCGCAGACCTCATACGGACCGAGCATCGTCCCCGATGGAATGGGCATGTGGATGGGATTGTAATGCTGGCGAAAATTTCGCAAGGGCTTGCTGTGATGACCGACGCGGAAAAGCTGATCGCCTGCTTGCGCCAGGTCGGCTTCGAGGCCGAGATGCGGCCGGTCGAGTACACCGAGGATTTCCGCGGGCTCGCGCCACCAAAAGCGATCCGGTGGCGGATCGATGTCGGCTGCAATTTCCTCTTCGATGCCGACGGAAAGCTGGCAGCCGTGGAGAGCGAGTACGACGGCTGGGTATCATCGACCGGCGGCGAGGCGATTTCGATCATCGGTTACAAGACCGAGGATCTCGACAACGGGCTCGGCAGACGCGTGGTGGCCGTCGAACTGCTTTTCCGCGACGCGACACACGCGCGAAAGCTACTCAGCCTGACCGAGTATCGCGATGCGCGATCCGGGCGTGGCGTTTACATTCTGCCGGAGACGCCGGCGGTCCGACGCGAGGGCGTCGTGCACACGCTGCATTTCCGGCACGTGACTTAACGTTTCTCGCCGCCCCACGTGAAGACGAAGCGCGTCCGGGTGACGCCGCATCATCGATCGTCAGATCGTTTACGAAGATACGACCTTCCCGGTCCAGGCCGATGTCCAATCGAAGTTCAACATCGATTTCTGGGAAGCGTCGTACACCTACTGGGCGCGGCAAACCGAACGCGATGGCCTCGGCTTCAACCTCGGCGTGACGGGGCTGTCGGTCGATGGCGAACTATCGGTGCGCCGCAACACCGACAACACCGTGCTCCTGAGCGAGAGCGCATCGACGGATGTGCCGGTTCCGGTGATCGGAGTCGAAGGACGCTGGCTGCTGACCGATCGCGTGATCGCGATGGGACGCGCGTCGGTGCTGCCGAAAGTCTCCATCAAGGATTATCAGGGCTCGGCGTACGTCGGAAAGTTTTCGCTCGAATATCGCCTGGCTCAAAGACTCGGCCTCGGCGTCGCGTACAACTATTTCAATTTGAACGGTCTCGTCGAGAAAGAAGACTTCCACGCGGACCTCGGAATGACGGTCAGCGGCGTGGAGGCGTTCGTTCGAATCGTCTTCTGACAATCCGGTACAATCCGCCTCATAAATGACTAGTGGCAGTACTACCACGGCAGCCCGCGAGCGCCTGCTGCATGCCGCGAAGACGCTTTTTGCCAGGCTCGGCTACGAGCAGACTTCGACCGCCGCGATCGCGCGCGAGGCCGGCAGCTCGGAATCGCAGTTGATGCGCTATTTCGGCGGAAAAGCCGGCCTGCTCGACACCATCTTCAACGAATCGTGGGCCGCAGTGATCGCGCGGGTCAGTTCCGAGATCCCGCCCACCGCTCCCGCCCACGACTCGATCCTCGGCATGCTCGGGATCACGATCGAGGCGTTCGGGCGCGATCACGACATCGCGGTGCTTTTTCTTTTCGAGGGACGCCGCATTCGCGGCGACGAAGTCACGCTGTCACGAGGGTTTCTGCAGTTTTATCAGATGGTGCAGTCGGTGATTCGTCGCGGGCAGGAGGATGGATCGTTTCGCAGCGATCTCGATCCGACGGTGCTGAGCGCGGCGCTGCTGGGATCGGCCGAGGGGATGATTCGCGATCGCTTGCTGCTGGAGCGCCGCGGCATGCCGAATCCCTTCGACGACGCCGCGATACGGAACACGTTCCAGGCCATCATCGAAGGGATCAGCGATTAGGCTTCGCCTCCGAATTACCGCGTTTTCCACCGTATGGAGAGTTCTTTCTACAGGACGTGGAAAACGCGGTAATTCGGAGGCGAAGCCTATTCCAACAGATGTGGCCAGATGTCGCGGAGGAGGGGGGCTAGTGCGAGCTCGCCGGTTTTGCCCATGGTGCCGCGTAGATAGCGGAGCTCGCTCAGCTTTTCTTTCACCTCGCCATCTTTTTTCACGGGGAAGCCGCTCTCGCGCAGCATCAATACTCCCTTGACTCGCAGCGACAGCTCGCTCTGCAGCCGCAGATAGCAGAGCATGTCGGCGAGCACGGCGCCGTCGAAGTGTTCGCGGAGCGACTGCAGATATTGTCCGGCGCCCGACTCCGCGAATTCGCCGGAGCTCATCGCCTTCAGCAGCTCGGCATCGAGATCGAATCCTGTTCCCAGCCACTGCCGCACATGGCGTTCGCTCTGCGCGAACACCAGCACCATCAGCGGCGGCAACACCAGGATGATGACGAGCGTCGACATCGCGGGCGACAACACGAAGTGATTGAACAGCGAATGCAACGCGAACGCGACGATGATTCCCGCCGGAGCAAGCCGCGGCCAAAGCGCCTTCATCATCATCGCCATGATCGCGGTCGTGCCGCCGTGCATGATCGCAGTGCCGAATCCGCGCACGATCCACAGGGCGGGCGGGGCGGCGGCAAGCGACGAAACGAAATAGAGATTCTCGGCGAGCGCGAAACCGGTACCGACTGCAAATCCGCAGATGGCGGCATCGATGAGGAATCCGATCTGCCGGTCGCGCAACATCACGATGATCGGAATCGCTTTCAGGATCTCTTCGACGGCCGGTGCGTCGTAGCGCGTGAGCATGTAGCGGCTGACGCCGAGCCGCAGCAGCCAGTAGTTGATGAGAAGGCCGGCTGCGGCGGCCAGACACCCGATGACGATCAACTCGATCAGCACGCGCGGCCGCACGAGCTTGAAGCTGTCGAGATAGATGAGCGCCAGCAGAAAAAGCGAAACTGGAAGAAACGCGAGGACGGTCATCTGAGAAGTTTCAGCGAGACCATCACCTCATGCGAGTCTCTCCCCTTCTGCATTGCAGTAGCGTAACCCACCGAGAAGGTCGACTCGAGATTGGAGAACATCACCAGCGAGAAATCGAGCTGCGCGCCGACGTCGTAAATCGTATGCCCCGTCCTGAGCGCCGATGAGAACAGCGCGACGCGCGCCCAGTTCGTGTACAGCGACGGCACGCCGACGCGGCGGAAGCGCATCGGCGGCAGCGTCCACTCGCCGGTCACCCTGCCGAAGTTGACGCCACCGACCTCGTTCAAATCCAGTCCCGGGAAGCTATAAAAGTCGCGATAGCGCCGCACTTCCTGGTAATCGATGTAGTTGTTGCCGAACGCACCGAAGAAGAAGTTCGCGAAGGGATTGTCGCGATCGCCGAACGATTTTCCGGCCGCCGTGCGCAGCCACAGCGAGGAATGGTCGAGCGGCAGGAGAAATCCGCGGTCGTACGTGCCGTAGAAACGCGGAAAGAAATCGCCGGCCACGTGATTCACGCTGCTGGTGGCAGTCCATCGAAAACCGTATTCGTCATCGACCGCGCCGATCGTTTTGCGCAGATCGCGATAGTCGAGGCGCCCGGCCGCAGTTTCGTACCGGCGAAAAGGCGCGCGGATGTTCTGGTAATCGGGCAGTGTGTCGAGGCCGCCGTAGTACGCACTGCTCAACGTGTATTCGAATGTCCGCGGGCGCTCGAAGATCAGAAAGCGATGATAGGAGACCGAGGCCATCTGGCCTTTGCGGCTGACTTTCGTCGGGCCGAAGAGATCGTAGAAATCGGTGGCGTTATATCCGAGGCGGACTTTCCAGGGAACGCCGTCGTAGCCAAATTTGAGATGCAATCGCTCTTTGCCGGGCGACAGCGCCGCGGTCAGATCGAAGATGCGCAGGCCGAGCGGATCGGATGCGTTGAATCGCAATCCGGCGGCGACGGTGTCCTTGTAACCTTCGACGACCGGATAGAACGATCCGAATTTCACGCGCGCGAGCGGATGGTACGGACCGGCGTACGTGGTGACCTCATCGAGATTCACGCGCGCGGGCGACCCGGCATTCCACTCCTTCACGATCGGATGTTTCTCGACGACCTGCTGTCCGAGGTACTGGATCGCGTTGATGTCGTCGCGGACTGCGATCGGAACGCGCACCGGCGCGAATCCCTTCGCCGTGTAGTGGTAAGCGATCATCGTGTCGTTGGAAATCGGGATCGGGCGAAAGAGTCCGGTCTCAACGTTGCTGATCGCTTCCATCTTCTTCGTCTGGAAGTCGTAGCGAAAAACATTCGAGACGCCCGTGAAGTACGTCGTTCCGTAGAGATAACGCCCGTCGGGCGAGAAGACGAAGTTGAGCGGCGAGTTGTTCTCGAATTCGTGCAGCGTCGTCGTCGCGTGTTTGTCGTCGAGTGAAAGCGCAATGAGCTGCTCGCGGCCGCTGATCTCGATCGACGAAGCGCTCAGCGTTTTCCCATCCGGCGAAATATCGAGATCGAAAATATCGCGGCCGTAATCGAGCGTCAGCACCGGACGCCAACGGTTGTAAGGCGGCGGAATCACGACCAGCGTCGAGTGGCCGTTGTGATGCTGCACGCCCCAGATCGATTGGTCGGCGGGATTGACGACCAGATCGCCGGTGCGGCAATTCTTGAGCAACAGCCGGCGCCGGCCGGTCGCCAGATCGAGCTCGTTGAGATCGCGCCAGCCCCGCGAGTTGTTCGTGGTGTAGAAAATCTTGCGTCCCTTCGGGTCGTAGGCCATCGATGTCACGAAGTAGAGCGCGGGCGCAATGACGTCGGTCAGCGGCGTCACCTTTCCGCTCTCGACATCGATCGCCACGATCTGCGCCGGCTTCGCAGGACGATTGATTGCGGCGTACAGCAGCTTGCGATCGGGATCGTAGAAGCTGCGCGAGACCGATCCGAGGATTTCGCGGTTGATGCGCGTTTCGGGCGTGACGGGATATTGTCGGATGCGAGCGAGATTCGCCTTCTGCCACTCGTGCTCCCACGCGATCCAGCGCTTCCATTCTTCGTCGAGCGGCGTGCCGAACACTTTCTCGAACTGCGACGCGAAGTAGCGCTTGCTGCCGGGACTGCGATCGACCCACGCGACGACTTTCTCCGGCCCGAATTTCATGCCGAGGTAGCTCATGAATCGCGTGCCGTAGAGATAGGAGTTCTGTCCGATTTGAAAATCGATCGTCGTGCCTTCCGACTCGAGTCCGACAATGTCGTAGAAGTACGCGTTCTCGAGGACCATCGTGCGGAACACCATCTCGTCGTAGCCGCCTAACGCGCGTCCGACGCCGCCCGCCATCCACGTCTCGAGAAAAACCGCGATCCCCTCGTGATACCACCGCGGCGAATACCACCGCGGGCTCGCCAGGTAGCTGTACAGCATCGACAGCGGCTGCTCCTTGATCGGCGCGACTTTGCCGTGAAAGAGCCTCCGGAATTCGAGATCGCTATCGGCCGCCTTGTCGGTCGCCACGACGTGAACGAGCTCGTGATGCATCAGCCAGTTCATCCGCTCGTTCGTCGGCATGACGTCGTAGACGTAGTCGAATGGCTCGATGCCGATGCTGATGTAGTTCCACGGAACGGTCGACGTGCCGCCATGTCCGTAGTCGCCGAAATCCTGCATCAGGATGACGATCGGCTCGGACGGCGTGTAGTGGAATAGCTTCTTATCGAATGCGAGTGAATTTTCGAACGAGCGCGCGAGGTGGTAGGACAAATATTCGTGCGCTTTGTCGTAGTAGACGAGATCGAGATCGCGCGTGCGTCGCGAATCGAGTTGCTGCGCCTGGGCAGCGAGCGCGAAACAGAAAGCGATTGATGCGATCGTCGCGCGCATAAAAGGCTGGGACGCCGGCGCCCGTAGCCCCGGCGTCCCACCCAAACTCTACGGCGCCTGCCTCGCCCCGAGTTTCTGCAGCAATTCAGCGCGTCCTGCAAGGTTGTTGTCGAGCGACCTGACCGCCGCCATCTCCTCGGCCGCCATCGCTGTTGCGCGGGCGCGGAATTCGGCCTCACGCGCGTCCAACGCATTGGCGGTTTGCCCGAGGTTCTTCGCGAGCGATGCACGCGACGCCATGCTCGCTTCCGCGCCGAGGATGCGATTCGCTCTCGCGATCTGATCGTCCATGTCCTTGAACTTGGCCGCCATCTCGTTCTCCAGCTGGAACTCCTGTTCGATGTTGCTCATGCCGCGAGCCATCAGCTCTTCGCCGCGCTCGGCCAGCCTCTGCGCCATTTCCTGGTCGCCGAGTCGTGCGAGAACAACCCGCGCGCTCATTTCCATCTCGTTGAGATACTCGATCTCCTGCGCCAGCGAAAGCGCGAAGAGACCGCGCGAGTTGAGCTGCGACTCGATATCGTCGAGCCGCTTCGACACTGCGAGGAATTCGTTTTCCATTTTCGCAGCCGCGAGCTCGTTAACCGCCTCCGTCAGCTCTTCGCTGGCGTGATTGAGCGGGCGCGACATGCGGACGTTCATCTCCTCAGCGATATGAGCAAGCTTGACGTTGAGCTGCTGCATGTCGGCATCCGAGAGCTCCTGATGGCTTCGGACGAATCCCTGCAACTCGGCAATCTCGACCTGGAGCTTCGCCTGCTGCGGAGTGCCTTTCGCCGCCATTTCTTCCGCCGCCAATGCCTCGGTGGCCTCGCTGAGGTATCGCGTCTCGAGCTCTTTCGCGAACGCGCTGAGCTGCTGCGCGTCAGGGTGCGCGCCGAGCGCTTTCAGCTTCGCGCCGTCCGCAAGGAAATCGGCGTAGAGCACCTTCTGCTGATGCTTCACGCTCTCGTTGCCGAGGACCACATCGCTCTTCGCGATCTGGGGAGCGCGATGTTTCTGGACCTCGCCGATCGCTCCCGAAGCATCCTCCTTGCGGAAATTGGGCGGCCAGATCGCAATCGCCGCAACGAGTATGACCACGAGCGCACCAAATCCAAAGAGCACCTTTTTTCGATTCTCACTACTCATGAGAGCCTCCTTCGTTTAACGGCAATACCGCTGTTGAGAGGAGAAAGTTGGTCAGTCGAGCGAGACCACGGTTCTGAGCACTTCCCGCCCGCCAACGTTGAGTTGAATCACCGCGGAGCCGGACGCTCCGTTCTTGCGCTGGAGAATGAGAACTTCGGGGTCGGAAACGACATCCGCGATCTCGAGCTTCTTCTGATCCCAGGCGACCGAGATCGCCTCGCTGGTGGATGCCGACGGCTGGATCGCAAATTGATCGCCGCTGCGCCGAACGATCAGCGTCCCTTCCTCGGGAACGGCAACGCGCGCGACGATCGGCCACTTGTCGACGGGGGGCGCGATCGTGGCCGAGACGTGTTGCCAGGGCAGCGGTTTTCTTTCGATCACGACCGTGACGACGATGATGATGGCTGCGGCCCAGGCGAGGCCGATTAACACGCCCCTCACCCGGCGCTGCGCGCCACCCTCTCCCGATGGGAGAGGGACAGGCTGGGGGCCCCTCTCCCCAGGGGAGAGGGTGGCCCGAAGGGCCGGGTGAGGGGCTTTCAATCTCGCGAGAATCGAAGTCTTCATCTCCGGTGGCTCGACCTGCGGTACTGCTTCGAGTTGCCGCACCAGCTCCTCATCACTGATGGCCATGACCCTTAGCCTCCAGCGCCTCTCGCAACTGCTGCCTTGCAGTGAAGAGGCGCGACTTCACCGTCTTTTCCGGCACATCGAGGATGTCGGAGATCTCGTTGTAGG
>DATBSF010000175.1:0-6338 GCA_036559905.1 Thermoanaerobaculia bacterium | reverse complement strand
CATTTACGGCCTGCGCGCGGCCATCGATCTGCTGCTCGAGATCGGGATCGACAACATTGCGGCCGAGGTCATCCGCCTCGCCACGCGTCTCGGGGATCGGCTCGAAGAAATCGGATGGCGCGTCGGGTCGCCGCGTCCGATCGCGTCGGGCATCATCGGCGCGATTCCACCGGGCGTAGAACCGTCGCTGCTGCGATGGCATCGGACGCTCGAAGAAAAGGGCGTGGTCTGCGCGCCGCGCGAAGGCATGCTGCGGTTTTCGCCGCACTTCTACAACGACGATGGTGAAATCGACCGGCTGATCGAGCTGCTGCGTTAAAATTGATCATGCTGACAGTGATCGCAGTGGCGGGTGTGGCGCTGATCGCCGGCGCGCTCCTCGGATGGCTCCTGAGGGGGCCGCGGGTGCAGCGGGCCGAGGTGGCCAGGGCGGTGGCGGAGACGCGGCTGGAGGAGATCGAGCGCGCGCACGGCAACGTCGCCAATACCTTCGCGGCCGAGGCGCAGCGAGCGTTTCAGAACGTTGGGGAGTCGCTGCTGCAGAGGAGCAAGACCCAGATCGACGGCTCGCTCGACACCAAGCGCGCCGAGATCGAGACGCTGCTCACGCCGGTGCGCGAGATGCTCGATCAGTATCGCCACGAAGTCGCGAAGAGCGAGCTTGTGCGGAACGAGGCCTACGGCGGATTGCAGCAGCAGTTGCTGACGCTGTTCTCCACCGTGCAGGCGGGACAGAAAGAGGCGGCGCGTCTCGCGAATGCGCTGCACTCGCCGGCGGTGCGCGGGTCGTGGGGAGAGAACTCGCTGAAGCGCTGCGTGGAGCTGGCGGGCATGAGCGAGTTCTGCGACTTCAACCTGCAGGAGACGCTGTTCAGCGAGGAGGGGCGCCGTCTGCGCCCCGATCTGATCGTAAGGCTGCCCAACAAGCGCGTGATCGCGGTGGATGCCAAGGTTCCGCTGACCGAGTATCAGTCGGCGGCCAACGAGGAGAATGAAGCGCGGCGCAACGAGATGTTGCAGGCGCACGCGAAGACGCTGCGGCGTCACATCGAGACGCTGAGCCGGCGCGAGTATCAGGCGTCGATGAGCGAGTCGCTGGACTTCACGGTGATGTTTCTGCCGGGGGAGCATTTCCTGTCGGCGGCCTTGATGGCCGATCCGTCGCTGTTCGAGTTCGCGGCCTCGCGGCGCGTTTTCATTGCGTCGCCGATGGTCCTGCTGCCGCTTCTGCGCGCGGTGGAGTCGGGATGGAAGGCGGAGCGGACGGAGGAGAACGCGAAGCGGATGTACGACGCCGGCGTCGATCTCTTCAACCGATTCGTGAAGGTGATGGAGCTCTTCTCGACGCTGGGCGGATCGCTGCGAAGAACTGTCGAGCACTACAACGCGGTGATCGGCTCGGTGGACTCGCGGCTGTGGCCGAAGGGGGAGGAGATGCAGCGCTTGGCGGGAAGCGGCAAGGAGCTGGCCTCGCTCGAGCAGATCGAGGCCGTCCCGCTGGAGTCATCGAAGCTGCGTCTCACCATGCAGGGCGAAGGACCCGCCGACGTCGTGCAGTTCGAGAAGTAGTTTTTCTTTTTCCTCAGGGTAGCAGTTCCCCTCGCCCCGTCACTCCTTGGCAAGGGTCCGAATGCGAAAAGCCGTCGCGGCCATCGCGTGGCTGGTGGTGTCGTCTTCTCTGGGGGCGGGAACGCTCTTCCCGACGCCGCTACACGTCGTCCGCCGAATTGATGACCCGATCTCCAAGACTTCCACGACTGTCGAGGAATTTTGCACGGGCGATCGAATCATCTCCATAAATGGCGCACGGGTCGCCATTACTGACTACGGTTCGCAGACTCTGACCGAGATCGATCACGCGAGCGCGACCTACAGCGTCACGCGGTTCGACGACATCGCGAAAGCGCGTCCCAATGTCGATACTCGTGGGAAAGCGAGGGTCACCGTCAGCGTCAACCGGAGCATCGCTCTGACACGCGATGCGGTCGAGGCCATCGTCGGAGCTGCCTATCCCAACCACCGCGATTCGCGCCACGAAAAGATCCTCGCGGCGGCGGCACCGATCAATAGCGGGCGAGTCGCCGCGCAGTCGATCGAATCCACCGCATACGGTCTGCCAACGGAGACGTCGATCGAGTTTGAAGACGGATTGATCTACAAAAATGTCGTGGTCAGCTTCGACCACGATCTCCCACCTGCGCTGATGATGCTGATCGATCCGAGAGCGACTCGCGTCGAGTCGCGGCTCACGCGTATGACGCGCGAAATGCAGCAGCTCGACCGGCTTCCGAAACAGTGATGGCAGATGCGATCACACAAACTCGGCGCCGCCGTTTTCATCGCGTTTCTCGCGGCGGCCGCGCCCGGCGATGAGATCGCGCGGGCGAACCTCAACATCCTCGGCATCTCGCTGGAGGTCGACCGCGCGCCTGTCGCCACCGGGATCGATATTCCGGTCGCAGTGCAGACGATCTACGGCGGAAAAAAGAATGACGACGCCAAACCGCCTCCCGATCTCTCCGTCCTCGGCGACCTGACCGGCGCCGGTCTCGATACTCCGCTCGCGCTGGCAACGAAGCCGGGACGGCAATTCCAAATCCCCGCCCTTCATCAGGCCGGCGAATATGTCCTGCAGAACATCCGATTGGTCGACCGCGACGGGCGATTCATCCAGCAGGCGATTCCGTCCTTCGCCAACATCACTGTCAGCGATGTCCTGAAGGCCAATGTTCGTGTGCGACAACTCTCCGCGGATGAGCTGCGAGCGAGAGGGTTGAATGTAGACGGTCGAAATTTTGATGTGTTTGAGATTTCGATGGTCTTCGGATTGCAGCAGAATAGTGTAGAAATACCATATACGATTATCGTAGATAAAAGAACACACGAAATCATCACGCCCCCGACTCCAAGCGACGTTCGTCTTCCGAAGCCCCCGATCGCCGGACCGCCACCGCGATTTCAGCCGCCGGATGTTTTCACCGGCGTCGTCGTCACTGAGGAGTTCGATGGCAGCGGCGCGCCGCCTGCCGGAGCGCCGAGCGGGGACGGCGAGATTACGCGTCGACGTCCTGTGATTCCCTTCGCCCTGGTCGTGCCGGCTGGATTCGGCGTTTTGCATCAGTTTTTTGCGCTGGTCCTGAACGTCTCGAACAACGCACCTGCCGGTACCGCAATCCGCGTCCAGAATGTAAGCGCCAGTTTGACCTCGCCTCTCGCAATGCGCGTGGCCAAAGTGATGCCTCCGGTCACCGTCGGACAGGCTGTGCCGATTACCGACAAGGCGACCGGCACCACATTCCTCGTCGCACAGGCTGAAGGCTCAGCGGAATGGACTCTCGAAGCGCTGCGCGCCGGAACGCACACGCTCAACGTCGCGGTTCGCGCGACGTACACCGCGCCGAGTCAACCCGACATTCCGCTCAAAGGCAATGTCTCGGCGTCGATCGTCGTTTGCGATCCGCGCTTTCAAGTTAACTTCGTCCACCCCGACAATGTTCGGAAGGGGGAACCATACGTCGCGCTCGCATTTGTCACTAACAGCTCGCCGACACAGCAAACGGTCGTCGTCGACACGCACGACATCTCTCCTTGCTCTACCGGGATTTACTCGAACAACATTTGCCGCATCGACGGCGATCCGTCGTCGGAATTGACCATCGCGCCCGGCGAGACCAAAACGCTCAGCTATCACCTCCAGTCAGCATTGACCGGGCACATCTACGCCGCAGCTGCAAATGCCGATTCGGGCGTCAGCGCATCGGTGACACTCGCGATGGGAGTCAGCGCGAGCGGAATTCCATTATCGCCGGCAACACTCATCCTTCCTTACTACTCGAGATTTCTCGATCCGGATCTCGTCAACGCGCATCTCGCGCTCTTCGGAATCGGATACAGTCTCGCGACAGCTCCACTCTCTCCGCGGACCGCGCTCCTGCCGCGTGTGTTGCGCAACGACGTCTTCCAGCGAGCGCAGGATGTCGCACGTGCCGGCCAACGCATCTTCATCGCGCGACGCGATGTCGGCCGCGATGATCCGGCCGAAGATCGCAATCCCGTCTTTCAACTCGCGCTCGACCTGCTGGGCAACATCGAGCGCGTGGACGGCCTCGCGACGTCCGCCGATCTTCGAGAATGGGATGAGCTCCGCAGACTCGGTGACAACGGCAGAAAATCCGGCATCGCGATGGCACGCGAGATCGAGCGGGTCGGCCTGGCGGGCGGGAAGTCGATCTCGCAGATGGTCGACGCCTTCGCGACCGCGACATCGCATCGTTCGCCGTTTGCATTTGCGGCCGTGCATGGCGCTGCCGTTGCTGGCGCGCAGCGCCCATACGCGCTGACAGTGACAGGCGCTTCTTCACGAACGCAGATGGCCATTGCCGCGGAAGGGACAGGCGGGTGGGTTCGATCCTTGCCGTTCGGCGAGTTAACGCAACTCATTTCGCCGACGGAATACGGGGAATCCGCAATTGTCGGCCGTTGGGCTGAATCGTTGGAGCTCTCGATCGTCGCCGCATCATCCACCTTCACCGTCGATCTGATTTATCCCGATGCAGCGGACGGCTCGTTTCTTCGCGTCTCACTTCCGGTCACAAATGCCGATGCACACACGCCGGTGAAGATCGTAATCGAACGAGGAAAAACGCCGACAATCGCCGGCGCGCTGGTCGCTGGTCCGGTGATGTCCACCCCCGTCCCTCAGACCCCGCTGCAACTGATCGCCGCCGCGCAGGATCTGCACCTCGATGACGATGGTCACGTCGTTTCGATCCTCACGAATCGGCCGGTAACCTCTACCGATCGCGATCGTTTTGCATTGACGACGCGTGTCGCTGCCGCAGGATACGAAGTGACACGCCGCAACAATCCTGCGGATTCGACCGCACAGATCGTGATACCCGGCGCCGCGCTGCAGGATGACGGACGCGTGATCAATGTCAGCTTCGATCACGCGCTGTCGTCAAACGCCATCTACTCCATCGCCGTCGATTCTCTCGGATCCATCACGCCGCGAATCGATAACAACCGCCCGGGCGGAATCCTCTACGGGAAGTTGCTTCGCGGTGACGGCTCGGCTGTTGCCAACAGCGCCGTGCAGCTGACAACCGGCGAGCGAAATCAATTTGACGTCACCCTGCCGTCCGGCGATTTCATTTTCGAATACGTTCCGCGCGATATCGATCGCAACATCTCGGGCAACTACACGTTGTCGACGCAGGCGGAAGGCAAGTTCGCGCAGCTCGATGGCGCAATTCGAACGCCTGGTCAGGTCCAGCGCGTTGTTCTCCAATTCCTCGGTCGGGGCTCGGTGACCGGAACATTGAAATACAGCGACGGCTCGATTGCCGTCGGAACGATCACCGCGGGAAGCTCCATCTACAACGAGTTTCACCAGATCGGGACAGACGCTCTCGGCGTCTTTACGGTTCGCGATCTTCCTGTGGGCCCGATCACGCTCGCCGCGACGGACGCAAAAGGCAACGTCACGTACGCCGCGACACAGATTCACGCGCCGGGCGAGGTCGTCACTCGCGATCTCGTTTTTCAGAAGCGGGATCTCGCCGGCTTCGCGACGGTTCGAGTCACGGTGAAGAGATCCGACACGGGGGCGCCAGTCGCTGGCGCACGCGTTGGCGTCTACACACAGGGCTACGGATTGCTCGACGGACGCACCGACGACACCGGCCGATTTGAATTCAGCAAAGTACCGGCTGGCTTCGTCTCGCTGCTGGCGTCGGAGTTCACTCTCACGCGCGAGAGTGCCGGCATCGATTTCGATCTTCGGGCCGACTCGATCGTCGAGCATTTCCTCACTCTTCACGTGCCGGTGCCGGGAGATCCGCAATTCGTGACTCTGCACGGAACTGTCTGGCGTGACGATCCGGCATCGCCTAACGATCGCACGCGCGATCGCCTCGTCCCGAATGCCGTCATTACGATTCGAGGGCTTGCGCCGGTCACGGCCGATTCCAACGGCGAGTACTCGTGTCCATCGGTTCCTCTTGCGCTGAGCGACAAAAAGTTAGTGGCGGTATTTGATCCGGAAACCGGCAGGCAAGGCACTTTCGCCCTTCCGACGCTTCAAGCCGGCGCAACGAACGAGTTGAAACTGCTGCTGCAAACGAGTGCGGCGCGCGGGACCGCGACGATTCGCGTGCGCCTTCTGAATGCGGCCGGAACCACCGTCTCTGACTATCGCGTCATCTCGCCGGGATTTCCGGCCGATGTCTTCACTGCGAAAGGGAATGGCATCTATGAGGTGAGCGTAAGCGTGCCGCAAGCGCTCAGCGTCTGGGCAGTCCCCAACGGACGGCATCCCATTTACGGAGATCAATTCG
>DATBSF010000174.1:0-7325 GCA_036559905.1 Thermoanaerobaculia bacterium | reverse complement strand
GCCACTCGACGAGTTCTACAGCGAGTACTCCGGACTCTGGCGGCACGCGCTCGACGTGCGCTATCGCTATCGCGGAAAAATGAGAACGTACTTTCAACTCGGCGCCGCACTCGCGACGCGCAGAGTGACCTTCGGCGCCGTGCGAAAAGGGATGAACATCGCGAAGGTGTTCAGCGACCCCCAGACGTTTCTGCGGGCCCACCACCCGGCCGGTTAGGATGTTGGGACGTTGGGATGTTGGGATGTCGGCATGCGTTAACATCCCAACGTCCTAACATCCCAACATCCCAACCATGATCATCCACCTCATCGACGGAACTTATGAATTGTTCCGTCATTTCTACGGTTTGCGTCGCGCGAACAACGGCGACCCGCCATTCGGTGCGGTGCGCGGCGTGCTGGCGATGACGCTGCAGATGGTGGAGACCGGTGCGACGCACATCGGCGTCGCGACCGATCACATCATCGAGTCATTCCGCAATGAGCTCTGGCCGGGATACAAAACCGGCGCGGGCATCGAACGCGCACTGTGGGCGCAGTTCCATCCACTCGAAGAAGCGCTCGCCGCGATGGGAGTCGTCGTCTGGCCGATGATCGAGCTCGAGGCGGATGACGCCCTCGCTTCAGCCGCCATGTTCTCGGCACGCGATCGCTCCGTCGAGAAGGTCTGCATCTGGACGCCCGACAAAGATCTCGCGCAGTGCGTAGTCGGCGATCGCGTCGTGCAGGTCGACCGCAAAAGCGGAAAGGTCCGCGATGCCGTGGGCGTGCAGCAGAAGTTCGGCGTCACGCCTGAATCGATTCCCGACTACCTCGCGCTGGTGGGCGACACCGCCGACGGCTATCCCGGCCTTCCAGGTTTCGGTGCGAAGTCCGCTGCGGCGGTGTTGTCGCGATTTCTCCATATCGAGAAAATCCCGGCCGATGCGTCGGAGTGGAAAGCCAACATCTTCAAGAGCGGACGATTGGCCGCGATTCTGGCCGAGCAACGCGAGGAGGCGCTCTTGTTTCGCACGCTGGCTACTCTGCGCGACGACGCCCCATTGTTCGACTCGGTCGAAAGTCTGCGATGGCAAGGACCCACCCCATCCTTCGCGGACTTCGCAAGAAGCATCGACGCGCCGGAACTGGTCGAGCGCGCGGATCGGGCCGCGGGCTCTATCGCTTCGAGTCGGACCCGATCGTGATCTTGAAGCCGTCAGGGTCCGCGACGGCGAGGTCGCGCTGTCCCCACGGCTGGTCATGCGGCTCCTGGATCAGCGTGCCGCCATTGGCCTTGATCCGTTCGGCGAGGCGATCCACGTTCTGATCGGTCGAGCAGTACACGCGCACGCCTTCACCCTTGACGCGATCCCGGCCTTTCTTCCAATCGTCCTGGTCGAGAAAGAAGACCACATCGCCGGCCATCATTGCGACGCCTAACAGTTTGCCCTTCTCCTCCCAACGCTGCTTGACCGCGAAGCCAAGCACGTCGCGATACCAGGCCAGGCTTTTCTCGATGTCGTTCACGGTGAAGCTCGCCGTCGGCGCTCGCAGCTTCACCTTCTCGCTTTTCGCGGTCTTTGTCGGTGCGGCCTTCCTGGGCGCCCTGGCGGTCAATTGGCTCCTTTTCTTTTTCGTGGCCATTGCACATTCTCCTGGTCGCGCAGACTACCACTGCGTGCTCGCTATTTGCACCGTGTGAGCACCATGAAAAAGATTCCATTTCTGCTCTTCTTTCTTTGCGCGATGCCGATATTTGCTCAGTCGAGTGCGCTCGTTGAGCGCGGCAAGTATTTGGTCACCATCGGAGGATGTGGGGATTGCCACACGCCGAAGAACGCGGCCTTCGAGCCCGATAGCACGCGCCTGCTGGCGGGGGCGCCTTCGAATGCGTCCGCCCCTTCGAAACCAAAGAAGGGCGAGGTCGTCAGCGCCGCCGGTTCCACTGCTTTTCATGGTCCGTGGGGAATCAGTTATGCCGCGAACCTGACGCCCGATCCGACCACCGGAATCGTCGAAGAGTACAACGAGGCGAAGTTCATCAAGGCGATGCGCACCGGAAAGACTCCCGACGGCGGCACGATTCTTCCGCCGATGCCGTGGCAGAACTACGCGAAGATGACCGACGATGACCTCAAGGCCACGTGGGCTTACCTGCAGAGCATCAAGCCGGTGAAGAACAAAGTGAAACCGCCGGTTCGCGCGAAGCACTAACGGCCTAACAACACTCCCCCACCCCATGGCTGCGATGGTTTCGTCCCTTTCGAATCCGGAAACAGCGCGAACAGCTGATAAACGAACGGGAGTCGCTTCACTTGTTTAGCGGTGTGCAGCATCGATCGCACATCGAGCGGTTTCCAGCCGCATTTCGTGAAGAAGGCTGGTCCCTCCTCCGGCGCGAATTTCAGCGGAGCGCCGGCCTCGCGCAGCGGCGACCCGATCTCTTTCTGCAGCATCGTCAGCAGTTTCGGCGAACAGAGGTCGATCGCCCACCTCTGAAACGCCGGTTGTGCCGCCAGGTCTTTGCCGAGGTCGCAGGCTTCGTCGGCGGTGAGGTAGATGATCAGTCCTTCGCTCATCGCCATCACGCGTTTTGCACGTCGGCCGAGCTCCACGAACAGCGCGCGCCGCGCGTTGACATCCGACAGATCGAGACGGACGCGCTCGAGTTTGCAAGCCGGCTTTTCGGATCGAAGGATCTCCTCCTTGTACGCGATCAGGTCCGGCAGATCGACTTCGATCCACTGCAATGAGGATGGCAACTGCATGCGGTAAGGACGCGTGTCGAGACCGGCCGCCAGGTTCACGATCATGTCGGTGCCGGCGGCGATTTCCTGCGCGACGTACGTGTCGAAGAGATACGTGCGCGCGACGTACGACCATGCGTGTTTCGTGGCGGCCTTCATCTTCTGCATGATCTCTCCGCCGCGCGCTCCGGCGAGGCGGCGCGCGTACGGATCGCGAAAGACAGCGTCCTCGCGCTCCGACTCCATCGCGCGATACATCGCGACCCACGCCGCCGTGTCTGAGATGTTGCGGATCAAAGGCGCGTCGGTCATCGCGGTGATTCTATGCGGAACTTGTCGCGCCGGCGCTGCGTCGAATCAGACGACGAAAGCAAATGATCCATGAAAGACTCGCTCCGTCCCGGTCTACATCGACTCACGACCTGATTTCGCGGAGGTGCAGGTCGACGGAAAATTCATCGGAACGACTCCACTCAACTATCGCCTCACGCCGGGCATGCACCGCGTGACGCTGTCGCGCACGCGCTACACACCGTGGACGCGAGACCTGATGGTGACCGACGGCATACCGACGAAGGTCGGCGGACTGCTGGAACAGACGACGACGCAGAATCCGTGCGCTACGGAGACGCCGTCGGGACGGTGAATTCTTCCGTTCGCGCGAAGCCGAGCGATTGATTGAAACCAAATCGGATGAGGGCTTTTGCGACGTATCGGCCCGGCGGCAGATCGAACGTATGCCGGACGCGCAGCGGCGTTGACGCCAGCGCGGCTGCTGCACGCGGCTCGATGGTGATCTGCTGCCGATCGAAAGCCACCGCACCCGATCCTGCGAACACGTAAAAGAGCAGTTCTCCTTCGAGCGTCATGCCGGCGGCCTGCGCCACCAGCTCGCCGCCGGCGATCTCGAGCTCGACAGTCGCTTTTCCAGGATCGGACTCCGCAGCCGCAGACATCGTGACGCCTGTTTGGGGGATGTCATTCATGACGATGTCAGCGAGGCGCAACGGATCGCCAGCATCCGGCGGATCGGTCTCCGACGCGTACGATTCTCGATACGACGTGTGAGCGCCGCGCGGAACGTTCTGGAGCTTCACCGCGATCGTGTTCAGCGCGCGGCCGGTTTTCGGCGCATTGAACGCGAGGACGTACGCGACGCGCTGCAGGTTGACGAGGTATTGCATCGCTCCGGCGAGATCGTTCCGTTTGTCGACGACTTCGCCGCCCGTGTCGCGGGTCAGCATATAGAGCGCTTCGTTGTCCGAGACGCGCTGCATCATTCGCAGGCCGCCGATATCGATGGCATCGAGGAAGACTCCGGAAGTCTTGAAGGTGTCATGCATCCGTCGAATGGCGCCGAGGAGAGCGGGATCAAAGCCCAGATTGCGGGAGCGTTCCGAATCGGTCGATCTTCGCATCGAATACGGATTGCGCTGGCTCGGCACGCCGTGAACGAGCGACGGGTCGAATCCAGCGGACAGCAGCACCACGTGCTTGATCCCTTCCAGCGGAGCAAGCCGCACGGCGGTGTCGGCGAGATCGCCGATCGCGTTCTCGACGGCTTCGCGCACGATGTTGGAATCGAAATCGCGCATCGCGCTCTCTTCGGCATTGGCGAGCGTGCCGACCATCGAGCCGCCGACCATCGTGCCGCTCGCAATTCCTTCGCGTTCCGACGGCGTCAGCGCGAGGCGCAGCGGGTCGCGCATGCGCGATGGCTGAAGATTGCGAATCGCGCGGACCAGAGCGATGCGATCGCGCGAGAACGGCACCACGACTTCCACGCCGTGTCCCGGTGCCATGGCAGCGATGCCGAAGGTGTCGCCGTCGCGGGCGAGCTCGATGATTTTCTCGGCAGCTTTTTGTGCGCGCTGCAATGAATTCGCGGAGGAGAAGCTCACATCGAACACCATCAGATAGAGGCGACGCTGCCTCGGATCGCGCGCGTCTTCCGGCGACAAGTGCTCGAAATCGATGACGTCGAAGTAATCGATCGACTGCGGCTTTCCGTTGACGAACAGTCGGAAGTTGTCGCGAGTCAGATTCGAGATCGGCGCTCCGCCCGACGTGACGTAGACCGGGACCTGGATGACTTCGACGGTCGTCTGCTCGGTGACTTGCGCTGAGGCGGCTGCCGTAACGAGCAACAGAAGCGAGATGGTGCGGAGCACGGATCGCATAGCCTGATTCTCCACCAGATCGCGCGCGACGGCTTTACGGGACGGTGAACTCCCTTCGAGCGAAGGCCAGGACATTCGTCCCCTCGATGCGCAGGAGGGCTTTGGCGACGTATGCGCCCGGCGGCAGATCGAAGTGTTCTCGTACTTCGATATCGCCCTTGGCCCTCGATCGCGGCCAGAACGTGATCCGCTTCGCGCGCGAGGCGACAATCTCGCCTCCAGTTTTGAAGACGTACAACATCGCGTCGACGGCCGGCGTTTTCTCGTCGAGCTGCGGGACGACTTCTGCGCGGCTGAAACGGACGACCGCATCCGCTGATGACGAGACCTCCAAAGCGACCTCGAAGCCCGTCTGCGGAACATTGTTCAGCATGATGTCGGCGAGCTGCAGCGCGTCGACGGATGCCTTTTGCGGCTCTCCGAATCCGGTTCGGTAGTAAATGTTCGAGCCGCGCGGCGCGCCCTTCACCCGAACATCGATGCGATGCGCGCGATTGTCCGTCCGACGAAATCCGAGTAGATAGACGAGCTGCTGCGCGGTAGTCAGATCGGTGATGCCGGCGACCAGATCGTTCTTGTTGACGACCACCTGCCCGCCCGTCCCGCGCGCGACCAGCCACAGCGCGTCGTTGTCGCGATAGTCGAAAGTGTGACGCAGGCCGGCAATGTCGATGCTGTCGAGGATGACCCCCGCGGCGCGAAACCGCTTGTGCATGTCATTCATCCTGGCCATCAGATTCGCGTCGATCTGCGGCGGACCTGAGCCCACACCAAAGCCATGTACCAGAGACGATTCGAATCCCTGCGTGAAAAACAAAACGTGCTTTTGTCCTTCCATCGCCGCAAGACGTTTGGCAGCCTCTCCGACCGCGTCGAATTCGTGTTCGATCAGCCTCGCGGTCGGTGCGCTGGCCATCTCCTGATTCGCGACGCCGCCCATGATGGCCTCCAGCATTGCGGCGCTCGCCTCATCCGTCGGCGTGGCGAGATCCTTCCACACTTCACGTTCATCTTTCGTGATGGTGAGGCCGAGTGCGTCGCGGGATGTGCTGGAGCGAAGCGTGTAGAGCGCGCGCTTGATCGCAACTCGGTCAAGAAGAAACGGCGTGACGAAGGACACGCCGCGATGGGAATCGTAAGTCGCGACGGAAAAGAGATCCGTCGCCGAATTCGATTGATCGACCGCCTTCTCGGCCGCCGCCTGTGCGTGCGCGAGTCGCGCCGGTACGGCGAACGTCAGATCGAAGAGCAGAAGATACAGACGACGGTCGCGCTGCGGCCGTTCAGCGATTGGAGATTGCTGCTCCGATCCGAAGTCGATCGTGTCGAAGTAATCGATCGGCCGCGCTTTGCCGTCAACGAGAAGCGTGAAGGCATCGCGTGTCAGGCCGCGTACGGCCCTGCCGTCGCGATCGATGACGTAGACCGGAACGTCGATGACCTCAACCGTGATGCTTTCGCGAACTTGTGCCGAGGCGCTGAGGGCAATGCATGCGATGACCGCTGCGCGCGTCAGCGCTCCCATAACCCCGATTTTCCGCCAGATTTGCGCACGAGTTGTAACGATTCGATGGTGATTCCCTTCTCGGCGCTCTTGCACATGTCGTAAATCGTCAGGGCGGCCACAGCGCACGCCGTCATCGCCTCCATCTCGACGCCGGTCTTTCCATCGCAGCGGACAATCGCGCGGATCTCGATCGTCCCGGCCTTGCGATCCATGTCGAACGTCACGTCGATCGAATTCAGCGGAACGGGATGCGTGAGCGGAATCAGCGACGGAGTCGCCTTGGCTGCCAGCACGCCTGCGACTTTCGCGGTCGTGAGCACATCACCTTTCGGCAGCGCCTGCTCGATCAGCTTCGTGAGCGTCTCGGGTTTCATCCGCACGGTTGCGACCGCGACTGCTTCGCGATGTGTCGTGCGCTTCGACGCGACATCGACCATGGAGATGCCGCCGGTTTCGTCGAAATGCGAAAAGTCTTTGCTCATACGTGTCTCGCAGCCTCACGGAGTTCTTCAGGTGTGTTGACGTTCATCAGCGGCTCGCCGGGAAATCGCGTGCGCAGATCCTCTTCTTCGACCACTTCCAGATTTTCGGTCAGGCCGCGCAGGTTGAGTTGTCCCGCCGCGATTCGAGGCTCGAATCGCATCAGCAGTGACGCGGAGTAGCCGGCGCAGAGCATCTGCAGTTTCCCATTCCAGCGCGGCACCACCATCTCGGCCGCCGATTGCGATGCGCGGCCGGCCAGGTAGCGCAGCACGTCCGATGTCAGGAGAGGATAGTCGATTGCGAGGATAAAGCATTGCGCTTTCGCGTCTTCCAGTGCACGCCAGACGCCAAAAACGGGCGCTTGCGCCTCGCGCGGCGGCTCGAAGATCGTCGGCAATCCGGCCCCCTACCCCCCCCCCCCCCCCC
>DATBSF010000173.1:0-1596 GCA_036559905.1 Thermoanaerobaculia bacterium | reverse complement strand
TTCAGATCGCGGACGATGCGCACGTTGCGCTGTTGATCGGCCGCTGACTTCGCGGCACAAAGACGCGCATACGGTCGCACAAAGATCGCCAGCAGAGCACGCGAAGATACATCGCGGTCGTTCCAGTGCTTGTCGAAACGGGACGTCGCGACCAGAAAGCGTTCGGTCCACGATTCGGCTTCCAGAGCGCCGATCAGATGGTCGCGCGGATCGAATCGCGGGAGGGTGATTCCGATCTTCCTCGCGGCGCCGAGCTGATTCTCGGTCGACGCAATTCCTGTCATCACCGCGATGGCTTCCGGCCTTGACGCCAGAGAGAACGTCAGCCGCGATGCCGCCTCGACATGCTGCCGCGCGCCGGCGAAATCGTTCGCGCGCGCGCTGTCGAGGGCATCGGCCAGGATGAGTTTCTGAACCCAGAAATAACGCAGCCAGTCCGGCTTGTCCGACGCCGCAGTCACGTCGATTTCCCATCGTGGCGGCTCGTTGATCAGCAACGCGATTTCGAGAGAATCGAGATCGAAGCGATGCGCCACCATGAGATGTTCGATGTCCACCGGCAGCGGCTCGATCCGATCATCGGCGCGCGCGAATTCGTTCGAGAGGTATTTCTGCAACCTGCCGTGAATGCCCGTGGAATCTTCGCCCTCCAGCGACTCGAGCAACTTGTCGACGCGACCAGACGACGCGTTCGCGTTTTGATGCGGAAAGCGGGTCGTGATCGGAACGCGGCCTGGATCGCGATCGACGCGCCGCTCGAGAAACGCTGCGGCGCCCGTCAAAACCGCGAACCACAAGATCGGTAAAAGCAGCACAAGCCACAATCGCCTGACGCGCGAAAAAACAATCGCCAGGACGATTCCCCAAAGCGCGCTGTTGATCGCCGTTCCGGCGAGGAACTCGAGGCGCTGACGCGCCATCGGAACCTGATACAGCGGCGATGAAAACGCCATCGTGCCCGCGGAATAGCCAAACGATTTCCACGTCCGCTGATTCTCCGCGTCGCTGACCCTCGTCCATGCGAACACGAACGCCACCGTGATGGCGAAGTGGAGGATGGCGATCAGAAACGCGCGAACGACAAAGCGCAGCATCGATCGAAGCGGAGCGCCGGCAGGATTACCGGCGCTCCACTGAAGAATCAGAACGTGTAGCTCACTCGCGAGTAGACAAATCGGCCGTTCATGCCAAATGGAGAATTTCTAGGGTACGTGAACACGCCGGCGCTTCCGACCTGCTCGGTCGACGAAGGTACGCCGACGCCAAGGTTCATGCGGGGGAAAGCGTCGAACAGGTTCTCCGCTCCGACTGCAAACAAGTACTTCGACCAGCGGTACGAAATCTCGAGATCGGTCAGCCAGGTCGCCGGATAGATCTGATCGTCTTTGGCAAGCGTGTTGAGGCTGCAGTAGTCACCATACCGGCTCTGTCGCGCCGTAACGTTGAACGGTCCCTGACCGTAGCTCTCCATGAGGCGTGTGTTGTCGCGCGGCTGCGCGCATTCGACGGTCCGCCGCTCCCGGCGGTCGAAGAGCACCGCGCCGAGACCGGTGAGCTGCGGCGGAGTCGGCGCGAGGCTGACGATCGTCGTCTTGT
>DATBSF010000172.1:0-15723 GCA_036559905.1 Thermoanaerobaculia bacterium | reverse complement strand
TGGCGCCGCACGGTGAATGAAATGGTGTGGCGCGGCGCGCCGCTGGTCCCTGGCGATGTCGATGTCATCACGCACTATCTCTCGACGGCCGCACAATCGTCATCAACAACTGCCGCATCCAACGACCCATCGACGCTACCGCCCGGTCCGGGCCGAAATCTCGTCATCGCGGCGTGCGTGCAATGTCACGATCTCGCCGTCACGACTTCACAACGCAAAACGGCCGATGAATGGCGCCGCTCCGTCGAGCAGATGGCACACCTCGGCGCAAAGTTGAACGGTCGCGAGATTCTCGTCGTCGCAGACTACCTCGCGACGCAATTCGGTAGGTGAATATGGACAGGATTTTTGTCTGCATCGTTTTCCTGACCGCCACCACGCTTTTCGCGGCCACGCCCGGTGTGGTCGTCATCACGCCTCTCGGAAGTCATGCCGGCGATTTTTGCCGCAACGATCGGGCACTGCTGTTCGAAGATCCGACTGGCGTGCGTGTGCTCTGGGATCCGGGCCGCACGATTGCGGGAGAAACGGACGAGCGCCTCGGTGAGATTCACGTCCTTGTGCTTTCGAGCGTGCATTCCGATCACATCGGCGAAGTTAAGAAGAATCCAGCCGCACCGGGAACTTGTGCGGCGCCCGGAACAGTAACTGCCGCGCCTAACTCCAATGCCGCTGCGATCGCGGCTGCGAAAAACTCGGTCGTCTTCACCGGCGGCGAAATGTCCGACTTCCTCGGGCGCAAGATGCAGAACATTCGCGGATCAGCGACGCCTGCTTGTCCTGCCAACGGCCTCGCGAGCGAGGTTACCGTTCCTCGAACGGAACCCTGCACCGCGACCTTGCGTCCGGGAGGCAGCCGCACCGTTCGTCTCAGTGGCGCGTCGGCGGCTGTGAAGTTCGCCGTGGTCCCGGCGTTTCACAGCAACGGCATCCCGGCCGCGCTGGTCGATTCACCGAGCGTCGCCGCAGGAACCACCGCATACGGCGGCAACGATGGCGGCGCGATTCTGCAATTCACAAATGGACTCTCGGTGTACCTGACCGCCGACAGTGGCATGTTCGGCGACATGGACGCGATCGTCCGCCGCTACTACAAGCCGTCGGTCGTCGTCATCAACATGGGCGACACCGCCACAATGGGTCCGGACGAGGCGGCGTTCGCGGTAAGAGAATTGATCAAGCCGCGAACGGTGATTCCGGAGCACGGCAATGAAGCCGCCACCACCAGCGGCAACGTCAATAGCGGCACGCGACTCGAACGATTCATTCAATTGGTGCGCGCGTCCCGGCCCGATACGACGTGGGTTAGCAGGGCCATTTCTCCTCCAATCGATGTTGTTCTGCCATTGAGCGACGCAAAAATTCGATGCGATGGCGACGGACGGTGCCAATAGATCGATGAGAAATCTGGCGAAAAAATATTTGAGAGGGCAGCTTTCGCGCCGCGACTTCGTTCGCATGTCGACGGCTGCCGGTTTCAGCATCGCGGCGGCGCGCTCGGCGGCCGGAGCACTCGAATCAGTTAGGCACAGCGCCGCTGCCTCAACGCGGACATTTCAGGGAACCGGCGGCGAGCTCGTCGCCGAGCAGCTCCGCACGATGGGAACGCGATTCATCTTTGTCTGCAACAGCTCGGGGATGGGTTCGTTGTCGGACGCGGTTGTTGATCGACCCGATCTGCAGTTCATTCAAGCGCCCTCGGAGCATCAAGCGGTCGCGATTGCGGATGGATACGCGAAGGTGACCGGTCAGCCGTCGTTCATCGGTTTCAGCCGCGTCGGCGGTCCGCTCGGGAGCGCAAACATGTTCAATGCGATGAAGGACCGCACGCCGCTGGTCGTGATGACCGATCACACCGACACCGGCGCCGACGGACGCGATGGCGCGGAAGACGTCGACGACTGGCTGGAGGCTTTCAAGCAGTACACGAAGTGGCGTTGGATTGCGAAGGAAGGCAATCGGATTCCGGAGTGGCTCGCGCACGCGTTCAAAATCGCGTCGACGCCGCCGGGCGGTCCGTCGTTTCTGCGCGTCCCGCGAAATGTTCTCTATCAGAAAGACATCAAGGCGGAGATTTTTTCGAAGGAAAGCATTTCCGTTCCGATGAACCTCGTTCCGAATCCACGTGTGGTCGAGCAGGCCGCGCGGATGCTGATCGAAGCCGACAGCCCGATTCTCTTCCTCGGATCCGAAGTGTGGACTTCCGGCGGCCGTGCGGATGTCGTCGAGCTCGCTGAGCTGCTCGCGATTCCGGTGACGCAGGGCTGGAGCTGGGCCGCGGATTTCCCGACCAATCATCCGCTCTTCATGGGCGGCTACGTTTATCCCTTCCGTTATCCGAAAGAGATCGACCTCTTCGTCAACCTCGGCGTCAAGATGCCCGATCAGGGAAGCGGGCCTCCGCTGGTGCCGCGCAACGCGAAGATCATTCACGGACGCATCGAGAGCAGTCAGATCGGAATCAACTATCCCACCGACGTCGCGATCGTCGGCGATGTGAAAGAGACAGCGCGATCGCTCGTGCAGGCGATCCAATCGATGGCGACCGCCGAGCGGCTCGCGTCCATCAAGAAGCGGCGGTGGGATGAAACGACGCGCGCGATCGCCGCGATGCGCAAGGCCTACATCGATTCTGCGCACGAGGAGTGGGATTCGGCGCCGGTCACCTGGCCGCGGCTTCTGCTGACGCTCAACCAGATGCTCGACGAGGACGCGGTGATCGTCGAGGAAGTCGGCACTGAAGACTGGGTGCTGCGCTCGTTCGATTTCGCAGACGGCAAGAAGACGAAGATCGGCCGCACGTTAGGCCGCGCGCTGGGCTGGGGTGTCGGCGCGTCCATCGGCGTGAAGCTCGCGTTGCCGGATCGTCAGGTGGTCGCGCTGCAGGGCGACGGCGGCTTTCTTTTCGGACAATCGGAAGCGCTCTGGTCCATGTCGCGCTACGACGTTCCGATCATCACCGTCGTCTGCAACAACCGCAGCTACGACGAGCCGCGCAACAACATCTTCATGCGCGGTGGTCCATCGCAGCAGCAGAAGAAGGACATGATCTGCTACCTCGGCAGCCCGGATGTCGAATTCAGCGACATCGCGCGCGCGTACGGAATCCGCGGCGAGCGCGTCAACAATCCGGGCGAGCTCGCGCCCGCGATTCAGCGCGCGATCAACACGACGCGCGAAGGCCGCCCGTACCTGCTCGACGTGCGTGTGGCCCGCACCGGCATGGCCGCCGACTCCACGTGGTATCCGCAGTATTCGGTCGCAGCGAATCGAAAGCGAAAGGTCTGATCGATGCTTCTCGCGCCCTATCGCGTTCTCGATCTGACCGGCCCGCTCGGATTCGTCTGCGGCAAAGTGATGGCCGACCTGGGCGCCGACGTCGTGAAGATCGAACCACCGGGCGGCGACGAGCGCGACTTGTACTGGATCGCCGCGAATGCCGGCAAGCGCTCGGTGACTCTCGATCTGGGAAAAGATCGCGATCTCTTGTGCAAACTGGCAGCGAAGGCCGATTTCATCCTGGAGTCGTTTTCGCCGGGAACACTGAATTACGACGAGCTGCGGAAAACGAATCCCGGTTTGATCATGGTGTCGATCACGCCGTTCGGACAGAGCGGACCTTACGCGCACTACAAGGCATCGGATCTCGAGATCATGGCGCTCAGCGGCGCAATGTCGCTGGCGGGCGAGGAAAATGGCGAGCCGATGCGCGTCTCCGCGCCGCAATCGGCGTGGTGGGTGGGGGTGGAGGCCGTGATGGGCGCGCTCACCGCGCTGGAGTACAGATCGGAAACGGGGCGCGGACAACACGTCGATATCTCGGCGCAGGTGGCGGTTCTTTCCGCGATCGCGCACGCGCCGGCGTTCTGGGACATCAATCGCATCAATCCGCTGCGCGCCGGCATCTACGTGACCGGCCGCAGCGTCACCGGCGCGAAGATGACGGCGTTGTGGCCGTGCCGTGATGGATGGATCAACTTCATCATCTACGGCGGCGCAGCCGGCCAGCACACGAATCAGCAGCTCGTGCGGTGGATGGATCAAACTGGGTTTGCTCCCGCCTGGTTCAAGGAGATCGACTGGCCGACGTTCAAAGTGACGTCGTTGACGCAAGAAGAGGTCGAACGCCTGGAGGCGCCGATCGGTGCGTTTCTGGCGACGCTCACGAAGCAGGAATTTCTCGACGGCGCGTTGCGACGAGAGATACTCGGTTATCCGGTCTCCACAGTCGCCGACATTTTCAAGGACCGGCAACTGGCCGCTCGATCGTTCTGGAGCGAAGTGATCGATGGCACGACAGGCAAAACGATGCAAGCACCCGGCGGATTTGCGATCGTGAACGGATCGCGAATCCCTGCCGGCCGCCGCGCGCCGCGCGCAGGTGAGCACAATGACGAGATCCTGTGAGTGAAAGAAGGTGGCTTATGAAAGCGCGAAACAAGAAAACATCTGCAGCGGCAACGGTTCCGACAGCGGGCGATGAATCCTCTGGACCGGAGCAGTCAGTCAAGCCGGCTGTCGCAGTTGGGCAGACAGATTCTCCGGCGAAGCCGCACCATCAATACAAATATCGCGATTTGCGCGAATGGATCGCTGAAGCGGACAAGCTCGGCGAGGTACAAGTGGTGCGCGGCGCGAGCTGGCAGGAAGAGATCGGGATGGCCGCCGACATCGTGATGCACTCCGACGCCGCCCCCTGTGTCATCTTCGACGAAGTGCCGGGATGTGAGAAAGGTTTTCGGGTTCTGACAAACTTCTTCGGCGGCAAGCGCAAGAACATGACGATGGGCTATCCATCAACTTTGACGAAGCTCGAATTGAGTGAAGCGTTCCTGGAGGATTCGCTCAAAGAGATGAAGACGATCCCATACAAGGAGGTCGACGACGGACCGATCTTCGAAAACATCATGATGGATGAAGACGTCGACATCACGAAGTTTCCGACGCCGATCTGGCACGAAGCGGACGGCGGCCGCTACATCGGAACCGGCAGCTTCAACGTCACGCGCGATCCAGAGGAGAACTGGGTGAACCTGGGGACATATCGCGTGATGATTCATGACGAAAAGTCGGTCGGCTTCTATATCTCGCCCGGCAAACATGGGCGCATCCATCGCGACAAATATCAGGCCCGAAATGAGCCGATGCCGACCGTCATTGTGTTAGGCGGCGATCCACTCACATTCCTCATGGCCTGCAGTGAGACTCCTTATGGGATCTGCGAGTACGACATCGTGGGTGGGCTGCGCAACGAGCCCGTTCGCGTCGTTCGCGGCAAAGTCACCGGCCTGCCGATTCCCGCCAATGCCGAGATCGTGCTGGAAGGTTTTGTCGACCCGCACAAGCGCAAGAAGGAAGGGCCGTTTGGAGAGTGGACCGGCTATTACGGCAGCGACATTCGCGAAGAGCCGGTGCTCGACATCAAAGCCATCTACCATCGCAACGATCCCATCCTCCTCGGCTGCCCGCCCCTCCGCCCGCCCGACGAGCTTGCGCGGTATCGCGCCATCACGCGATCGGCGCTGATCCGGCACAACGTGGAGCGCGCCGGCGTTCCTGACGTGAAAGCGGTTTGGGCGCATGAGGTCGGATCGTCGCGAATGCTGGTCGGCATCTCGATCAAGCAGCGCTATGCCGGACACTCGAAACAGGCCGGCCATATCGTCGCGCAATGTCATGCCGGCGCCTATTGCGGCAAATACGTCATCGTCGTCGATGACGACATCGACGTCACGAACCTGGAAGAGCTGATCTGGGCGATGCTGACGCGATCCGATCCGGCGACGTCGATCGACTTCATCACCAACGCCTGGAGCACGCCGCTCGATCCGCGCATCACTCCCGAGGACAAGGCCAAGGGCAACTACACGAACTCACGCGCGATCATCGATGCCTGCCGCCCGTTCCATTGGCGCGACAAGTTCCCCAAGGTCAACATGCTGAGTCCGGAAGCGGCGCGCAGAGGGATGAAGAAGTTCGGATATCTTCTGAGCTGAGTGCATCGAGATCCTGCACGAGAAGCTGGCCGATTGGATTGCGCTGATCGGCGACGCGGTCGTTTATCTGATCTTGCAGTTTGTGGACTGGCAGCTTTGCTCGCCATCATCGTCGCGAGTGGAGGCTGGTCAATGTTTCGCCGGCGCCGCTTTCCGCTTCTTGAATAATTCTGGCGCCCTGAACGTCCGGACCGAATTGTCGACACTGTCCGACGCGATGATCTCGCTGTTTTCGACATCCAGCGCCAGACCTGACGGATGGCGCAATCCGCTCTTCGGTCCCTTGATGATGGCCTGCGGAGGAACATCGCCGTTGTCTGTGATTCTCCACGACCCGATGAAGCCGGAGGCCGGATCATTCCATGGATCTCGCGGCACTTCTTTCCATTCCGCTTTCGGGGCAATCTGACCCGCCGGATAGACCCAGTGGTGGAGGTGATTGGATGCCGCGACGAAGATGTTTCCGTCATGAATCTCGAGTTGCCACGGTTCCTCGCCAATCCCACTCTTTGGACCGCCGATGACCGCTCGCGGCGCGATGTCGCCATCGTCGAGCCGATTGAAAATCAGTATCTCGTCGGAGTTGGCCACCGCCAGCAGATTTGTTGCCTGGTCGACGCCCGTGCCGACAACATGACCGAGGCGCGTTTTCGGTCCGGCGATTTTTCGTAGGGGAGCGGCGTCTCCGTTGGCGTTCCACGGAAACACGAGCACGGCGTGTGCGCCCAGATCGCCAACCAGAATTTCCTTGTTTGCGCTGTCGACGGATACCGAGTGTGGAAGCGAGAGGCACGTATGGGGGCCTTGAATCATTCGAATGGGCGCTTCTGAGCCCTGGGCGGATCCACGAAAAATCAGAATGGCTGCCGCCAGCGGATTGGGAACGACGATTTCGTCGTGGACAGGATCCCATGCGATTCCATGGACGGTGCGGCCCAATTTCGTGGACTGTCCCTCGATGACTCGACTGGGGGACATGTTGCCGTTCGCCTGCCTGGCGAATACCGCAATGCGCGGCTGGCAGACTCAGTTAGGAACCAGAACCTCTTTCCGCCTGGCGTCATAGCCCAGCGCCATCGGATTACCGAAGCCGTTCGTGGGCGTGCCCGCGGGCGCGTTGCGGATGACCTCCAGCGGAGCGGTATCGCCATCAGCAGTGGCGGAAAAGAAGACCGCGCTGTGGCCGCCGAAGTTCGCAACCCAGAAACCGCCGTGCTCGGCATCGATTGCGATGCCCATTGGATGATCGATTCCGGTGCGGGTTCCTCGGATCACCCGACGCGGGGCGACATCGCCGTTGTCGCCGTGACCGAAAATCAGGACCGAACTGTCGCCGTTATTCGCGACCACGATTTCGTCGCGCACCGGATCAAAGGCGATCCCCATCGGCCAGTCGAGGCGCGTGCGCGGGCCTTCGATTTTTCTAACGGGCCTGACATCGCCATTCGACGACGCCGGATAAATCGTGATGGATGGCGGACGCGATTCGCCTGGCCGCGAAGCGTCGTTGCCGGAGGCCGCCATGCATCCTGCACCGACATTCCTCGCGAGCCCGCGAAAGTTTCCGTGGTTAGCAACCGCGATCTCCTGATGCAGCCCGTCCCAATAGACACCATGCGGATCCGCGAGCTCCGTCTGTGCGCCGCGGATGACGCGCAGCGGAGGCTGGACGCGATCCGCTTCACGCCTGTAGATCATCACAGCGTTCAAGACTTCGACCGAGACGGCCAGTGCGTCGCGCGCCGGACTGAGAGCGATGCCCCACGATTGGTGAGGAACCGCAAGGCGCCGGACCGGTTTCATATTTCCGGACACTCCGTAGGGAAAAACATTCAGAGAGTCTTCGATGTCGTTATTGACGGCGAAGATTTCCCGCGCGAGCGGATCGACGGCGATGCCGGCGACGAATCCGATTTCGGTTCGTTCGCCGGAGATCTGCCGCAATCTCTTCTTTGTCGCGCGGTCATACACCAACACGCTTTTGAGATTGCTGTCGCTCGCGACGACCACGCTGTTCATCGTATCGATGGCAATGCCGTTGAATGTCGGATACGGATCGCGAAGCGTGCGCACTGGCGCGAGGTCCCCGCCGGAGGGCGAGCCGGCCGGATGGCTGCGCGACAACAGCGCTACGGCGAAGAATGCCGTAATCGCCAGCGCCCTTCGCCGCATCGCTTTTCAGTACACCAGTCGAATCGCGAACTGCATCTGCCGTCCGTCGCCGACCAGAGAATAGATTTTGCCCGCGTCGGCCAGCCGATTGCCGCGGTCATCGAAGACCGCCGATCCGTCGGGATCATTGATCGGGATGTCGAAGTTTGCGCGATTGAAAAGATTGAAAACTTCTACGCGCAACTGCAGCTGAACTCCGCGGCTCATCGGCGTGGTCTTCACAAAACCGAGATCGACAGTCGAGTACGATGGACCTTCGAGGCTGTTTCTCTTCGCATTGCCGCGCGTTCCCGGTGTCGGGAAAGCGAAGCACTGCGGGTTGAACCACGTGTTCGTGCTTCTGCCGCCCGGCACGTTCTTCGGATCGCAGCCCGGTACGAGGTCCGGCCGTCCCGGATTCTCGGTGCTTCCATCGCGGTCGGGATCTCCAGGAATGATCGGGCTGAAGGGAGCGCCGCTCGCGTACGTGCCGATGACATTCACCTGCCATCCGCCGAACGCATTTCCTTTCCAGAATGGCAAATCGTAAGAAGCATTGACGGAAAGGTTGTGCCGGACGTCGTAGTCGGAGCGACCCCAGTCGAGATCGAAGTTGTACGGGTCGAATGTGCGCGACTGACCGTTCCGGAACTCGAGCCGGCCGCCGGCGCCCGAACGGTTGTCCATCGATTTGCCGTACGTGTACGCCAGTTGTGCCTGCAGTCCATTGGAGCGCCGCTTCTCGACTCCCACGGTCAGGCCGTTGTACTCGGAACGAAAGCCCTGCAACACCGAGCGCACCGTTCCGAAGTTCGGATTGCGGCGCTTCGATCCCGCGGGCCAGAACTGCGAACCATCCGGCCGGATTTCGGGAATCGCTGTGTTGATGTCTCCCTGCCCGAAGAGATTGTGTCCTCGCGAACCCATGTAGCCGACCGATGCCACCGTGCCGAAGAAGGGGAGCTCGCGCTGCAGGTTGATGTTGTATTGAACGGTATAGGTTGATTTGAGATCGTACGGCATCGGCTCGGTGTCCGGAACTCCACCGCTGCCGAGTTTGCTGATGTCGATCGGCAGGGCAGGTCTGCTGGTGAGTCCACGATCCACGAAAGGCAGCGAACGGAAGATCGGACTGCGATACAGATAGAAGAGTGGTTCTTCGTAGAAGAGACCCGTGCCGCCGCGAAGAGCAGTGCGTCCGTCGCCGGTGACGTCCCATGCGAAGCCCAGACGCGGGGCGAGATTCCTGTACGTCGGGTTCTTGAAGAGCGGATCGCCGACCGTCACTGCCGCATCGTTGATGCTTCGCAGATTGGAGACTTTCCCGTCACGCTCTTTCGGTGTGGTCACGAATTCCCAGCGCAGACCGAGGTTGAGCATCAGCTGCGGTCTGACCTGGAGATCGTCCTGGATGAAAGTGCCGATCAGATTCTGGCGGTAGTGTCTCTCGAAATCCGAGCCCGGTTTCGCGAGCTCGAAATCCCGCGTGCGTCCATTGAGGAAATCCTCGATGCTCGCGAACCGCAGCCGGCCGCGGCTCCGGCTATCGGAGAATCCGTCGTAGCGGAAGTGCTCGGCATTGATGCCGCTCTTGAAGTGATTGCGGCCGGTGCCCCAGAAAATGTTATCGGTGAGCTGGTAGAGATTCTGAGAGAAATTTCGAGGATTGTTGCGGTCGGTGCCGATCTCTGTCAGGCCCGTGATCTGGATCTGACCGAACGGTAAGCCGGGGACGAAGGCGATATCGCTGTGCGGATCGACTGGATTGATGTCCTCGCGAGGATTGGAGCGGTTGATCCCGACGCGCACTTCATTCAACACCGTCGGCGAAGTGACGTGTCGCTCCTCGATCGTCACGACCTGCTTTTCGTTCCGGACCAGATTGGGAAACGCGGGGAAGAGGACAAGCTCGTCGAGATGGGAGTTGTCGTACAGATAGCGCAGGAACCCCGAATCGCGCTCTGAAAAATTCTCGTCGAAACGTCCCATCGCGAAGTTCTGGAAGGAGCCGCGCGGAAAGACGCTGATGTATTCGGCCGCCCCTCCACCCAGCGTGTTTCCGTTTGCGCGCGGAAAAAGGGTCACGTAAGGCAGGACCAGCGGGTTCACTCGGATAGGCGCCTTGCCGGGAAGAATGCCTTGACGTGCGTTGTCGTCCAGCACCGTCGACACGGAGGTGATGCCCTTGTCTTCTCGAAGGGCTTCGAAGCTTCCGAAGAAGAACAGGCGATCACGGAGCAGCGGCCCGCCGGCGGAGGCACCGAATTGATTGCGCCGGAAGTTGGGTTTGATTTGATCGAAATAGCTTTTCGAGTCATAGCGATCGTTGCGGTGGAACTCGAAGGCCGATCCATGCAACTCGTTCGTGCCCGACTTCGTGACGACGTTGAAGACTCCGCCGGATGCGCGGCCGTATTCCGCGCTCATCGTGTTGGTCAGAACCTGGAATTCCTTGATGGTCTCAACGCCCGTCATCAGGCCCTGCGCGCTGGCGGGAGCATTGTTCAGCGCATCGTTATAGTCAGTTCCGTCGAGTGTGAAGAGATTCTGATTCGGTCGCGCTCCGGCAACTGAGATCTTGATTCCGCGGCCGACGTTCGCCGAATTGTTGCTGTTGCGGCTCATGATGACGCCCGGTTGCAACAGGATCAGCTGGGAGAAATCGCGGCCGTTGAGCGGCAATTCGTGGATCTTCTGCTCGTCGACCAGATGACTGACCGTCGATTCCGTGGTGTTGACCAACGGAGCTTCGGCCTGCACTACCATCGTCTCGCTGACGCGCGCCAGCGACAATTTGAAATTGACCACCGCTTCACGGCCGACGGTCAACGTAATTCCCTTGCGCAGGACGACCTGAAAACCCTCGAGCTCCGCACGCACCTCGTAGCCGCCCAGGCTCAAACCCGCCGCGCGATACCCTCCGCCCGAGTCAGTCAGGAGAGTTCGCGTGAGTCCGGTGTCCTGATTCCTCACCGTCACTGAAACGCCCGGCAGTGCCGACCCCGATTGATCGGTCACCGAGCCGAGGATCGTGCCGGTGATGACCTGAGCGTGGATCGTTGCGAAAGGAACGGCAGCCAAAACCGCCACAAACAGCAAACGCAGACCCGGCCGAACGGCATGTCGGAGTACGTTCATTGGTCTTACCTTTCGTTTTGCGGAAACGTATGACCAGGGCCGCCGAATGTCAAGGCCGCGTTTGCAGAACGGTCCGCTGCCGCTCGAAGACTTTGCCCAGTCGCGACTGAACGTCACGAACGTGGCGGAGCATCTCCTGATACGCCGCCTCGCTGTCTCGCCGGCGGATCGCGTCGATGACCTTCTGATGGAAATCGACGGTGTGGCGTTTGACATCCGTGCCGATGTCGATCCGCGCGAAAGCCTCCAGCGCGAGGTCGGCGAGCGAGTTCATCACGATGATGAGCGGCAGGTTCTTCGTGCAATCGGCCACCAATCGGTGGAACTGCAAGTCGTAGCGCCGCGGATTTCCGTTGCCCTTGATGGCCGCTTCTTGTTTCTCCACCAGCTCTTCGAGCCGGCGGATGTCTTCGGCATTCGCGCGAAGCGCCGCCAGTCGCGCGATTGGCGGCTCCAGCAGCACGCGCGCTTCTGTAAGCTCTTCATGCGATGTCCGTCCGAGGCGCAGCATGAGCGAAAGCGATCGCGTCACCGGCTCGTGATCGAAATCCGCGATGAATGCTCCCCCCTCGGCACCGCGCTTGACCGACAGAAGCCCGAGCTCCGCCAGCGAGCGATACGCTTCGCGCACCGAAACCCGGCTGACGTTCAGCTTTTTCGCGAGATCACGCTCTGCAGGCAGCTTCTCTCCGGGCTCGAGTTTCCCGGTGGTGATCGCGCGTTGAATGCGGCGCGCGATTGTTTCGGAAACGCGCTGCGCTTTCATTTCTTCTTCGCTCCCCAGCGGCGAAACAAATTGTGCGGAATCCGGAACTGGTCGAGGATCTTGCCGACTGTCTGATTGATGATGTCGTCGACGGTTTTTGGCGCGTGATAGAAGGCCGGCATCGGTGGCAGTATCACGGCGCCAATCTCACACGCGCGCTCCATGTTGCGCAGATGGCCGAGGTGTAGCGGCGTTTCGCGCGGCACGAGGACGAGCTTGCGCCGCTCTTTCAACGTGACGTCAGCGGCGCGCACGAGCAGATCGTCACTGAATGAATGTGCAATCGCCGCCAGCGTCTTCATCGAGCAGGGCGCCACGATCATGCCATCTGTCATGAACGAGCCACTGCTGACGGCAGCCGCCAGGTCGTGATTGTCATAGACCACGCTTGCGAGCTTCGCCACGTCCTCGACTTTGCGGCGCGCTTCGATCGGGATCGTGCGTCTTGCGCCATCGCTGATCACGAGGTGCGTCTCGACACCCGCTTCACGCAAGGCCTCGAGCGTGCGGATGCCGTAAATCGGACTCGAGGAGCCGGCCAGCCCAACGACGATTCGCACTTTCTTTAGCATAGCCCGTTACCGCGCTACCTTTTTGATCGCGTTGGCTGCCGATGTCGCCGCCTCAGGCGACTGAAACCCGTAGACCGCCGAATACTTTTTCCCGATCACCTGCGTGACGTCGAAGCTGATGCTGATTCCCTGATCGGCGATCGCTTTCGCGATTTCGAGACCTAGGCCGGGACGGTCGTCGCCTTCGATGAGCAGAGTGGGCTTTGTCGAAGCCACGAATCCGGACTTCGCCGCCGCATCCGTCAGTTTTTTCCCCGATAGCGGGCCGATTTCCACGATTCCCCGGTCCCCCTCGGCATAAGCCATGATGACTCGGAGATCGGCGCCAGCCTGTGCCAAAGGCTCGAGCGCACGCGCCAGTTCGCCCGGTTTGTGCGCGACTTCCTTACGCCAGATCGTGACCTTTTCCACTGTGACGGCCATGGACACCTCCGCAAAATGGCATTACATTGGTCAGACCATTGGAGAGTAGCACATGGCAGCCTACACGACCCAGACCATCCACCCCAAATACCACCAGGCGCTCCTCGGCTGGCAGGCGAAGAATTTTCCGGAGCTCGAATTCCTCGAGCGAAAGTGGACCGATTTCTTCGCGACGCAAACGCCGTTTCAGCTCTTCGCGAAGATCGGCACGCTCGGATCCGAGAACATCGGTCAGGGCAAGTTCGCAGGGATGCCGCGCTTCGAGCGCGCCGGTGACATGGTCGGCAACATGTTCTATGCCGCTCGCGACATCATCCGCGCGCAATGCTCCACCGAGCTCGCGTCGATCCAGCAGCACCGCCTGACTCTGGAGGAGGCGCCGACCGATCCGATGAAGGTCGCGGTCCTTCGGGTGATGGCCGAGGAGCTGCGGCATGCGTATCAGATGTTCTGGGTGCTCGATCACGATCCGACGTGGAAGAAGCCCGGACATCCGGACATCGCTGCCGAAACGATGGACGAACTGCTATCCATGGAGCTGGGGAGTCATGTGCTGGATGCATTCAACATCCCGTTCAAGAATTTTCTCGACAACGTCGTCTTCGCGACGGTGATCGATCTGGTCGGGAAGTATCAGCTCGACATGCAGAAGGTCTTCGCCTACGCGCCGATGGCTCGCTCGATGAGTCCGATGTTGACGGAGGAGGGATTCCACATCGGATCGGGCCGCACATTTCTGCGCCAGATCGCGGTGCGGGCAACGAACGGGGAGGGACGCTTCTCGATCGACGACATTCAGAAGACGATCAATGCATGGTTCCCGCGCGGCGTCGAGATGTTCGGAAACGAACGCGGCGGCGAGACGAATGTGCAGCTCAGCTTCAAGGATCGCACGAACGGTGCGGCGCAGGGCGAATACATCGAGGAGGTTCGCGGCGTCATCGAGTTGACGAACGTCGCAATCGTGCAGACGAAGATGAGGAACATGTCAGCCGCCGATGCGAAATCTCTCGTTCGCGAGATTGGGGCGACGCGCGAGGACCAATCCGGCGTTTGCGCCGGAGACCTGCTGTTTGTGCCGGATGCGAAGTTCTTCCGCCGTCGCGGCGCGCCGGAAGTCGTCATGCAGCCGTATGACCTCGATGGGAATCTGCTGCCGCTGAACGCCGAGCAGTATCTCGAATATCTCGCGGCCGTCCTTCCCGATCGCTATTGCGCGACGGATGAATTCCGGCAATACGCGCAGCAGTTGTTAGACGGGCAGACGACGCAGGGCCGATACGGCTGGTAGTCGCTACAGCTCGGCCAGAGCCGAGCGCGTGATCTTGCCGCGATCGTCGACCGGCATCGAATCGATCAGCTTCACGATGCGCGGGACTTTGTGCGACGACAGCCGCTCCTGGCAGAAGGCGCGAACGGCCTCGCGCGTCACTTCCGGATCCGCCACGATCGCAGCAGCCACGACGTCACCGCGCGCGCCTGCCGGCTCGCCGTAAACCTTCACCTGCCGCACGCCCTCGATCTCCAGAATGATCTGCTCGACCTCGCGCGGGTTGACCTTCTTGCCGGCGATGTTGATCAACTCGCTGACGCGTCCCGTCAGCGCGACTTCACCGTCGCGCATTTCGACCAGATCGTCGGTGGTGAATTTTCCGTGCTCGAAAGGCTCGAAGTTCGATGCATCGTGAAGATAGCCATGCGCCGCGGCGAGACTATGCACGACGAGACGCGCGCTGCGCATCGAAAGTGTGACGCCATCCATCGCGCTCCCGACCGTGCCGCGCTCGACGGCGCCGCCTTCGCGGTCGTACGTGATGCCGCCGCACTCGCTGCAGCCGTAGAACGAGTGAATCGATTTGCCGAAGCGCTCACGGAATCGCCGCGACGTCGACGGCGGCAGCGGCGCGCCCGCCGAGATGAATGTGCGCACCGTGTCGAAGATGCCGTCGCCGCGATCGGTCGATCCGAGGTGATCGAACATCATCGGAATGCCAGGTAATACCGTACATCGATATCGATTACAGAAATCGATAATTGTTTGGGGGAGGTAGCTGTTCGAGATCACCAGCGCGGTCCCCTGCGTGATCAGCGGCGTGACGAGATTCGAGAAGCCGTACGAATGCGAGAGTGGAATCGCGCCGAAGTTGGTGTCGTCCGCGCCGATGCCCATCGACCGGCAAATGTTCTCGCAATCGGCCAGCAGGTTCTCCTCGGTCGTCACGATTCCGCGGGGCGCGCCGGTCGATCCTGAGGTCAGCTTGATGACTCGCGCGGCCTGCGGCAGCTTCGGATGGCGTCCGAAGTGACCGATGATGCGCGCGACCTCGGAGTCGGACGCGTCGCGGTCGATCAGCATCGCAACCGCGCGCTGGCGCAGAACCGCCAGGATCGTCGCGACGAAGTCGACGGAATTCGGCATCTGCAGCGGGATCAGATCACCCTCGCGAATGCCTCCTGCAATCGCGTTTGCGCGCGCGAGAAGCTCGCCGCGCGATGTGACGCTGCCGCTGGTTGCCTCGATGATGGCTGGCATGCCGGGCGCTGCCGCCGCCAGGGACCCGAATCTCTGGAACATGAGACAGTTCGAGAATAGCATGGCAGCCCAAATGCGCGATGTCGTCGTGATCGGGGGCGGCCCGGCGGGGTCGACGGCCGCGACACTGCTCAAGCAGCGAGG
>DATBSF010000171.1:0-7771 GCA_036559905.1 Thermoanaerobaculia bacterium | reverse complement strand
GCGCGCGAGCGGACCGCTTTTGAACGCACCCTCCAGGAATTCATCGAGATCCCCACGGTATCTTCGGACCCCACCCGCCAGCGCGACATCCGCCGCTGTGCCGAGTTGGCGGCGCAGACGATCCGCGATTTCGGCGGCGAGCCCGCGATCATCGAGACCGCCGGCAATCCGATCGTGCACGGCCGATTCGACTCTCGCCCCGACGCGCCAACGCTCACCGTCTACAACCATCTCGACGTCCAGCCTGCGTCCCGCGACACGGAACCGTGGGACAGCGATCCCTTCATCTTCACCAAAGACGGCGACCGCTACCTCGGCCGCGGCACAACCGACGACAAAGGTCCTGCGCTCACCGCGCTTTGGGGAATCCGCGCCGCGCGCGATGCCGGCGTCCCGCTGAATCTTCGCGTGCTGTGGGAGCTCGAAGAAGAAATCGGATCGCCGAGCTTCGAGGCTGCGATGATCGAGCACAAGCGAAAGCTCGCGACGGACTCCGTCATCGTGTCGGACACCATCTGGGTCGCGCGCAATCGTCCCGCATGTCCCGCGGGATTGCGAGGACTGGCGGGCTTCGAGCTGGTTCTGAAAACCGGTGAGACGGATCAACACTCCGGCGTTACCGGCGGCGCGGCGCGCAATCCGATCGGCGAGCTGATGCAGCTCGTTGGCGAAATGTACGACGCACGCACCGGCAAAGTGAAGGTCAAGGGTTTCTACGACGACGCCGAGCAGCCCTCAAAACGCGAGCTCGAGGAATTCGGAAAGTCCGGATTCTCGGTCAAGAAATTCAAGAGCGATCACATGTTCAAATCGCTGCGGACCGAAGATCCGCTCGAGGTGATGAAGCGGATCTGGGCGATGCCGACGATGGAAGTGCACGGCGTCATCGGCGGCTATACCGGTCCCGGAATCAAGACCATCATTCCGCCGTACGCGGCCGTCAAGCTCTCGTGCCGCCTGGTTCCGAAGCAGGATCCGAAAAAGACTCTCCGTCTCATGCGCAACTTCGTGAAGGAGCGCAATCCCGACGTCGAGTTCATCGAAGAGGGCGCCATGCATCCTTACAAGGCGCCGACGACCGGACCTCTGGCCGACGCGGTGCGCGGCGCGATGAAGTTCGCATTCGGACGCGAGCCCGTTTTCGTGCGCGAAGGTGGCTCGATCGGCGCGGTCATCTCGATGGAGCGCTACCTCAAATGCCCCGTCATGTTCCTCGGCCTCTCCCTGCCCGAGCACGGCTATCACGCGCCGAATGAGAACTACGACTGGCAGCAGGCGAGCGGCGGCATGGTCGCCTTCGCGAAGTACTTTGAGGAAGTGTCAGCGCTGTAGCTCGCGGGCGAGCACGTCGTCGATGCCGTCAGTGTTCTGCATGATGGTGTGCGCACTGAAGAGGATGAAGCCGACCGACTGACGTTCATCGCGCACGAGCTCGAGCTGCCGCGCGATCTCGGCTCGCGTCGCGGGCCGATTGATGCTGATGCCCGCGACGATCCCGCGGCCGAGGCGGTCCTGGCGCGACCACCAGTGGAGAAGGGCGGGAAAACTCTGCTCGCGTTTTTCGATTGGCCAGTAAAGCTGCGGCGCGAGGTAATCGACCCAACCTTGCTGCAGCCACAATCGTGAATCGGCATAGATCTTCTCGTACGCATCGAGGCCGCGAATCTGCCGCGGATTGCGCGGACGCCAAATTCCGAAGGGACTGATCCCGACTTCGACGTTAGGCCGGATCGACTTCACGGTGCCGTAAAGATCGCGCACGAAACGGTTGATGTTGTCGCGCCGCCACTCACTGCGCGACATCGGACCGCGATACGACTGCCACGATGGCTCGTCGGGGAAGTCGAGATCTTTTTCGGGATACGGATAGAAGTAATCGTCGAGATGTACGCCGTCGATGTCGTAGCGGCGGACGACATCCGCGACGACGTCGAGGGCTCGCTGCCGCACGGCCTCGTCGCCGGGATCCATCCATACGAAACGCCCATAGGGGTACGAGCGCAACGGCGTCGCGGGATTTCCGCGAAAGGGATTGAACCAGGCGTGCAACTCGATCCCGCGTGCGTGCGCTTCCTGAACCGCAAACGCGAGCGGATCGTAGTCGGGAGTGGCGCCGAGGAATTGGGACCATGGCTCGAGGGAGGAGGGATAGAACGCATCGGCCATCGGCCGCACCTGCAGAAAAATCGCGTTGAGATGAACCGATGCCGCGCGATCGAAAATCGCGATCAGCTCCTGCTTCTGTTGATCGGACGTCAGGTCCCGCTTCGATGGCCAGTCGCCGTTGTTGACCGTGGCGACCCACAGCCCTCGCAGCTCGCGGCTGCGGTGGGGGAGGGGATTGGAGATACACCCTGCCAGAAGAATAAGGAGAAGGAGGGGTGGAAATTTGTGGACATAAGTGGCGAATAGTGGTAGAAACGGGCGTTGAACCAACACAATGGAACTCAATGTCCTGATGGGGCACGCCCCCGCCCGTGTCGACGACAAAGGGCGACTGAAAATCCCGGCGGACTTCCGGAAGCTCATTGAAGAGAAGTATGGCACCGACTGCTTCATCACATCAGTCGATGGTGACCACGCGATGGTTTATCCGATGCCTGTCTGGTACGACTTTCAGGCTCGTCTCGCGAAAGTCCCATCGACGTCCGTTGCAAAGCAAAAGATGCTCGAGCGCGTGAACTACTTCGGCCAGGCGACCACGATGGATGGCCAGGGCCGCGTTCTCGTCCCATCAGTCTTACGCGAAGTCGCCGGCATCGCCGACGACGTCGTTGTCCTTGGCAACACTGATCATCTGATCGTCTGGAACGAAGAGCGGATGAAGAAGCGGCTCACGAAGAGTGGGCTTACACCGGAAGACATGAAGGAGTTGGAGCTGCATGGTGTGTAGACCATGCACGAGTCAGTTCTTTTAAAAGAGATCGTCGAATTCCTCAGACCGAATCGCAGCGACGGAACGCTTGTGGATGCGACCGTCGGGCTGGGCGGGCACGCGGAAGCACTGCTGACGCGTTATCCGGCGGCGCGGCTCATCGCAATCGATCGCGATCCGCGGGCACTGGAGGTCGCGCGTGACCGCCTGAGGAAATTCGAAGAACGCGTGACGTTCGTACAGGGGCGTCACGAGAGGCTCATTGACATTCTGAAGCAGTCAAAGATCGACAGCGCCAGCGGTGTTCTCGCGGACCTGGGCGTCTCATCGATGCAGCTCGACGATGCCAGCCGCGGATTCTCTTTCCGCTTCGACGCACCGCTCGACATGCGGATGGGACCCGACAGCGCGAGCGCGGCCGACCTGGTGAACACGCTCGAGGAATCGGAACTGCGAAAAATCCTTCGCGACTACGGCGAGGAGCCGATGGCCAAACGCATCGCACGCGCGATCGTCGAAGCGAGACCGCTCGCCACCACGACGCAGCTTGCGGATGTCATCCGCAGCGTCAAGCGGTCGAAGCCGAACGACATCGACCCCTCGACGCTCACTTTCCAGGCATTGCGAATTGCCGCGAATGAAGAGCTGGTCGGGCTCGATCAGTTCGTGACCGACGCCGTGGAAGTTCTGGAGAGCGGCGCGCGCATCGCGGTGATCGCGTTCCACTCGCTCGAGGATCGCATCATCAAGCGAGCGCTGCGCAGGCTGGAGGGCGAGTGCATCTGCCCGCCGAATTTGCCGGTGTGCGGATGTGGCGCGAAGGACGTCGTGAAGATTTTGACGAAACGTCCGGTGACTGCTTCGGAAGACGAGGTAAAGCGAAATCCGCGATCCCGCAGCGCGAAGCTGCGGGTCGCTGAGAAGCTGTGAAAGCTGGAGGAAACCGGCGAGCAAGGGTGAAGGTTGGGGAAGGGTTGGGCGTGGCGCGGTGATGGGGCTCGGGAGGGGTGGCGAGTGGAGCGTGGGTGTGTGAGGAAGTTTCTCAGTGCCGTGCATGTAGGCAGATCTTCACCCTTGTTTGCCGGCTTCAATCGGTCCCGGAATGTACGCGCAAAAGAAGTCCATCGACAATGTCCACATCGTTCGTGAACGCGACCGTCAGCGGTTTCGCGAGCTCTTTGCGGTCCTGGCCCTCGGCATCCCGATCGGCCTCTTCCTGCTGCTCTTCACCTGGCAAAACCTCGAGGTCATCCGTCTCGGACACGCCGCCTCGCGGTTGCAGAACCAGCGCAAGCAGATCCAAAATGAGAACAAAGCGCTGCAGTTCCAGCTCGATCGCCTGACTTCACTCCACTCCGTCGAACAGAAGGCAAAAACGCTCGGCTTCGAGCGCACGGATCCCCGTCAGGTCGTGATGGTGGAGAAACCAACCGAGAACCGAGAACCAAGAACCGAGAACTCGGTCCGCAAATGAACGCCTCCAACCGCCGCCTCCTGCAGATCTTCGCGTTCCTGGCCGCATGGGCGCTGGTGATCGTCGCGCGTCTCGCGCAGGTGCAGCTCGTGCGTCACGACGAATACGTCGTTCGCGCGCAGCGCCAGCAGGAGCGCACGCTGTCGCTCGAGCCGGTTCGCGGTTCGATCCTCGATCGCAAAGGCCGCGTTCTCGCGGAGAGTGTCGCGGCCGTCTCCGTCTATGCCGATCCGCAGGCGATCGTCGATTCCGGCGCGACCGCGCGGGCGCTCGCGAGAGTTCCGGGTATCGACCTGAGCGCCGACGACATCGAAGAGAAGCTGGGCTCGAACGGTGGCTTCGCCTGGATCGCGCGTCAATTGCCTCTCGAAGTGGGCGGCGCGATTCGCAATCTCCATCTGCCGGGCATCTACCTTCTGGACGAACACCGGCGCACCTATCCGAAGGGTTCGCTGGCGGCCAACATCATCGGCTACGTCGGCGTCGACGGCCACGGCCTCGCCGGGATCGAGCATGCGTTCGAGACGCCGATGCGCGGCCGCGCCGGCAAAGTCACGCTGCTGCGCGATGCGCGTCGCGGGATGTATTTCGTCGGAGGCGAGGGGCCGAATAAACCGGTGGATGGCGGCGATGTCGTTCTGACGATCGACTCCGTAATCCAGTTCATCACCGAGCGCGCGCTCGCGAACGCCGTTTCGAAGTGGCACTCGGCAGGCGGGACGGCGATGGTGATCGATCCGAATGACGGATCGATTCTCGCGATGGCATCGCTTCCGAGCTTCGATCCGAATCACTATCGCGATTTTCCGCCGCCGACATGGCGCAATCGCAACGTGCAGGAGATCTACGAGCCGGGATCGACGTTCAAGATCGTGACGGCGTCGGCGGGACTCGAGGAAGGCGTCATCACGCCATCACAGATTCTCGATTGCGGAAACGGCGCGATCCAGATCGGCAACGTGCAGATCCACGAGCACGGCGGGAATCGCTACGGGATGATGAGCTTCGAAGACGTGATGCTGCACTCTTCGAACGTCGGCACCATTCGCGTCGCGATGTCCCTGGGCGACGATCGCTTCTATCGCTACATCCGCCGCTTCGGATTCGGCGAGCGCACCGGCGTCGAGCTTCCGGGCGAGACTGCCGGGGTGCTGCGGCGCACTCCGCGCTGGTCGCAGATTTCCGCCGCCAGCATTTCAATCGGTCAGGAGATCGGCGTGACGCCGCTGCAGGTTGTGACCGCATTCGCGACCATCGCCAATGGAGGCGTGCGTGTTGCGCCGAGGATCGTGGATCGCGTGGTGGACCCGAAGGGTGAGGTCGCGTATAAGCCGCAACCTTCGCCGCCATCGCGCGTGATTTCTGAGCGAACCGCGGCGGTGCTGAACGAGATTTTGAAAGCGGTCGTCGCGCGCGGCACTGGCGAGAACGCGGGACTCGAAGAACACATCGTCGCCGGCAAGACAGGCACGGCGCAGAAAGCGATTCGCGGCGGATACTCCGCCGATCGCTTCGTCGCGTCGTTCGGCGGATACGTTCCGGCCGATCGACCGCGCCTTGCAATTCTGGTGGTCATCGACGAGCCGAAGGGCGCCGAATATGGCGGAACTGTGGCGGCTCCGGTGTTCAAACAGATCGCCGAACCTGTCCTCCGTTACCTTGGTGTTCCACCTTCGATTCCGTCGCGAACGTTACGCGTGCCGCCCCCGTTGCTGGCCGCATTTTCGCAAGAGTCTGCCATCAGCGCGCGGACGGGGCGGGTGCCGGATTTGCGAGGGATGGATGCCCGCGCCGCGGTCGCCAACGCGACCGCCGCCGGACTTCGAGTCCGGACGATAGGGAGCGGAGTGGTCCAATCACAAACTTCAATGCCAGGCGACGTGTTGCTGCTGCGTCTCAGCGAAGGATCGCCATGAAACTTAGCGATCTTCTTCGCGATGTGCCCGTGCGTGCGACGCACGGGAGTCTCGATGCCGAGATCTCGGCGGTCGTGGCCGATTCGCGTCTGGCGACGCGCGGATCGCTGTTTGTGGCGATTCCGGGTTTGCAGCAGGACGGTTCAAAGTTCATAAAAAGTGCCGTAGACAAGGGCGCGATTGCATGTGTGGCGCAGGCAATCCTGCCTGCGCGGGCAGGCGAGATCGCCTGCCCCACATACATCGAAGTTGACGACGCGCGAGCAGCGGTGGCGCTTATCGCCGCAAATTTCTACGGCCGGCCGGCGGACAAGCTCTCGCTTGTCGGCGTGACCGGCACATCCGGAAAGACGACCACGACGAAAATGATCGAGTCGATCTTCGACGCGTCCGGAAAGCCGGCGGGCCTCATCGGCACGATCGAGTATCGCGCCGGCGACGATCGCCTGATGGCCGATCGCACGACGCCCGACGCCGTCGTCCTTCAGCAATGGTTCGCGAAGATGGTGGATGCCGGCGTGAAGAACGCAGTGATGGAAGTCTCATCGCACGCGCTCGCTCTCGAGCGAACCCACGGCATCCGATTCGCGGCGGCGGTTTTCACGAACTTGTCGCAGGATCATTTCGACTTCCACAAAGACTTCGAGGATTACTTCGCAGCCAAGAAAACGCTCTTCGATCAGATCGAGAGCGCGAATCACGCCGTCGTCAATGCCGATGACGTTTACGGGCGCCGGTTGATCGAAGAGCTCGGGCCGAAGCCGATCACGTTCGGCGACCGCGGAGACATCCGTCCCGCGAAAGGATTCGAGATCTCCACGCGCGGCCTTCGGGGCACATTGCAGACTCCGAGCGGCGACATCCGGGTGGAATCGACTCTGTTAGGCCGGCCGAACCTTTACAACTGGATGGCGGCGGTGGGCGCGGCGATCGTGGTCGAAATGAAGAACCGCGAGATCGAGGCCGGCATCCGAAACCTCAAATCGGTGCGCGGCCGATTCGAGTACGTGGAAACGGACAGTGGTCCGACGGTCATCGTCGACTACGCGCACAAGCCCGACGCGCTCGACAAACTTCTGCGTGCGGTCCGCGATCTGGCGGGCAAGAAGCGTTTGGTCGTCCTGTTCGGATGCGGCGGCGATCGCGACAAGGACAAGCGTCCCAAGATGGGAAAGATCGCGACCGAGCTCGCCGACTTCACGATTCTCACCAGCGACAATCCGCGCAGCGAGAAGCCGGACGCGATCCTCGATGACATCGAGCGCGGCGCGCGGAGCGGCGGCGGGACGTACGCGCGGATCACCGATCGCCGCGAAGCGATCGCGCGCGCGATCGACGCGGCATCCGACAACGACGTGGTCGTCATCGCCGGCAAGGGACACGAGAGCTACCAGGTCATCGGCGATCAGGTCGTGCATTTCGACGATCGCGAAGAAGCCCAGATTGCACTGAAAAAGAGACACGAAAAAGAGGCTACGAAAGCGTAGATTGAAATTACTCTTGAAA
>DATBSF010000170.1:0-8279 GCA_036559905.1 Thermoanaerobaculia bacterium | reverse complement strand
CGATGCCGGGAAATCGTCTCGCGTCGGCGCGCTGGCGGTCGGCGTGCCCGGAACGGTGGCCGGCCTTGCAGAAATGCATCAGCGATTCGGACGCGCAAAGTGGAAGGAGCTCATTGCGCCGGCGATTCGCCTCGCCGAGTCAGGTGTCACGATCTCCGAAGACTTGCGTTCGGGTGCCGCCCGCGCAAAGGCGGACCGGCAGATCGACTTCGTGAAATCGCCGTTCGTGCAGAAAGAGCTCGCTGCGACGCTCCAGCGCATTGCGGACAAAGGCGCTTCCGATTTTTACGATGGCGAGATCGCGGCGCGGATCGTCGACGCCATCCGCGTGGCCGGCGGAATTCTTTCGCTGCGCGATCTTCGCGAATACAAACCGGTGTGGCGCGCGCCGATCCGCATCACGTTTCGAGAATTCGATATCTACACGCTCCCTCCGCCGTCGGCCGCCGGCATGATGCTGACCGAGCAGTTGAACATTCTCAGTGGATACGATCTCAAGGCGCTCGGCTACCAAAGCCCGGCAACAGTCCATCTGATGGCGGAAGCGTCGCGGCGCGCAGCGATCGATCGGGATCGATATCTCGGCGACACGACACGCATGCCGTATCGCGATCTCTTTTCGGCCGCGCGTGCGGCGCAGTGGCGTGCATCGATCAATCCGACGCGCGTCACGCCCACGGCGTCGCTGACGGAGCCGGCAGCCACGATCGCCGAGAGCCTGCACACGACTCACTTCACGATCGCCGACGCTGAAGGCAATATCGCCGCGATCACGACGTCGCTCGGCGACGACTTCGGCAGCGGGCTCGTCGTGCCGCGCGGCGGCTTTCTGCTCAACAATGCGATGCACGATTTCGCGACCAGCGACAGATCTCCGAATGCGATCGCCGGAGGACGCCGCATGGCGACGTCGCTCGCGCCGACGATCATTCTCCGTCGTGGCCAGCCGTACCTCGCCCTCGGCTCTTCCGGCGGCGCCGCGATTCCTAACATAGTGCTGCAGACGTTTTTCAACATCGCGCTGTTCGGAAAATCGCTGAACGAGGCCATTGCTGCACCGCGATACGACCAGCAGTCCGTGCCTGAAGACATCACGTGCGAGTTTCTCAAGACGCCGCAAACGGTCGTGACGTCGCTTCGCGCAATGGGCCACGGACTTCGACAGAGTGAGCCGATCGGAGACGTTCACGCGCTGATGTTCGAGTCGCAGCGGATTACCGCCGTTTCCGATCCTCGCCACGGCGGCGCCGCCGGAGGCTACTAGTGCTCGAGATGAAAATCGCAGCCGCACGCGCCGCGCTCGGCGAAGTGAAGAGCGGGATGGCGCTTGGACTCGGCACCGGCAGCACTGCCGAGCAATTCGTCAAGCTTCTCGGTGAAGCGCTCGCGTCCGGCGCGTTGCGCAATCTGCGTTGCACATCGACGTCCCAAAAGACCGAAGATCAGGCGCGCTCGCTCAATATCCCGATCGAGCCGCTCGCGAAGATTGCGCCGCTCGATCTCGCCGTCGACGGTGCGGATGAAATCGACGGCATTCTCCGTCTCATCAAAGGACGGGGCGGCGCGCTGCTGCGCGAAAAAATCGTCGAGCAATCGTCGAAACGATTCATCGTGATCGCCGACGAATCCAAGCTCGTTGAACGGCTGGGTGTCGGCCCGCTTCCGGTCGAGGTCACGCCGTTCGCGCTGGAAATGCTGCAGAAGAGATTCGAAGAGATGTCGCTGCAACCGCAGTTGCGCATGCGCGATGGCGCGCCGCGCGTGACGGACGAGGGCCATCGCATTCTCGACGTCCGCATCCCGCCGTACGACGACATCGGCAACATCGTTGCGCAAATCCGCGAGCACGCCGGCGTCGTGGAGACCGGATATTTCCCGCGCGAGGCGACCGAGGCCATCATCGCGACAGCGAGCGGAATTCGAAGGATGCAGCGATGAAGCAGCCTCGCGCGGCGATCGGACTGAAAACAAAAACCGGCAAAGCGATCGCGGTGGTGCTGAGCGAATCCAACGCCCGGCCCCAGTTTGTCTGTCGCGAAATGTTGAAGCTCTACGACGAGGACCTTCCCGAGACTGTGCAGCCCTACCACAACGTCATGGAGATGCCGTGGAGCGAATCGGTCATTGCGATCAAAAAACCGATCGCTGCAATCGAGAAAATTGCCGCCGCGTCTCTGCGCGCGTTGATCGATTCCGTGCAGGCGCGGGGAATGCGCGTTGCGTGCGTTGCCATCGTCGGTCCCGCCGACCGCAAGCTGGAGCGCATCGGCAACCCGCACATTCGCGCGCACGCGGCCGAGGGCGTGCTGTATCGCGCGGTCATGGAGACGGCCGCGCGCGACAACGCGTGTAAGTCGCGATCGTTTGTGGATCCCACACCGGAGTTAGGCCGGCCGCCTCGCGAGGTCAAGAAATTTCTCGAGGCCATCGGAAAAGAAGCCGGCACGCCGTGGCGCGCCGACGAGAAAACTGCCGCCATCGCCGCCTGGGCCGCGCTTTCCGTCACTCCGCGTCGGTCTTCCGCACGGTGACATCGAACTTCCACTGATGGTCCTTGTAGTAGAACGACACAAGAGACACGAACGGCTTCTTCAGCGGTTTGTTGATCTTCGTCTCGAATAGCGGATACAGCGGCGTCGGATCGTCGTAGTGCCAGACCAGCTCCGCGTGACCGGTCGTTTGTTCGGTGGGATGGCGCTCAAAATTTCGAAGACCGTCGTATTTCTTGTACGCGATCAACCCGCGGAACGCGGGACCGCGCATGCTCGGCGAAGTCCCGATGATGCGGAATCCCTTGTCGGTGACTTTGCCGACGTAGGCCGTTGTGCCGTCCGCAGCGTGGGACTCCGTCACAGTGAGATAGCCGGAGCTTTCGAGATTGCGAAGCGTACGTAGAGCCTTTTCGTCGTAGTCATCTTTCGGATTTCGGTCGCTCCACCAGACCTTTTGCGGAACCTCGGCGTACACCGGCTCGTGCGTGACCATGAAACTGCCCAGGATCTGCTCAGCCCTCTGCGCCGTGAGCGGTTCCCGCGGCTGGCACGCAATCAGGATGAGCGCCGTTGCGATTGCAAATCCTTGACTCGACCCACTGCGCATGTTATCCCCCGATGCTTCGCGCGCACACCATAGCGCGAGTGACGATTTGATCGAAAGAATCCTCGACCGCCTCGCGGAGCTCTGCCTCCGCCGAAGCAAACAGATCATCGTGGTTTCGCTCATCGCGGCGCTGGCCTCGGTGATCGCGGCTTCGCGTCTGACTTTCGATCCCGATCTGCTCAATCTGATCCCGCAGAAAAACAAACAGGTCAACGATTTTCGAAAAGTGCTTCGCGACATGGGGACGATCGACTATCACATCGTCGTGGTGACCATGCCGCCTGGCCGCGATGCACACGATTACGAAACGCTCATCGAAGCGATCGCGGACGGATACCGAAAGAATCCGCGCATCGAGGACATCACCTATCGCATTCCGAATCCGCTCGATTTCGTGGAAGTGATCCTTCCGAAGGCGTTGCTTTTCCTCACGCCCGCTGAGTTGAACGAAGTCACGGCCAAGCTCACCGACAACGGAATCCGCGAATCCGTCGCGCGCAATCGCTCGATGCTCCAGACGCCGCAAGCGTTCGCGATGAAGCAGCTCGTTCAATACGATCCCTTCAACCTCGCGCCGATTTTCATCCGCAAATTCCAATCCGCGGGAGGCGGCTTCAACATCGACACCTCCAGCGGTTACTACGTTTCGGCGGATCACACGACGCTCCTCATGCTGATGAAGCCGAAACGCCCTGCGCAGGATGTGCCATTCGCAAAAGAGCTGCTGGCCGAAGGAGCGAAAATCGAGGCGGATGCCCTCGGAAATTTCAAAAAGGAGGCTCCGCCAGATCTTCCGATGCCGACGATCGAGCACACCGGCGGATACGAGATTGCGGTCGGTGATGCCGATCTCATTCGCCAGGACATCATCGCCAACGTCCTCGGGTCGTTCTTCGGCGTGCTGGCGTTGTTTCTCTACGCCTTCCGCCGAATGGCCTCGATCGTGTACGCCGGCGCTCCGCTCGCACTCGGACTCGCGCTGACGTTCGGAATCGCGGGCCTGGTTTACGGACAACTGTCGCAGGCGAGCGCAGGATTTGCGGCGCTGCTGGCCGGACTCGGAATCGACTTCATCACCGTGCTCTACGGCCGGTACGTCGACGAGCGCAATCGGGGAACGGATCTCGAGAACGCGATCCGCACGATTATGCGGACGACCATGCCCGGCGTTTTCGTGGCCGCGATCACCACCGCCGCAACTTTCTACGCTTTCCTGGCGACCGACTTCCGCGGAATGACGCAGCTCGGCTTCCTGACCGGCACCGGCATCCTGCTGTTTCTGCTCTGCGTGATGTTTCTTCTTCCCGCGCTGATTGTTTTCTCCGAGCGCAAAGAGACCGGCAAATCTCCGAAGCTCTATCTGCACTCATTCGGCTCTGAAAAACTGATCGACATATCTGTTGCCAAACCGGGCCTGACGATCGGCGTGTGGGTCGTTTTCATCGTCATTTGCGGCGCGCTCGCGACGCAGGTTCGCTTCAGCGACAACATCCAGGACCTTCGCGCGAAAGGAAATCCGGGCGTCGTCAATCAGACGAAGGTGACCGCGAAGTTCGGTCAGTCATTCGACTTCATGATGTATGTAAGCGAAGCAAAAACGCTCGAAGATGTCCTGAACAAGACGTACGCTGCCGCGCACGATCTCGATCCGCTCGTGAAGGACCACACGATCGCGTCGTATCAGTCGATCTCGACGTTTCTTCCGCCGATCCCGCAGCAGCGTGTCGTCATCGACGAGTTGCATCGCGGACAGGCGGATCCATTCAACGTCGCCCGCATTCAGAAGTCCTTTCAGGCAGCGTTGACCGCCAACGGTTTCCGCCCTGACGTCTACCAGGATTACATGCGGCTGTTCTCACAAGCGTTGGCGCCGACACAACCGGTGACAATCGAAAACCTCGGCGACAAGGACCTGACGAAACTCGCGGCGCGATTCGTGAAACCGATCCACGGTGGTTGGATGTCGGTGATCTACGTCTATCCGACCGGCGGCCGATGGCCGCGCGAAGTTCCGGCCAATCTGATGGCAGTCGCGGATCGACACCCCGGCGATGTGCTCACCGGCGTGAATCTCGTCAGCGGCACGCTGCGAAGAATCGTGAAGGCCGACGCGACGCGCGCCACGATCATCGGATTCGCAGCGGTCTTCGTCCTGATGTTCCTCAGCTTCCGAACCGTGAAGATGACGGCGTTGACGTTCGTGCCGTTCGTCGCCGGCGCGACCGGGATGTTAGGCCTGATGGCGCTGCTGCATCTCGAGTTCAACTTCATGAATATCTTCGTCGGTCTGATGATCATCGGCGTGGCGACCGATTACGCGATTTACATGCTGCAGCGCTATACCGAGAATCCAGCGACGTTCCGCGACGCGGCGCACGAGACCGGCAAGGCCATCATCATGGCCGCGCTGACCGCCATCGTGGGTTACGGCTCATTTGCGATCTCGCACTATCCCGGGCTCCGCTCGATTGGTTATGCTTCGACATTCGGGATCGGCCTGAGCGGCCTGGCCGCCATCACGCTGCTTCCGGCAATTCTGGTGTTGAATCGAGGTGGACGGCATGTCGATACCGGCGACTCTGGAACATAACCTCGTTCGCGGCCGCGCGGTCACGAACATCGCGCTCGTCATTGCGGGCAGCGTCATCATCGCGCTGGCTGCGCAAATCGCTGTTCCGATTCCGTTCACGCCGGTGCCGCTGACGCTGTCGCCGCTGGCCGTCCTCATCGTCGGCATCGTCCTCGGCTCGCGACGTGGCGCAGCCGCCGCGATTCTGTACCTGCTCGAAGGGCTCTCGGGACTTCCCGTCGGCGCGCAGGGACACGGTGGGCCGCTGTGGCTCATCGGACCGACCGCCGGCTACCTCTACGCATATCCGTTCGCGGCATTCATCGCCGGATGGTTTTCGGAGCGCGGCTGGGGCAACAGCATTCCGCGCGCGTTTGCCGCGATGCTCGTCGCGCTGGCTGTGATTTACGCCGGCGGCTGGTCGTGGCTCGCGATTCTCGCCGGACCGCGCGCCGCGTTGACGATCGGAGTCATGCCGTTCGTGATCGCCGATCTCGTGAAGATCGCGATTGGCGCTGCGCTTCTGCCCTACGCCCAACGCCTCGTCACGCGACTGTCGTGAACTTCGCACTCGTTTTTCTTCTCGCCGCAACGCCGATTCCCCAAATGCTGCGGCAAGTCGATGCGCACCGGATCGAGAAGACCGTGCGCACGCTCGTTTCGTTCGGAACGCGCAACACGCTATCGGCGCAGGACGATCCGAAGCGCGGCATCGGCGCGGCGCGCGATTGGCTCTATCAGCAGTTTCAGGAAGTGGCGAAGACTTCCGGCGGACGCATGACGGTCGAACTGCAGACATTCGAGCAGGCGCCCGGCCGTTTCCCGCGAATCACGGCGCCGACCAAAGTCACGAACGTCGTTGCGACGCTGGGCGGGGCTGAGCCCGAATCGGCGGATCGCATTTACGTCGTGAGCGGCCATTACGACTCCATGTGCAACCGTCCGACCGACGCCGAGTGCGATGCGCCCGGCGCGAATGACGATGCATCGGGAGTCGCGGTCGCGCTGGAAAGCGCTCGAGTGATGGCGCCGCACAAATTCAACGCCACGATCGTGTTCATGGCGGTGGCGGGCGAAGAGCAGGGCCTCGTCGGCTCGACCTACTTTGCCGAGCAGGCGAAGCAGAAGAATCTCGATATCGACGCGATGTTCACGAACGACATTGTCGGCAACGGCAAGGAAAGCCTTCGCGTTTTTTCCGAAGGCATTCCGAGCAACGAGAGCGCCGACGACGCGCGTACGCGTCGAAGCGTCGGCGGTGAGAACGACGGTCCGTCGCGCCAGCTCGCGCGGTATATCGTTGAAACAGCCAGGAAATACACGCCGAATTTTCGGGTGTGGATGATCTATCGCCGCGACCGCTACCTGCGCGGCGGCGATCATGTTCCGTTTCTCGAACAGGGATATCCCGCCGTTCGCTTCACCGAGACCAACGAGAACTACAACCATCAGCATCAGAACGTGCGCCTCGAAAAGGGAGTTCAGTACGGAGATCTCCCCGAGTTCGACAGCTTCCCGTACATCGCGAATGTCGCGCGCGTGAACGTCGCGGCGCTCGCGTCACTCGCGCTGGCGCCGGCGCGGCCGAAAGAAGTGAAAGTCGTCACGACTCGTTTGACCAACGACACCGATCTGCAGTGGGAAGCCAACAAGGAGCCGGACTTCGATCACTACGAAGTCGTCTGGCGCGACACCGCCGAGCCGGCGTGGTCGCACTCCAAAGCGATCGGCAAGGAAACGACTTACACCGCCAAGGACATGTCGAAGGACAACTATCTTTTCGGCGTGCGCGCGGTTGGCAAGAGCGGCGCGAAGAGTCAGGTGAGCTATCCGAAGCCGCTGCGAAGGCCCGGGCAGCCTGCGCCGGGTCAGTAGTGCGCCCGGGCGCGCTCTGCGCGCCCCTACGACTACGACGCGACTGCCGGCGCCGGCGCTGGCGCTGGTTCAGGCTCGGGCAGCGGCTTCGATTCGCGGCCGGCTCTCTCGGTGGTCTTCTGCTCGGCGGCGCTGCGGTCTAACAGCGCGATCTTGAGGACTTCCTCGACGTGCTCGACGAAGAAGAACTGCATGTCGCGCTTGATCGGCTCCGGCACGTCGATCAGATCGCGTTCGTTGAGCTTCGGAAGGATCACGGTGCTGATCTTTGCGGCACGCGCGGCCAGAACTTTTTCCTTCACGCCGCCGATCGGCAACACGTCGCCGCGCAGCGTGACTTCACCCGTCATCGCGACGTTCCGTTTCACTGGACGTCCGGTGATCATCGAGATGATCGCCGCCGTGATCGTGATTCCTGCCGAGGGTCCATCTTTCGGAATCGCACCGGCCGGCACGTGAATGTGCACATCGTGATTCTCGAAGTAATCGCTCGCGATTCCCTGCTCTTCGGCGTGCGCGCGCGCGTACGTGAGCGCCGCCTGCGCCGACTCCTTCATCACTTCGCCGAGCTGACCGGTCAGCACGAGTTTCCCCTTGCCGCGAACCGCAATGGCTTCGATGAAGAGGATGTCGCCGCCAACCGACGTCCATGCCAGTCCGGTCGCCACGCCCACCTGATCGCGCTCCAGCAACTCCTCGGCAAAATGCTTCATGGGGCCGAGGAACTTCTCGATGT
>DATBSF010000169.1:0-4860 GCA_036559905.1 Thermoanaerobaculia bacterium | reverse complement strand
ACAAACCAGGACATGCGCATTTCCTCACGGCGCGAGAGCGCATCGGCGACGCGAAGTGGCTCCATGCTGCGCAAAGCAATTTCCACGACATCGTGCCGGCGAATCAGCTCGGCATCGCGAACGCCTGGATCAACCGTCGCGCTCAGAAGGCGCTCCCGGGCGGGACGCCCACGTACGAGTTCCGCGATCTCACCGGTCTCGCCGACGCGATGATTTGAGTCTGGAGTGCGGTGCCTTGTCACCGCTCTCTCGGCCGCGGCTTGCGGCGGCCGCTTGCCGCCGCACTCCAGATTACGTCAGAATCGCCAGTTCAGGCCGATCGAAGTCTTAAACGCCGAGTCGTAGTACTCGTGGTCGCCGAGCAGCACCTTGCCGTCGGCGACGATTCCCAGGTGCCGGAGCTGGTAAACGACACCGCCGACGAGCTCGGGAGTCACGCGATTGGTGTATCCGAACATCGAGTCGACATGCGGCGCAGCGACGTACCGCGCGCCCAGGCCGAGGTATGGCTTGAACCGCGTCTCATTGACCCACCGATACCGCGCAGTCAGATCGATCGGATACGTCCGGAATCTCACCGGCGTCACCTGATTGATGTATCCGGTCTCGTCGACTACGTACGGAAAGCTCCGATGCTGTTCCGAGCCGACCGAGATCTGCGCGGAAAAATGCGGCGTGAACGATGACTCGAATGCCGCGCCGTAGCTGGAGTACCAGTGGCGGCCGGTGTTCGACTCCTCCAGGGCGAACTGATTGAGGAAGACAGTGAAATTGTTTTGTCGCTGCGCGAAGACGGCGGGAGCGATGAGGAGAAGGACGATCACGAAGAGCCGGGACTTTCGCATCGATGCACCTCCGATTGTTTGTGACGCGGGACGTGCAACACACGTTCCCGCCGGCCTCAACCTTACATCCGTTCCACAATCATAGCGGCGGCCTCGCCGCCTCCGATGCAGATGGCAGCCATACCGCGCTTCAGATTCCGGTCCGCGAGCGCGTAGAGCAGCGTGACCAGGATGCGCGCGCCGCTTGCTCCGATCGGATGCCCGAGGGCGACCGCGCCGCCGTTGACGTTCAACCTGTCGTGCGGGATCTTCGCGTCCGCCATCGCCGCCATCGCGACCGCCGCGAAAGCCTCGTTCACCTCGAATAAGTCGATATCCTTAATTGTCATGTTCGCGCGTTTGAGCGCGATCTCGATCGACTTCGCGGGCGCGGTCGTGAACCAGTCCGGCTCCTGCGCGGAAGTCGCCTGCGCGATGATCCGGGCCATCGGCTTCAGATTGTTTTTCTTCGCGTAATCGGCGGAGGTCACGACCAGCGCGGCCGCGCCATCGTTGATCTTCGAAGAGTTCGCCGCCGTCACCGTGCCGCCGTCTTTTTGAAAAGCTGGCTTGAGCGTCGGCATCTTGTCGAGCGGCGCCGCGAACGGTTCTTCATCGTCGATGATGACCGACGTCCCCTTCTTGGCCGGGATCTCGACGACCGCGATCTCTTTCTTGAACTTTCCGCTTCGCACAGCTTCCTGCGCGCGTTTGTAGGATTCCATCGAATACGCATCCTGCTGCTCGCGCGTGAAGTTGTATTTCGAAACGCACATCTCGGCGCAGCTGCCCATGTGTTTGTCGCCGTACGGGTCCCACAGTCCGTCGTGGACCATGACGTCGATCATCTTCGCGTTGCCCATCCGGTAGCCGGTGCGCGCCTGCGGCAACGCGTACGGCGCGTTCGACATCGATTCCATTCCGCCCGCGATCGCGATGTCGTACTCATCGCAGCGGATGTCGTTCGCCGCGTACATGACGGCCTTGAGTCCCGACCCACACACTTTGTTGACGGTGACTGCGCCGGCTGAGACCGGAATGCCTGCGCCGATGCCTGCCTGCCGCGCCGGAGCCTGTCCGACCGCCGCCTGCAGCACGTTTCCCATGATGACCTGCTGAATCTGCTCCGCCTGCACGCGCGAGTTTTCGAGCGCGCATTTGATGGCGATCGAGCCGAGCTTAGGCGCCGGTATTCCCGACAGCGTGCCGAGAAACGAGCCGATGGGTGTGCGCGCGCCGCCGAGAATCACGATGTCTTTCATTCAGGGTCTCCTTAGCCGACTTGATATCATCCCAGGCTAGCCCCTTGCTAGGAGCGAACTTCATGCCCCTCTCCTCGATCACCGATCGCCGTCTCGTCATCCAGCCCGCCGAGGTTCACAGCGTGCTGGGACGCCACATGCTGGCTGACGGCTACGACATCGTCATGGACCTGAAGAAGTCGAAGGGCTCCTGGGTCTTCGACTCGAAACGCGGCCGGGCCGTCCTCGATTTCTTCACGAATTTCGCCTCGTGCCCGATCGGCTACAACCATCCGCGGCTCGACACGCCCGAATTCCGCGAAAAACTTGCCGACGTCGCGCTGAACAAGCCCGCAAACTCCGACATCTACACGACGTACTTCGCGGAATTCGTCGAGACATTCGCGCGCCTCGCCGTTCCCCGCACGCTCAACAAGCACATGTTCTTCATCGAAGGCGGCGCCCTCGGCATCGAGAACGCGCTGAAGACCGCCATCGACTGGAAGGTTCGAAAGAATTTCAAGAAAGGCAGCAAATCGGAGCGCGGCACGCAGATCATGCATCTGCGGGAAGCGTTTCACGGCCGCACCGGCTACACGCTTTCGCTCACCAATACCGCCGATCCACGCAAGACGCAGTACTTCCCGAAGTTCGACTGGCCGCGTATCGACAATCCGAAGATTCAGTTTCCGGCGACGAAGGCGTCGCTCGAGGACGCCGCGAAGCGCGAGAAGATCGCGCTCGATCAGGCGAAGCAGTTCCTCGTCGACCGCAAGGACGACATCGCGGCATTCATCATGGAGCCGATTCAGGGCGAGGGCGGCGACAACCACTTCCGTCCCGAATTCTTCAAGGCCGTGCGCACGCTGTGCGATGAAAACGAGATGCTGCTGATCTTCGACGAAGTGCAGACCGGCGTCGGCCTCACCGGAAAGATGTGGGGATTTCAGAACTACGGCGTCGAGCCGGACATCTTCTCGTTCGGAAAGAAGACGCAGGTGTGCGGCTTCGCATCGAACGATCGCATCTTCGACATCGACGAGAACGTGTTCACGGTGGCGTCGCGGATCAACTCGACGTGGGGCGGCAATCTCACCGACATGGTCCGCGCGCAGCGTCTCTTCGAAGTGATCGACGAAGAAGACCTCGTCGAGAATGCCGCGAAAGTCGGTGCGTACTTTGTCGGCGAGCTGCAGCGCTTCGCGACCACATTTCCCAGGCTGGTTTCCAATGTGCGCGGACGCGGACTGATGGCGGCGCTCGACCTCCCCGACACACAGCTCCGCGACAATGCGATCAAGACGCTGATGCAGCACGATGTGATGGTGCTCGCGTCGGGCCACCGATCGCTGCGGTTCCGTCCGGCGCTGAATCTCTCGATCGAAGAAGCGGCCGAGGGGATTCGGCGGATCGAGAAGGCGCTGGGGCGTTTAGCGTAACGCCGGCCCCTCACCCGGCGCTTCGCGCCACCCTCTCCCGATGGGAGAGGGACAAGGCAATCTGTCCTTCTCCCATCGGGAGAAGGTGCCCGAAGGGCGGATGAGGGGCTCTGCTATCCTGAAATCGTCGGTTCGATGAACGAGCGGTTGACGCGGCGCGACTGGGTCCTGATCGCAGTGTGCTGCGGCATCGCGGCGCTGTCGTTCTTCATCATCTTCAACTGGTTCTACGCGGCGTTCCCGGAAGCGTCGATCGACTTCCGCTACAACCGCGACTCGTCGCTCCCACTCGCGCGCGCCGTCCTCGACGCGCAACGCATCGACCTCCGCGATTACAAACATGGAGCGGTCTTCGACGGCGACGAGATGGCGAAGATCTTCCTCGAGCGCACGCTCGGGCTATCGACCGCCAATCGCCTGATGCGCAAGGACGTCCGAATCTGGTGGTGGCACCATCGATGGTTCAAGCCGCTGCAGGAGGAGGAATTCCAGGTCGACGTTGCGCCGACCGGCGAGATCGTCGGCTACGGCGACAAGATCCCGGAGGATCGCGCGCTGCCCACTGTCGATCCGGTAACGGCGCGCGTTTTGGCCGAATCGTTCCTGACGCGCATCGGCGCGAAGCTTCCCGATCTGCAGCTCGTCGCGCAGAGCGAACGCGGACTTCCGCATCGCACGCAGCGCATCTTCACGTGGGATTCGCAGTCGATTCATCCGGCCGGCGCGCCGTATCGGCACACCGTCACCGTCGACGGCGATCGCGTCAGCAAGTACGAGCAGCGCGTGCGGGTGCCCGACCAGTGGCAGCGCGATTACCGCGAATTGCGATCGAAGAACCTGCTGGCGGGAAAAGTCGACGACGTCCTCTTCATCATCACGATGGTTGCCGCGGTCGTGATCTTCATCGTTCGTCTGCTCCGTGGCGACGTCAACCTTCGCCTGATCTTCGGCATCGCAATCGCGGCCGTGATTCTGGTCAGCGGCACGTCGCTGAACTCTTTTCCGATCGCGAAGGCCGGCTACGACACGACCACCTCGTATCCGGCATTCCTCTCCAAAGTGATCATCAACGCGCTCCTCGGCGGTGTCGGCGTCGCGATGCTACTGGCGGTGATCGTCGGATCGGGCGAAGTGCTCTACCGCGAGCGACTCCCGCAACACCTCGCGATTCCGAAGCTGTGGCAGCGTAAAGCGCTGGCGTCGAAGCGCGTTTTTCTGGGCTTCGTGATCGGGTACGCGCTGGTGGCGTTCTTCCTCGCCTACCAGGTCGCGTTCTATCTGATCGCCGAGAAATTCGGCGCGTGGTCGCCGGCCGAGGTTCCGTACGACGAGATGCTAAACACGGCGTTTCCGTGG
>DATBSF010000168.1:0-6387 GCA_036559905.1 Thermoanaerobaculia bacterium | reverse complement strand
ACTTGTCCTTCGATGAACGTCGTATCGACGCGCGAGTACGTCGAGAACGGATGGCCATTGAAGATGACGAGGTCGGCGTCCTTGCCGACGTCGATCGATCCGATCCGCTTGTCGAGCCGAAGCTGCGTCGCGGGATTCAGCGTGCACAGCTTGAGCGCCTCCTCCTCGGACAAGCCGCCGTATTTGATCGCTTTGGCGGCGTCGAGATTCAACCGGCGCGCGAGCTCGTCGGAATCAGAGTTGACCGACGTGACGACGCCGGCGCGCTCCATCAGCGCCACGTTGTACGGGATCGCGTCATACGCCTCGGCCTTGTAGCCCCACCAGTCGATGAAGGTGCCGCCGCCGGTACCATGCGCTGCGATCTCCTTCGACACTTTGTAGCCTTCGAGTACGTGTTGGAACTCGCGGATCTTGAATCCCAGCTCGTCGCCGAGGTTGAGGAGCATGAGGATTTCGTCGGAGCGGTAGCAGTGCGAGTGCACGTCGACATTTCCTTTGAGGATGTCGGCCATCTCCTCCATCAGCAGATCGCGCCGCGGCGGGATCGGATTTTCGCCGCGCTTCCTGCGGGCGTCGTAGTCGTCCCACTTCGCCATGTAATCCTTGGCGTCGAGAAACGACTTGCGGATCACTTCCTCGACGCCCATGCGCGTCGACGGGTATTGCAGCGGGATTCCTGGAGGCGGCCGGAAGTTCGAGCTCTTCGGATTCTCACCGAGCGCGAACTTGATGGTGCGCGGCGCGTCTTCGACGATCCACTCCGACGCCGGCCGTCCCCATTTCCACTTCGCGATCTGGCTTTGTCCGCCGATCGAATTCGCCGAGCCGTGCAGCATCAGCGCAGTGGTCGTCCCGCCGGCGAGCTCGCGATAGGCGTCGATGTCTTCGCTGTTGATGACGTCGCGGATGCGCACCATTCCGGTGTTAGGCAGTGAAATCTCGTTGACGCTGCCTTCGATTGCAGTGTGGCTGTGCGTGTCCACGATTCCAGGCATGACGAACTTGCCGGCGCCATTGATGACCTGCGCATCGGTGGGAGCAGTGATGGAATCGCTCGGACCGACGGCCGCGATCTTTGTCCCGCGGATCAGCACCGAGCCGTGCTCGATCTTGCCGTGCGAGATGGTGAGGATGGTCGCGTCGCGAATGAGAATCGTGTTTTCGGCAGCAGCTGCAGAAGCAAGAAAAACAGCAAATAGGATTGTCAGCTTTTTCATCGTGATTTGCTCCCGCTGAACGGCAGCGTTCCGAGCTGCGTGCTGACCGTTCCGTCCATCGTCGAGTCGTGCAGCGTCCCGTGGAAGAGCCAATCGCCGCTCTCCTCAGGCTTTCCCTTGGCCGCGATCGTGAACTCCACCGTCGATCCATCGAGCGAGCCGCTGCGGATGTCGCCCGAACCGCGGTCGCCCGAGAAGGTACCGGTGAGATGGCCGCTCTCGAGATGCAGCGTCGCGGTGATGTTGACATCGCCCTGCGGCGTCTTCACGGTCAGGTTCCAGGTTCCTTCGATGGGCGATGTCGCTTCACCCGCAGCCCCCGCGCGCCGCGCCTTCTCCTCTTCAGTCGGCAACTTGGATTCGCGGCCGTCGATGTAGACGCGTTTCACTTTCGCCTCTTTGTCGAAGATCGCTTTGTCGGTGACGACGACGTTCGCGATTTTTCCTTTTTCGAGAGAACCCAACTGCCGGTCGATGCCGATGATGCGGGCGGGCGTGATGGTCACGGCGCGCAGCGCGTCATCGGCGGAGAGGCCGTTGTCGATCGCCTTTCGAATTCCGGGAATGAAGTCGCTGGTCTTGCCGGCGCCGCTGACTAACGCGAACTGCACTCCATTCTTCAACAGCACGGAAGGTGTCGTCGGCGCGAGCTGCCGGTCGCGGATGATGCGCAGGGGCTGCTCGTCGCGATCGTCTTTATTCGCCGGCGGGACGGGCCACTTCACGGAGACCAGAACCGGAACGTTCGCGGACTTCAGCTCGTCGGCCATGCGATAGCCCTGACGTGCGCCGGAGAGGATGTAGCGGACGTTGAATTCTTTCGCGATCGCTTCGGCGCGACGCATCATCGATTCAGTGTCGGCGATGAAGACCACCGGCACTTCCTTTCGCATCACCGGGCCGAGCGCCTGCAGCGCCGCGTTGTCCGCCGGACGCCGATAGCCGCTCGGAGTGCGGTCGTAGATCGCGCGCGCGGCCGAGTACTGCTGCGCGTCGAGGAACGTCTGCTTGATGTACGCGACCACGCCCATGAGCGAGTCCGGGAACGTCCACGCCGGCCGCGTATTGAATGAAATCTGCTGCGCCACCGGATCGCGCACGATCAGCGACGCGGTATCGCCTCCGCCGACATTCAGTACGACCGACTGTCCGTTGAAGATTCCGAACGCCGGCGCTGCCACGATCGTGGTCACTCCGGTCGCGCGCTTCGCTTCGGCATCATCGTCGGTGAGCTTGATCTCGCGCGCGCCGATGTAAGCGGGCGAAGTCTCGGGAAGGGCGGGCGGTGGCGGCTGTGCCGGTCTTCCGCCCGGCACGCGACCGCGTCGAGGCGGTGCGGCCGAAGGAAATCCGAGCGATGTCTGCGCGTCGATGAGGCCCGGATAGACGTGGCTGCCTTTGACGTCGATCGTCGTTGCATCGGGAGGAATCGCCAGATTCGCGCCGACCGCTTCGATCAATCCGTCTCGGATGATGACGACTCCGTTCGCGATGTCCGGACCGCTGACCGGATGAACCGTTCCGCCCGTGATGGCGTAGACGCCGGGTGCATCAGCGAACGCTGGAACTGCAAGCAGGAAAACGAGTAAAAAGACGCAACTTCCTCGTGACATTCGACCTCCGCGGCGCGAAATCATACTGTGGTAACCTCGATTTAGCTCCATGGTCCTGTTCAATTACGCCACGAAAGAGATCACGGCAAAGATCGTTTATTACGGACCAGGTCTGTGCGGTAAGACGACGAATCTGCAGTTCATCTACGAGTCGCTGCCGTCCAATCACAAGAGCAAGATGCTTTCGCTGTCGACGAAGACGGACCGCACCCTCTTCTTCGACTTCCTGCCCCTCGACCTCGGAAAAATCCGCGGGATGCGCACGAAGCTGCAGCTCTACACCGTGCCGGGGCAGGTCTACTACAACTCGACGCGGCAACTGGTGCTCAAGGGCGCCGACGGAGTCGTGTTCGTGGCTGACAGTCAGGAATCGGCGCTGGACGCGAACCTCGAGTCGATTCAGAACCTCGAGGACAACCTCAAACGGCAGGGAACGAAGATTCGCGAAATGCCGCTGGTCATTCAATATAACAAGCGCGATCTGCCGAATGCACTGCCGGTGGAAAAGATCAATCGCGAGCTGAACAAATTCAACGCGCCATTTTTCGAATCGGTGGCCACGACCGGCGTCGGCGTCGAAGAAACCCTCAACGGCGTCACGCAGCTCGTCCTCGGCAACCTCGTGAAGAAGTACGGGCTGGAAGGAACCGAACCGCTGGAGCGCGAAGTGCAGCTTCTCAATCCGCCCGGCGACGAGCCGATGCGGACCGACACGCTGTGGGACGACGAAGACCCGACGATGCCGCTGGGCAGCCGGCAGTTGGCGTCGATCGAGATCCCGCTTCCCGAAGAGGTCATGAGCTCGCTTCCCGAAATCGGCAGCGGCAACGTGGCGGTCGCGGAAGAGGATCAGGCGGTCGAGGGGCTGGTGAAGGAAGTGACGGTTCCGCTGACGCTGACGATCGCGGAGATCCGCCGCAGCCGGAAGTTGCGGCTGAAGATCACGCTCGACATCACCATCGACTAGAAATTCAGAGCGGTGGCGATCCGTTCACGCGCGAGTGGAGGAGTGGTCGAGTGGTTTAAGGCAGCGGTCTTGAAAACCGCCGTACCGGGTGACCGGTACCGTGGGTTCGAATCCCACCTCCTCCGCCACCCCAATCCACGGATTCTGCTAGCCTGACTCGCATCATCGACAACGTCCGCGCCTGCATTCTCGTCCTCCTGACGTGTGCGACGGCATTCGCTCAGAAGCCGCGTATCGACTCGGTGTCTCCATCCCAGGGACCGATCGCGGGAGGGACGGTCGTAACCGTCAAGGGTGGGAACTTTGTCGGCACGACCGTGAAGCTCGATGGCAATAGGATTACGCCACTGTCGCGATCGGATACGGAAATTCAGCTTCGGGCGCCGAAACACAACAACGGCTATGCGGTGATCTCGGTTCGTCAGGGCGCTGAAGCAGCCTATGGCGAATTTCTCTACGTTCCACCGCGGCTGGACGAGATTCCACCCGGTTTCATCACCACCGTTGCCGGCGCCGGCGCCTTTGCGCGCGACTACGGCGTGGCCACGGCAGCAAGCATCGGCGTGTGGGGCCTGGAGTTTGATCATCGGGGGAATCTCTACGTCGCCGACGCGGGAGGCGGTCGCGTGCGCAGGGTGCGCACGGACGGGACGATCGAGCTCGCGGCGGGCGGCAGCACCGGTCCGGATATCGGCGACGATGGACCGGCCCTCGATGCTTTCCTGGTTTTCCCGCGGGATACGGCAGTCGATGCCGATGACAACCTTTACATCGGCGGCGATGCGTGCAGGGTTCGAAAGGTGAATCGAGACGGGATCATCACGACCTTTGCCGGCAATGGCGACTGCGGGTTCTCTGGTGACAACGGGCTCGCGACTGCGGCGCGCATCGGAGTGGCGTCCTTCCTCACGGCCGACACAAGTGATCTCTTTTTCATCGACTACGACCTGACCACGAGTGCAGTGCGCATCCGGCGAGTTCACTTTGCCGATGGAACGATCTCCACCTTCGCCGGCAACGGCGCCGTCGGCTTCACCGGCGATGGCGGCCCGGCCACTCAAGCGAGCTTCAACCTCGGCAGCGAGCGAGCCGACGCAGGCGCGATCACGCTGGACCCTGATGGCAACCTCTACATCGCGGACACCGGCAACGGTCGCATTCGCCGAATCGATCGGCACAGCGGGATCATCGCGACCTTTTACGTCCCGACGCCAGGAAACCTCGCGCAGGATGCGGTCGGCGCCATCCGCAGCCTCGCCGCCGACCGGACTGGGAATGTGTATTACGGCGGCAGCGGACGAATCGTAAAACTGAGTCCCACCGGCCAGTTCGTCGCGTCATGGGGCAACGGTACGTACGCCCTTCCGGTCGATGGCGCTTCTGCGATCACGAGCGGATTGGGCTTCGACATCGGACTGGCCATCGATGCCGCGGGAAACATCGTCTACTCGGACAGCGCAATCGGAAGGGTCCGACGCATCAACGTGGCAACCGGCCTGTTGGAAACCCTCGCGGGCATCGGTCCTCAGATCATCGGAGAAAACGGCCCCGCGCTCGCGACGATCGTGGGAGGGAGCGGAGATCTGGCGATTGCTCCGACTGGCGAGCTCTTGATCGGCGATCAAGGTACGTTTCGCTTACGCAGGCTCGAGCGCGATGGAACGTTGAAGACCATCGGAGGTACGGGGTCACAAATCGGTTTGCAACGCGACGGAGTTGCCGCGACCGAGACATCTCTATATCCAGTCGGAGTCAAGGTGGACTCGACAGGTGCTATCGACGTCACCCAGCCAGGCACGATCTTCCACATCGATCCGAAAGGACTGATCGTTCTCCTGGGAGGTCGGGACGGAACGTGCGGCTACGAAGGTGACAACGGCGTCATGCGCCAGGCGCGCTTCTGTCAACAGTGGGATACGGCACGCGATCGTGACGGCAATCTCTTCATCGCCGACACGAACAACAATCGCATACGGCGCGCAGATGCCAGAACAAATGTGGTCACCACGGTGGTCGGAAATGGAGGTCCGGTCAACGGCAACGAGAGGTATGGAGCGGGTCAGTCGTGCGGTGACGGCGGTCTTGCTATCAACGCCTGTATCAATACTCCGTATGGCATCGTTTTCGACGACGTCGGGAACCTCTATATCGCGGAACAATCCGGCATTCGCAGAGTCGATGCGGGAGGGGTGATCTCGACCTTCGCCACGATTCAAGCTCCAAGTGGGCTGGGCGGTGTGACGAAGCTCGCGCTTCATCAGGGCGCGTTGTTCTTTGGAAATGGCGGCATTTTCAGAATCGATCCGTCCGGTGTCATGACGCGCATCGCCGGCAGCAGCCACGATCCGCTGATCGGCGACGGAGGGCCTGCCATGGAAGCGAACGTCATCGCTGGAGGGCAGGCCATAGGAGTTGCGATCGATGACGAAGGGAATCTCTTCTTCGGTGATGCCGGCAACAACCGGATTCGGGCTGTTCGTTACGGTGGGGTCATGGCTCCTGTGGGTTCCACCATTCAGCTGACTGCCAGCGGCTCGAACCTCCGCGCGACGGTGATTGACGCGATCGGCCGGCCGATCCCCAGCGT
>DATBSF010000167.1:0-3073 GCA_036559905.1 Thermoanaerobaculia bacterium | reverse complement strand
TCGCCGTCAAGCAGGCATTTCTTGACGCAGAGCTGAGCGACACCGACATGACTGTACGTTCCTTTTCTGATCGCCCATCTTGCTGATTTCGTCGTTGATCGTCTTCGTCTGTGCCTGCAGCGACGATGAAACATCGGCCAGGACGTAGAACGTCAGGATCGTCATGTCGGTGTCGCTCAGCTCTGCGTCGGGAAATGCCTGCTTGACGGCGAGACGCGCCTCGCTTTCGCTGACCGGCTCCGCCTTTGCCACCGAGCGCAATCTTCCCTCCGCGGATGAGGAGAGCTTCGCGGCGATCTCCGACTGCTTCGCTGAAAACGCTCCCGGCGCTACCACCGCGACCTTTGAGGACATGAGAAGCAGGAGCATTAGACTGATCATGGCCGGTCGATTGTAATGCTCCTGTCGGTGGTGCTCTATCTCGGTTTGCTGTTGATCGCAGTGGCGATCGTGCTCGCGGTCATCCGGCGGCCGAGGGCGGCCGGCACCACACTCGCGATCGGATTAGTGATGGTCGTCGCCGCAACCTTCTGGCCCGCAAATATGCAACACGCTTCCGGTCGTGCGACGCATCTCGATGCGGTGATGCCGGCGTGGCAGTTCAATGAAGTGCACAGCATCCACGTGAATGCTCTGCCGCAAAAGGTGTTTGACTCCATCCGTCCAGTGACGGCCGGCGAGATCCGATTCTTCCGAACGCTGATCGCAATCCGCCGGCTTGGCCGGCCGCTGCCGCCCGGGATTTTGAATGCGCCGGAGAACGAGTCGCTGCTCGATCTCGCGACCCGCACATCGTTTCGGTATCTGGCCAATGATCCGCCGCGCGAGCTCGTTGTGGCGACGATTGTGGTCAGGCCTCGCGCCGCAATTGCGACGATGAACTTCCTCGTCAGGCCAGAGGGCGATGGATCGCGGTTGTCGACCGAGACGCGCGTCAACGCCAATACCGATTCCGCGCGCCGTCGGTTCGCCGTCTACTGGCGCGTCATTCATCCCGGCAGCGACATCATCCGTCGCTCGTGGCTGCGCGCGATCAAGCGGCGCGCGGAGGGCACCTGATCATCACCGTCGAAACATCGATCGCGGCGCCGGTTGAGCTCTGCTTCGATCTCGCACTCGACGTTGATGTTCATGCCGAAAGCGCGCGATTCTCGGGCGAGCACGTCGTCGAGCCGGGACGGACGTCGGGCGTGCTGCAAGCCGGCGACCTGCTGACATTCGAAGGCCGGCATTTCGGAATCCGGCAGCGGTTTACGACACGGATCACCGAAGTCGATCGGCCGCGACGCTTCGTCGATGAGATGGTGCGCGGATTTTTCCGCAAACTCCGGCACGTCCACGAGTTTTATTCGCGGGACCACGGCACGCTGATGCGCGATGTCCTGGAAATCGAAGGAACGTTCGCCTTCCTGCTGAAACGCCATATGAGGTGGTTCGTCGCGACGAAGCAGCAGCATCTGAAGTCCATCATTGAAGGGCGATATCATTGATCGATGCGAAAAGCTTGTCTGGTTGCAACAGTCTTCGTTATGGCGTGTTCCAGTCCGAAAACCGTTGCACCGGTCTCCGTCCCGCTGCAGTACAAGATGCAGGCGAAAGCCGGCGAGTTTCCGGTTGTCGATGCGTGCGCGGCGATCGGGGATGTACGCGTTACCGATGCGCGCAGCGACAAGACGATCGGCAAACGATACCTGGAGAACAAATCCGCCGAATCGGCAGCAGTGACGACGACCTCCGATGTCGCCGGCTGGGTGCAAGGCGGCGCCGAGGATGCGCTGCGGCGCGCGGGGGCGAATGTGGGGAAGAGCGGCGCTCCGACGCTGCGCCTTACTGTCGATCAGATCAGCACTACCGAGAATGTTCTCCATCGCTCCGGCTACGAAGGCAGGGTCGTCATGACCGCAGAGCTGACGAGGGGCGGCACGTCCTGCTGGAAGGACCGGCTCGACGGCTTCGCGGAGAATTATGGTTACGCCGGAAGCATCGAGAACTATCAGGAGACGCTGAATCACGCGCTCGATCGCGCGATGATTCGCATGCTGGGCAGCTCGGAGTTCAAGCGCGCGGCGTGTTCGTGCGGCGGGTAAGATCCGACCGGCATGATCTCCGCCGCCGAAGCTCTCGCCAGCCTTCGCGACGGCAATCTGCGATTCGTTGAGAGTCGGACGACCAGTCCACTAACGCATCAGGAGCGCCGCACCTCGCTCATCTCCGGCCAGGAGCCGTTCGCCATCGTCCTCGGCTGCTCCGATTCGCGCGTGCCGGCGGAGCTGGTTTTCGATCTGGGTTTCGGCGATCTTTTCGTCATTCGCGTCGCAGGCAATATCGTCGCGCCGTCGCAGGTCGGCAGCGTCGAGTTCGCGGCCGCGCGATTCGGAACGCGGCTGGTCGTCGTCATGGGCCACTCGCAATGCGGTGCCATCGTCGCCACGCTGGAAGAGCTGCTCGGCCGAGCGACGAATCAATCGCGCAATCTTCGCTCGATCGTCGATCGCGTACGGCCATCGGTCGAGACGTTATTGACCGGACGTCGCGATCAGGACCTGAACCTGCTCGTGCGCGATGCAGTGCGCGCTAACGTGCGCGCATCGGTCGACCATTTGCGCCACGGCTCCGAGTTGCTCGAGGATTTGATCCGCACCGATGGACTCCTGGTCGTCGGCGCGGAGTATTCGCTCGAAACGGGCGTGGTAACGTTCTTCGAATGAGGATGAGAACGATCGCCGTGATCGGCGTCGCTTGCATCACAATTGCGTGCACGAAACACGAGGCCGCGCAGCCGAAAAAGTACGTCGATGCAAAACGCGGCGTGCAATTCGAGTATCCGTTGGACTGGACCGCTGAGGAAGTGTCGGAGCAGAACGTGCTGCTTCTCTCGAGTCCTGTCCTGGAAGCCAACTGGCAGACGAATGTCGTCATCGAGCTTCGCAGCGACCTCGACACGTCGCAGACCCCGGAACAGCGCCTCGCGACGCGGGCCGACAATCTGAAGACGACGAAGTCGGGATTCGCGCTGCAATCGTCGCGGGTGTTCACGCATGCGAGCGGAGTCCCTGCCGGAGAATTGATTTAC
>DATBSF010000166.1:0-18989 GCA_036559905.1 Thermoanaerobaculia bacterium | reverse complement strand
ATGCGATCGCGACGGGGAACAATACGGTGTACGGACTGGCAGCCGCCGTCTGGACGCGCGACGTCTCGAAAGCCCATCGCATCGCGAAGGCGATCAAGGCCGGCACGGTGTGGGTCAACACCTACAACCTCTACGATCCCGCGCTGCCGTTCGGCGGCTTCAAAGAGTCCGGATTTGGCCGCGATCAGGGGAAAGACGCGCTCGAGAAGTACACGCAGACGAAGTCGGTCTGGGTCAACCTATAATTCCGACGAACCCAAATGGCTCTCGCTCCGGGACTTCGGCTCGGGCCGTACGAAGTCGTCTCGCCCCTTGGCGCCGGCGGAATGGGAGAAGTCTATCGAGGCCGCGACACGCGCCTCGATCGCTCGGTCGCGATCAAGATTCTTCCCGCCGAGCTCGCGTCTAACGTGGAGTTGAGACTCCGCCTCGAGCGCGAAGCAAAAACGATCTCGGCGCTCAATCATCCCAACATCTGCACGCTCTACGACATCGGCCACGAGAACGGCTACGACTATCTCGTAATGGAGCTGCTCGAAGGTGAGACGGTAGGCGAGCGGCTGACGCACGGTCCGATGTCGACGGAAGAGGTCCTCCGCCACGGGATCGAAATCGCCGAAGCGCTGGACAAAGCGCACCGGCAAGGCATCATCCATCGCGACCTGAAACCGTCGAACGTGATGCTCACCAAGAGCGGAGCGAAGCTCCTCGATTTCGGACTGGCAAAAGCCGCCTCGCCGATCGTCGATTTCAGCGGGGCGACCCAGCAGAAGGCGTTAACGCAGGAAGGAACGATCGTCGGCACGTTCCAGTACATGTCGCCCGAGCAACTCGAAGGCATGGAGGCCGACCCGCGCACCGACATCTTCGCCCTCGGCGCCGTGCTCTACGAAATGGCCACAGGCAAACGCGCCTTCGAAGGCAAAACGCGGACGAGTCTCATCGCGGCGATCGTCTCCGGCCGCCCGATGCCCATATCGCAGGTTCAGCCGCTGGCCCCGCCAGCGCTGGAGCACGTCATCGAGCGCTGTCTGGAAAAAGATCCAGCGGACCGGTGGCAGAGTGCGCACGATGTCGCCGAGGAGTTGAAGTGGGTCCGGAGCAAGGGATCGCAGGCGGGAATCGCAGCGCCGGTCGCGGCGCGGCGAAAAGCTCGCGAAAGACTGTCATGGTTGATAAACGCGGCGCTGGTGCTGGCTGCCGTGGCGCTGACCTGGGGAATCATCGAGTTGAAACGCGAGCCCGCGCACGTCGTGCAATCTTCAGTTTTGCCGCCTCCGAAAACGCAATTCGCATTCGACAACGGCGGAGCCCCGGCGATATCGCCCGACGGCAAGCGGATCGTCTTTTCTGCGCAACCGACGTCCGGCGGCCCTCGGTCCCTCTATGTTCGAGCACTGAGCGGCGGAACGGCGCAGCTGCTTTCCGGCACCGAAGACGGAGGATTTCCGTTCTGGTCCCCCGACAGCAGGATGATCGGATTCTTTTCCGCGGGAAAACTGAAGAAGATGGATGCCACCGGTGGTCCCGCGCAGACACTTTGCGACGCCCAATCTCCTCGCGGAGGGAGCTGGTCGAAAGAGGGAGTGATCGTTTTTGCGCCGGCGTCCGCCGGCCCGCTGATGAAAGTCTCCGAAGACGGCGGTGTTCCCACGGCCGCCACTCGACTCAATCCGCAGAGTGGATATGCCTCGCATCGATGGCCGTCGTTCCTGCCGGATGGTCGCCGATTCGTCTATTTGGCGCAGCGCGGCGCGATTGCACTGGACGTCACCGGCGTTCTATTAGTCGGTTCAATCGACGGCGACGTGAACAAAGAATTGACCGCCGCCAGCTCCAATGGGATCTACTCCAGGTCGGGTCATCTGATCTACTGGCGCGATCGATCGCTGGTGGCGCAGAAGTTCGATCCGAAGCGCCTGGTTCTCGAGCGCAACCTGGTTCCCATCGCCGAGGAAGTGGGTCGCACGTTGAGAGCGGACGCATTCTTCTCGATTTCTAACGATGACACCCTGCTGTACGAGGGCGGATCGGGAATGGGCAACTCACAATTCGTATGGCTCGACGCTTCTGGAAAGCCGATACAGACTGCGGTTGGAAAACCAGCCGATTACCGCTCCTCGACGCTGTCCTACGACCAACGCAGGCTGGCGACGCCAATCGTTGATCCGTCCACCGGCCGCTGGGATATCTGGATTCAGGATCTCCAGCGTGGCGTTTCGACTCGCCTCACGTTCGACCCCTCCGATGAATTTGCCCCGCTCTGGTCGCGCGATGACAGCATGATCGTCTACGGCTCGGATGCCAAGGGCCTCGGCGACCTGATCATGAAACGAAGTTCCGGAACGGGTGGCGACGAAGTCTTATATGCCGACGCTGCGTTCAAGGTTCCCCTTGACTGGTCGCCTGACGGCAAATTGCTTCTGTTCTCGGAACAGAATCTCAAGACCGATTTCGACCTGATGCTCTACTCCTTCGAAGATCACAAGGTCCGTGTTTTTCTGCAGACGCCGTTCGCCGAAACGAACGGCAGGTTTTCTCCCGATATGCGCTGGATTGCGTATCAATCAAGCGATTCGGGCAAGAACCAGGTCTATGTCCTCCCTCTTTCCGGCGGTCGTGGCAAGTGGCAAATCTCGACCGAAGGCGGCTCGCGGCCGCGCTGGAGCCGCGATGGGAAACACATCTACTACCTTTCCACAGACTTCAAACTGATGGCCGTTGATTTCTCCGTCCATGGAGATGAATTCACGGCGGAGACGCCCCGCGTCCTGTTTCCGGCGAGGGTGAAAGTGATGAACGGCAATCTGTACGACGTCTCGGCCGACGGTAAGCGCTTTCTTGTCAATACACCTGTCGAACAGGCCGAGATCGCGCCTTTGACTCTCGTGCAGAACTGGACCGCGTCGCTGAAGAAATAGCCGCGAGCGCCGGATCGACATTCTTGTGGTAATCGTCGAATGTCAGCGGCGCCGCGATTTTCGGAATCGTCGCATCGCGGGTGTCGAGCGGAAACCACTCCTGCCAATAGAAGATCGAGGCTCGCACGGTGATCCCGCTGTTCGGCAGAATGATCTTGCGCGAATCGCCGAACGCGTTGCCCTTCGATCCGCTCGGCTCGCCGACGAATGTCACGTGCGTGTATTTCTCGAGTTGATTGGCGAGCGATTGCGCGGCCGAGAACGTCCCGCGGCCGATGATGCAGAAAAGGCGGCCATCCTGATCGATCCTCTGCGACTGGATGATCGCGCGCAGGACGGGGACGTTGTTGTCGCCGTTGCCGCCGCGATTCAGGCGCAGGTCGAGGATCAGCCGATCGATTCCATCGGACTCGATCTTCTGGCGCATCGCCTCCGCGAATTTCGTGAGCTGATCGCTGATCTGATTGAGCTGCACGTACAGTGTTTTCGTCCCTGCGAGGACTTCCATACGCGCGGGCGATTTCGCATCTTGCAACCACAGCGGATCGCTCTCGCCGCGCGCATCGATCCAGTCAGCGCGACGGCTCCACGTCATGTCGGTGTCGGGAGGCATCATCTCGGCGGGACCGAGCGGATGCAGCGTCACCGTTGCGCCGCTTTCGAGAGTGATCGGAACAGCTTCCATGTCCTGGATCAAGCCGAGGGCGTGGAGGATTTCGGGCATCGCAAGGTATTGCGGCGCCCAGAAGAGAACGCCCTGCTCGTTGTCGCGGCTGATCATCGTTTTGACCGCTGCGTAGGCGGTCTTCACGTCTGCGTTGCCGATTCGGACGACTTTTGCGCCTAACAGACTTGCCTGCGATCGATGCACGGCTCGAATGAAAAGTCCGTCTTCGAAAAAGTAGAGTGCAATCGGAAGCGTCCGAAAGCCGATCTTCGGATCGCGGGTCGGTGCGAGATTCGTGTGTCCGTCGCCGACCGCCGCGGCGATCTTCGCCATCTCGACGATGATCTGATGCCGCTCGAGCCTCGGGATCTTCGCGTCGAGCGCCCTGACCATCGACGCGAATTGCTCGCGCGTCAGAGAATGAAACAAATTCTTGTGCATCTTTTCCATCTGGACCGCCGCGAAATGGAGGTCCTCGCGCCACTGCCGCGCCTCTTCGGGCGTGACAACCGCGTTGAGCAGAAGAAAGACAGAGGTCACTGCCAGGAAAACCTTGCGCATGCATGGATGACGTCGGCGGTCTGTTTCGGTTAGCTTTTATCGGATGGGCGAGATCGTTGCGATCTGGATCAAACCGGCGCGCCGGCTGCCGATGAAAAGCGTTGACCAGGCGCAACTCGTCGCCGGACGCGGAATTGCCGGCAATGCGAATCAGGGCGGGTGGCGGCAAGTCACCATCATCGATGAGAAGGCGTGGCGCGAGGCGACGGAGGAGTTGGGTGCAGACGTCGATCCGTCGGCGCGGCGCGCGAACATCATGATTCGCGGCCTCGACCTTGAAGGCACGAGCGGTCGAAAACTGGTGATCGGCGGCTGCGTGATCCACATTCGCGGCGAAAACCCGCCCTGCCGCCTGATGAAAGAAATGCAAGGTCCGCTCAAACCCCATTGGCGCGCCGGCGTCTTCGGGCAGATCGTCGAGGGCGGCACGATACGCGTCGGCGACCAGGTTGCCTTCGAAGGGCTGTAGAATGTGCGCCCGTTCCTTGCAGGTGAAAAAGAAATATGAGACGTAACTTTCTGAAATTCCTCACGATCACCCTGGCGGTCGCCCTGGTTGGCTGCCCTCCGAAAAACGAATCAGCCTCCGGCGGCAACGGAAATCCCGCCAGTAGCGGCGGCGACATTCTGATCGGCGAGTACGGCTCGCTGACCGGCGCGCAAGCGACGTTCGGCCAGTCGACGCACAACGCGATCATGATGGCGATCGACGAGATCAACGCCAACGGCGGCGTCAATGGACGCAAGATCAAAGTGCTGACCGAGGACGATCAGTCGAAGCAGGAAGAGGCGGCGAACGCCGTCACCAAGTTGATCTCGCAGAACGGCGTCCTCGCGGTTCTCGGCGAAGTGGCCTCATCGTGTTCACTGGCGGCCGCGCCGATTTGCCAGGCGAACAAAGTCCCGATGATCACGCCTTCCTCGACCAATCCCGAGATCACGAAGAAGGGCGACTACATCTTCCGCGTCTGCTTCACCGACGACTATCAGGGCGAGAACATCGCGAAATACGCCGCGACGCAGTTGCACATCAAACGCGCCGCGATCCTCACCGACGTCAAGAACGATTACTCGACAGGACTCACGACTACCATCACGCGCGTTTTCACTTCGCTGGGCGGACAGATCGTCGGCACTGCGAGCTACTCGAACGGCGACAGCGATTTCCGATCGCAATTGACATCCGTTCGCTCGAAGAATCCCGAGGCGATTTTCGTACCGGGGTACTACACCGATGTCGGCCAGATCGCCATCCAGTCGCGCGACCTCGGCATGAAGCAGCCTCTGTTAGGCGGAGACGGGTGGGAATCGCCGAAGCTGATCGAGATCGGCGGGCGCGCGCTCGACGGATCGATGTACACCAATCACTACTTCTACGCCGATCCGAATCCGCTGGTCCGCAATTTCGTGCAGAAGTACAAAGATCGTTACGGCGCGATCCCCGACGGCATGGCGGCGCTGGGATACGACGCCGCGCGCGTGCTCGCCGATGCGATCAAGCGCGCCAAGAAGCTCGATGGTCCCTCGCTGAAGGACGCCATCGCGGAAACGAAGAATTTCCCCGGTGTCACCGGCACGATCACGATTGGTCCGGATAGAGATGCCATCGGCAAGAAGATCATCATCGAAGAAGTGAAGAACGGTCAGCTCACGCTGCGGGCCACGATCGATCCGACCGGCGGCACCACGCCCACGGCCACCGCAGCTCAGTGAGCTCGGCGTAGCCAGCGGAATGCAGTTACTTCTACAGATTCTGCTGAACGGAATCGCGGTCGGGGCCATCTACGCCCTGATCGCCCTCGGCTACACGATGGTGTACGGCATCCTGAAGCTGATCAACTTCGCGCATGGCGACGTCTTCATGCTCGGCTCGTTCACCGGCTTCTACGCCGGCCTGTGGGCCGCGGCGCATATTCGTAATCAATCGGGAGCGATGTCGTGGCTCGTGGCAGGCGGCATCATGCTGCTCGCGATGGCCGTGTGCGCAATCACCGGCTACCTCATCGAGCGCATCGCGTATCGCCCGCTGCGAAACGCGCCCCGCATCGCGTCGCTGATCACCGCGATCGGCGTCTCGTTTTTTCTGGAGTACGGCGGACAGTTCGTGTTTGGTCCCGATCCGAAGTTTTTCCCGAACCTGATCGAGAAGCATCTGATCCAGGTCGGTGGCACCGCGACCACGAATTACCAGTTGATCGTGCTCGTGCTGGCGATTGTGTTCATGGCGCTGCTGCAGTACATCGTGTACGGAACGAAGTTCGGACGCGCGATGCGCGCGGTCTCGTTCAACTACGAGACGGCAGCGCTGATGGGGATTCCGACGGATCGCATCATCTCGATGACGTTCATCATCGGCTCAGCGCTGGCCGGCGTCGGGGGAATTCTCTACGGTCTGCTGTACTCGAAGATCGATCCGCTGATGGGCATTCTGCCCGGGCTCAAGGCCTTCATCGCAGCGGTGTTAGGCGGGATCGGCAATGTGCCGGGGGCAGTGGTGGGCGGGCTGCTCATGGGACTCATCGAGTCGTTCCTCGGCGGCAGCCGCTTCTCGAATTTCACTCCCGCAATTTCCTTCGTGATCCTGATCGGAATCCTTCTGTTCCGCCCGTCGGGATTGTTTGGCAAGTACGAGGCGGAGAAGGTTTGAAGCGTCTGCCGTGGTGGCTGCGCGATTTTCTCTACGCCACAGTGTTCATCGCGGCGCTGATCGGGATCTCGTACGCGTTCGACATCATCCACATCTCGGGAATCGTCTACTACCAGCGCATCATCATCCTGATGGGCATCAACATCATCCTGGCCGTGTCGTTGAACATCATCAGCGGTCACGCCGGACAGTTTTCGCTCGGACATGCGGGATTCATGGCGATCGGCGCCTACTTCGCCGCGTTCCTGACTGTCTACTACTTCATGCCGTACGTGAACCGATTTCCGGAAGGGACGCAGCAGTGGGTGATGCAGAACGCACTGCTGCTCGTTGCGATCCTCTTCGGGGGAGTCGCGGCGGCGGTCGCGGGCTACCTGGTCGGATTGCCGTCGCTGCGTTTGCGCGGCGACTACCTCGCGATCGTGACGCTGGGCTTCGGCGAGATCATCCGCGTGATCATTCTCAACATCGACAAGATCGGCGCGGCGCGCGGATTCTCAGGCATCCCCAACTGGGCGAATTTCTTCTGGGTCTATCTCTTCGCCGGCATCACGGTCCTGATCTCCTGGCGTCTGGTGCAGTCCTCGGTCGGGCGCGCATTTCTCGCGGTCCGTGAAGATCAGATTGCGGCCGAGGCGATGGGGGTTGACACGACGAAGTACAAGGTGAAGGCCTTCATCATCGGATCGTTTCTGGCGGGCGTGGCGGGCGGCCTCTTCGCGCACTTCATGATGTATCTCAATCCCGACATGTTTCGATTCCTGAAGTCGTTCGAAGTCGTCGTGATGGTCGTGTTAGGCGGCCTCGGATCCATTTCGGGATCGATCGTGGCGGCGGTGATCCTGACGTTTCTTCCCGAAGGACTGCGCGCCGCGAAGGGATTCCTTCACATGGAAAAGGATCCGCGCATGCTGATCTACTCGATCACGCTGATCGTGTTGATGCTGACGCGGCCGCAGGGTCTGTTAGGCCGCCGCGAGCTGTGGCAGGTGCTGGCGCGGCGCAAAGACACGATTCCAACCGACGAACGCGATGAAGGGCAGGGGACCGATGCCGCTGCTCGAAGCTAAGAACGTCACGATCCGTTTCGGCGGCCTGACCGCGGTCTCCGATTTCAATCTGGCGATCCAGCCGCACGAGCTGGTCGGACTCATCGGCCCGAACGGCGCGGGCAAGACGACCATCTTCAACATTCTCACCGGCGTCTATCAGCCGACCGAAGGCGAAGTATTCGTCGCGGAGAGGCCAACCCGCGGCCTGAAGCCATTCGCGATCACGTCGCTCGGCGTCGCGCGCACGTTTCAGAACATCCGGCTCTTCAAAGAGCTGACCGTTCTCGACAACGTGAAAATCGGCGGTCATATCCATTACAAATATTCGAGCGCCACGGCGGTGCTGCACACGAACCGTTTCCGTCGCACCGAAGAGCAGGCCGAAGCGGATGCGGTCGAGCTGCTTCGCATTTTCAATCTCGATGCGCGCGCGCGCGACTACTCGAAGAATCTTCCGTACGGCGATCAACGCCGTCTCGAGATCGCCCGCGCCCTGGCCGCCCGCCCGAAGTTACTTCTGCTCGATGAACCGGCGGCGGGACTCAACACCGGCGAAACGATCGAGCTGATGGAAAAGATACACGAGATTCGTGATCGATTTAACCTCACGATTTTGCTGATTGAACACAACATGGAGCTCGTGATGGGCATCTGCGAGCGGATCATCGTGCTCAACTTCGGCAAGACGATCGCGCAGGGAACGCCCGCCGACGTTCGCGCCAATCCGGTCGTGATCGAGGCCTACCTCGGGGAGCCGGTGGAAGCATGATGCTCGGTGTCCGCGATCTCGAGGTCGCCTACGGAAACATCACCGCCCTCCGCGGCATCACCCTCGAAGTCGAGAAGGGGGAGATCGTCACGCTGATCGGCGCGAATGGCGCCGGCAAGACCACGACATTGCGCACGATTTCGGGATTGCTCAAGCCGCGCCGCGGCCAGGTGCACTACAAAGACAAGAACATCACCGGCACGAAGCCCGACGTCATCACCGCGTTGGGCGTGTCGCACGTGCCTGAAGGTCGCGGGATTTTTGCGAACCTCACCGTGCAGGAGAACCTCCAGTTAGGCGCGTATCTGCGCAAAGACAAAATCGAGGACGCCGAGTACAACCGCATCTTCACACTCTTTCCGGTGCTCAAAGAGCGCATGAAACAGAACGCCGGGACGCTCTCCGGCGGCGAGCAGCAGATGTTGGCGATTTCGCGCGCGCTGATGTCGAAGCCGACCGTGCTGCTGCTCGACGAGCCATCTCTCGGCCTCGCGCCGCAACTCGTGCAGGCGATTTTCCGCGTGATCAGGGAGATCAACGCCGAAGGAACGACGATCCTGCTCGTCGAGCAGAACGCGCACATGGCGCTCGTCACCGCCCATCGCGGTTACGTGATGGAAACGGGCCGCATCGTGCTGCACGACACGACGAAGGCATTGCTCGCTTCGGATCGCGTGAAGAAGGCGTATTTGGGAGGATAGTTCTTGGTTCTTGGTTCCTGGTTCTTGGTAGAGGCGGGCGGGACCAAGAACCAAGAACTAAGAACCGAGAACTCTCTAGGGTAAGATTCGCGCCGAAAGGACTTCACGACGATGGGTCTCTTTTCGCGCAAACCTCTGGAGCTGTTGCTCGAGGAAATGAAAGGCGAACACCGCCTCCGCCGTGTCCTCGGCCCCATTCAACTCACTGCCCTGGGAATCGGCGCGATCATCGGCGCCGGAATCTTCGTTGCGACCGGCGCCGCTGCGCATAACGTCGGCGGCCCCGCGCTGATGCTTTCGTACACCGTCGCCGGCATCACCTGCGTGTTCGCGGCGCTCTGCTACGCGGAGTTCGCTTCGATGGTGCCCGTCGCCGGATCGGCTTACACCTACGCTTATGCAACCCTCGGCGAGCTGTTCGCGTGGATCATCGGCTGGGATCTGGTCCTCGAGTACGCCGTCGGCAGCGCGACCGTGGCGACCGGCTGGTCGGGCTATTTCCAAAACGTCCTCGCCAAGGTCGGCATCGTCTTGCCAGCGACGGTGCGCAGTAGTCCCTGGCGATTCGAGAACGGCTTCTTCGTATCTACAGGCTCGTACGTCAACCTGCCCGCGATCGTAATCGTCGCGATCCTGACCATCGTCCTGGTCAAAGGAATTCAGGAAAGCGCCACGTTCAACGCGACGATGGTCGGGATCAAAGTCGCGGCAGTTCTGTTTGTCATCGGCGTCGGCGTCTTCTTCATCGATCCGGCCAACTGGCATCCGTTCGCGCCCTATGGCTGGACAGGTTTGAATTTCTTCGGACATCAGATCGCGGGACAACAGAACGCCGGAGGGCAGCCGGTCGGGATGCTTGCCGGCGCTGCGATCATCTTCTTCGCGTACATCGGATTCGATTCGGTATCGACGCACACCGAGGAGGCGAAGAATCCTCAGAGGGACGTGCCGATCGGGATCGTCACTTCGCTCATCGTCTGCACGGTTCTCTACATCGCAGTCGTCGCCGTGCTCACCGGCATGGTCAAGTACGACCAGCTCGACATCAACGCGCCCGTCAGCCTGGCATTCAAACAAAAGGGAATCGGGTGGGCGGAGGGCATCATCGCCTGCGCCGGCGTCGCCGGCATCACCTCGGTGATGCTGGTCATGATGCTGTCCGCGCCGCGCGTCTTTCTCGCGATGGCCCGCGACGGACTGGTTCCGAAATCGTTCTTTGGCGACGTCCACCCGAAGTTTCGCACTCCCTGGAAGGCAACGATCCTCATCGGCGTGGGCGTGATCATCATGGCGGGCATCCTTCCGATCGATGCCCTTCTGCTGCTGACGAACATCGGAACGTTGTTCGCGTTCGTGATCGTCTGCGCCGCGGTGTTGGTCATGCGGAAAAAGTATCCCGACGCGGCGCGGCCGTTCCGATGTCCATGGGTCCCGTTCGTGCCGGTCATGGGCGTGCTCAGCTGTCTGATGCTGATGTTCTCGCTTCCGTGGGACAACTGGGTGCGGCTGTTCGGGTGGATGGCGATCGGACTCGTCATTTACTTCGCTTACGGCCGGAAGCACAGCGTGATGACTTTGAGTCTCGCGCGGGAGCTAGCCGAGCACGGCACTGGTGGTGCGTACACGTCCGAGGTGCCGCCGGCGTAAGCCTGCACTCGTCTTGCAATGTCCTCCCCGTCAGATTCGGCACGGGAGGACTTTATGCTTCGAATCATCAGAATCGCCGCGCTCGTCGCGCTGATCGCGCTACCGCTCGCGGCACAACAGAACATTGCGATCGTCGCGCAGGCGCAGCAGGCACTCGCGCTGGCGGACTCCGCAGGAGCGCAGATTTACGCGAAGAGCTTGTTCGACGACGCGGCATATCGCGTTCGCTTCGCGCAGGAAAACATCAATTCGCCCGACAGCAGGATGCAATCACAGGCGCAGATGCGCGCGCGTGAAGCGATATTCGCGGCCGAGGCGGCGAGGGCGAAAGCGCGGTGGCTGTCGACGAATGCGACGATCAGCAATCTGCAGACCGACATCCGCCGTTTCGGTGGAACGTCGAACACGAATCTTCTGACCGAAGATACGGCGATCGACTATCGCCGCGGCTCGACGACGAAGGATCGCATCGCCGCTGCGCAGGCGGCGATCGATCAGGCCCGCGCGGCCGGCGCGGATCAGACGGTCGCCGACAATGACCTGAAGACGGCGGATGCGTATGTCGCCAGCGCCCGCCGCGCGTCGTCGAATAGGGATGTCGCGGATTACCAGGCCTACATCGGGGAGATGATCGCGCGCCGCGCGTACTACATGGCGCGGTTCAACGAGACCACGCGGTTGCTTCCCGACATCCAGCTCCAGCGCACGCGTCTCGCACAGAATTACAGCGAGCAGCAGGCGATACTGGAACGCGCGCAACGTGAGGAAGTGCAACGCCAGACCGCCGAGCTGCAGCGTCAACTGGCGGCCCAGCAGGCGAGCAATCAGGCGCAGGCATCGGAGCTCGAGCGGCTGCGCAGTCAGGTCGACGAGGGCCGCAGAGCGATGCAGGCGCGCATCGAAGCCGATCGCTCCGCCCGGGTCGAAGCGGAAAGGCAGCTCGACGAAGCGATGCGTCAGTACGAGGCGGCGGCCGTCACAGGCAATTCCGCCGATGTCGATCGGCTGCGACGCCAGGTCGAGGATCAGGAGATCGCATTGCGCACAGTGCAGGAACGCGAGCGTCTCGATCAGCTGGCACTCGCCGCGGAGCTCGATGCGGCGCGCAGCGACACCAATCAGCAGATCGATCTCGCGCAGCGACAGAGTCAGCTCGAACAGTATCGAAACGAGTTGCAGTCCGATCTGACAGCCCGCGCTGATATCGAGCGCCACCACGAGGCAGCAATCGCGCTCGCGCAGCAGCAGCGACAGCAGGCGGAAGCGCAGGCACAGGCCCTTCGCGCTCAGATCGAGCAGGCGCAGGCCGAGGCGCAAGCGGCACAGCAAAGAGCAGCGCAAACGCAGGAGCAGTTGCAGGCTGCACAACAGCAGGCTGCCCAAACACAGCAACAACTGACGCAACAGGCGCAGACGAGTGCGTTCGATGCTGAGAAGGCGCGTCAGGCCGCGCAATCGGTGCAGGCGGAGCTCGCGCGCACTCGCGAAGAGCTGGCCCGGCGCGAGGGCGAGGCGCAGCAGCTACGGTTGCAGCAGCAGCTCGCGGCGATCGCTGCGACGAAGAACGAGCCGCGCGGCATCGTCGTCACCCTGCCGAGCGTTTCATTCGATGCCGGCAAGACGACGCTGAAAGCCAGCGCGAAGAAGACGCTGCAGAAGATCGCAAATCAGCTCAAAGTGAATCAGAGCATTCGCGTCAACGTCGAGGGCTACACCGACAACACCGGAAAGGCCGAGAAAAACCTGACGCTATCCGAGAAACGCGCGCAGGCGGTTCGCGACTACCTCGTGACCCTCGGCCTCCCGGCTGATCGCATCACCGCAACCGGAAAGGGCGAAGCCGATCCGGTTGCCAGCAACAAGACTTCTTCGGGACGGAGCGCGAATCGACGCGTGGAGTTAGTGATCTCAATGTGAGGGTTGGGACGTTGGGATGTTGGGATGTTGGAACGGATGTTCCAACAAGCCCACATCCTAACGTCCTAACATCCCAACGTACTAACTACTTCTCGGCGAGCTTCTTCGCGGTCTCCTGTTGTAAGGCCAGGAACTCGGCAAATTCGGGTGCCGAGGGCGGAATCTCGCTGACTTTCTGCGAGATGTCGAGCGCGTTTTTCGCGCATTGCCAGTTTTCGAGCCGTACGTGCGAGCGCGCGATATGAAAGTAGGGGTAGTAATCGATCAGCCACATCCCATACATCCGCGCGCGCTGCTGCGGATTTGGCCGCTGCTCGACCGCTTCGATCAGCTCGCCGAGTGCGCGGGAGTAGTCGCCTTTGCGCTCCAGCTCCAGGCCTAACTCATAGCGTGCGTACCACGGCGCGTTTTTCGTATCGGGCGGGATGTCGCACTGCGTCATCACGTCCTGGCGCAATTGCTTGAACTCCGCCTCGCTGATCAGCGGCGGCTTCGCGGTGTAGACCGCGTACGCCGGGCGGCCATATCTGCCCGATGCGTCGCCGCGCAGCAGAAGCTGATAGGCCACCAGGAGCGGACGACCGACCTCGCTTTTCGCCGCCACGCCGCTGTCCTCGGCCTTCGCCAGATGCTTGCGCGCGCTGTCGATGTCACCCTCCATCTGACTCGCGATCGCGAGATACAGGTGCGGCAGATAGTCGATGTACACCTGCGGACGCGCCGCGACCTGTAACTGCTCTTTGCTGCGAAGTGCATAGGCCGCTTCGAGTTCCGCGCGCGCGGCGGTGGCCTGTCCGTCCTGGATCAGGCGCAACCCGCGGTCGTAATGCTCGTACCACGTTCCCGTCGGTGTGGACAGCAGGATTGCCAGAAGGAGAATGTACATGCCCAATGCTAACTTTCGTGAGGCCACAGCGTCCATAGCTGCAAATGGAGGTCACCCAATGAGGAAAATGCTCGTCGCACTTTGCCTTTTCTCGCTGACTGGAAGCCTGTTTGCCTCGGGACGGGGACGTTATGGCAATCACGGGTTCTCGACGACGATCGATGACGACGGCCTCGTGAATGATTGCAGTGCTTTGCGCGTCACGATGGACGACCGTCCCGCGTTGCGTGCGGAGGAGATGGTGCCCGTCGGTAATGTGCGATCGCTCAACATTCGCGCGCCGCAGAACGGCGGCATCTACGTCTTTGGATCGAGCTCCGGCGGTTACGAAGTGAGAGCGTGCAAGGCGGCGGCATTCGAAGAGGACCTCAATCAGATCCGCTCGCGCGCCAGCGGAAACGAAATCCTCACCGACGGCCCGGGAAGCGGCCAGTGGCTGGTCTACTACATCGTGCGCGCGCCGCGGGGCGCGTCGCTCGATCTCGAGTCGCGCAACGGGCCGATCTCGATCCGTGAGGTGAACGGCACTGTCACGGCGAACGCGCTGAACGGTCCGATCTCGCTCAAGGAATCGAACGGCACCTTCAATGTCGAGACGACAAATGGTCCGATCTCGCTCGATGGCGGATCGGGAACCGTCAAGCTCAACGCTCAGAACGGCCCGGTCACCGTGAAGCTGCGCGGCTCCTCGTGGGATGGAAACATCGAAGCGCACACGCAGAATGGTCCGGCGTCGCTGCGGATCCCGTCGAATTTCCGATCGGGCGTCGTGGTCGAGTCGGATGGACACGGACCGGTTTCGTGTCGCGCTGCTGCGTGCAAAGAAGCGCGCCGCACCTGGGACGACGAAGACAATCGCAAGATCGAGCTCGGCTCAGGTCCGACGGTCGTGCGCATGTCGACGGTCAACGGTCCGGTGTCGGTCCGCGAGAACGACAACGACTGAGGAAAAGAAACTCAGTCCCCAGTCCTCAGTCCTTTAAACTGTTGAGGTGCTGGGTCCTGCACGTCGCAATCTCCTCCGAGTTCTCGGTCTGACCTTCGGTCTGGCCGTGATCATCGGAAATACGATCGGTGCCGGGATTTTCCGGACGCCTGGGGAGATCGCGTCGCATTTGCCGACGTTCTGGCCATTTCTGTCGATCTGGATCATCGGCGGCATCTACGCTCTCCTCGGCGCGAACGCGCTCTCCGAACTCGGAACGATGCTTCCGAAATCCGGTGGCCAGTACGTTTTCGTCCGGCACGCGCTCGGCGATTACGCCGGCTTCATCGTTGGCTGGAGCGACTGGATCTCGACGTGCGGAACGACGGCGCTCGTCTCGATCGTCATCGGCGAGTATGCGATCCACCTCGTGCCGCATCTGCGCGCGGTGGAAGTGGTCGCGATTGCGGTCATCACGCTTCTGACGCTCGTGCAATGGCTGGGCGTGAAGTGGGGCGGATGGTCGCAGGACATCACGAGTCTGCTCAAAGGCCTCGCGTTCCTGTTTCTCATCGGCGCCTGTTTTATCCTCGGCAACCGCAATCCCGCTGCAAGCAGCATGGAAGTGGAACACGAAGGTTCGATGCTTCTGGCATTCGTGCTCGCGCTGCAGGCGGTGATCTACACCTACGACGGCTGGTCGGCGGTCATCTACTTCTCGGAAGAGGTGAAGGAGCCCGAAAAAAACATTCCGCGCGCGATGTTCGGCGGTCTGATTGCGATCATCGGCATCTACGTGCTCCTCAACATCGCTTTTCTGCGAGTGGTGCCGCTGCCGACAATCGCGGGTGAAAAACTGGCGGCGGGAGTCGTCGCGCAACATCTGTTCGGTCCACTCGGCGATCCGATCCTGCGGTCTCTGACCATCGCCGCACTGCTCAGCGCCGTGAATTCCAATGTCCTGATGGCGCCTCGCGTCCTCTTTGCGATGAGCCGCGACAGCCTCTTCTGGCGCGGCGCGCGCGAGATCAACGAAGGCGGCACGCCTGACGTCGCTCTCCTCTTCAGCAGTCTCGTGGCGGCGGCGTTCATCGTGTCGGGCCGTTTCGAACAGATCATGGCCGTGCTCTCGTTTTTCTTCGTGGCGATCTACACGCTGTCGTTCATATCGCTGTTCGTGTTGCGGAAGCGTGAGCCCGATACCCCGCGCCCGTATCGCGCGATCGGTCATCCGTTTACGACCGGTCTGGCACTGCTGGCTTCGGTCGCATTTCTGGCCGGCGCGGTTGCCAGCGATACGAGGAACAGTCTGTACACCCTGGTGGTTCTGGCGTGCAGTTTTCCGGTATATCTATTCATCAAAGCCCGCCGAACGACATGAGCTATCGATTCGAACCGCAACTCTCGCGCGCATCCACGATTCCGTCGAACTACTACAACGATCCTGCGGTCCTGGCGCATGAAAACCGCAGCATCTTCGCGCGCACGTGGCAGCTCGTCGGACATGTCGAGCAGGTTCGCGAGCGCGGGCAATTCTTCACGACGACCATCGCCGACGAGCCGCTGCTGATCGTTCGCGGCGATGACGACACAGTTCGCGCGCTGTCGAATGTCTGTCGTCACCGCGCCGGTCCGGTCGCGAAGGGATGCGGAAAGCGTCCGGTGCTGCAGTGCGGCTATCACGGATGGACGTACGCGCTCGATGGGACGCTTCGAGCCGCGCCGGAGATGGACGGCATCGAGTGCTGGGATCGCCAGTCAGTCGCGCTGCCGCGTTTTCGGATCGACTCGTGGAACGGTCTGCTCTTCGTGAATCTCGATTCCGACGGCGCCTCGCTCCAGGAATTCCTCGGCGACCTCGCCGGGCGAAAGTTCGATGGGCGCCTCGCCGCGCGAAAAGACTGGTCGGTCAACTGCAACTGGAAGGTCTACGTCGACAACTATCTCGAGGGCTATCACATCCCGATCGTGCATCCCTCGCTCTTTCGCGAGATCGACTATCCGAAATATCGCACCGAGACGCGCGTCAACTATTCGATCCAGCACGCGCCGCTGAAGCGCCCCGAGCGCATTCGCGGCGATGGCGAGGCGGCGTACTTCTGGCTATTCCCGAACCTGATGCTGAACGTCTACCCCGATAACTTCTCGACCAATTTGATTGTGCCGGTCGGTCACGATCGAACGCTGACGATTTTCGAGTGGTATTTCAGCGATCCCGATTCCTCGAAACAGCAGATCGACGAGACGATCGCGTTCAGCGACGAGATTCAGCTCGAAGATATCGATATCTGCGAGGCCGTGCAGCGCGGTCTGCGGTCGTCGACGTACTCAGCCGGGCGATATTCACCGGCGCGCGAGAACGGTGTTCATCATTTCCATGGCTTGTATTCGGCCGCGATGTCTCTGTGATCTCTGTGTCCTCTGTGGTGAAAAGCTTTCACCACAGAGAGCACAGAGATCGACCGCGGATATCGGATGCCCTTTTGCGTAGTCGCAATAGCTCATGGTTCTTCTGACCGAAATGTGTGGATAATTACCCTAAAGTTTTTTGTTGCAACATTTTCCGTAGTCGAGCAAACTATTTTTGCGGATGCAGGCCGAGGTCGTCATTTCCGCTGCTCTAGTTGTCCTCGCCATAGCCATCTCTGCTGCATTGGTGGCTGTGTGCATCGTCGTCGGCTCAGCATTCGTCTCCATCACCTTCGCGCTCACCGGACGTTCTCCGCAATTCCTGCCGGTCCGCCAGCGCCGGCTGCCGCGCGAACCGCGCGAGGAGCCGGAGAGCAAAGCGCCCGAGAGCATACGGCACGATTCGGATCTCGCCAGCGACATCATGTCGAATGCCGCCGAGGGTATTGTGGTCTACGACCGGGAGATGCGGTGTCAGGTCTGGAACCGATTCATGGAAAACCTCACCGGCCTCCGCGCCGAAGAAGTCCTCGGCAAACGCGCCGCCGATTTCTTTCCCGCCGTCGGTGAGCAGCCGATCGATGAAGTGCTCAACCGCGTGCTGAAGGGCGAGACCGTCTCGCTGTCCGAGACTTCCTACATGATTCCGGGAACGGAGCGGCAGGGATGGATCACGGCCGCGTACCGACCGCAGTTCGATTCGAAGGGCAACGTTTCGGGCGTCATCGGAAAGATTCTCGATCTCACCGATCGAAAGCGCACCGAGCAGCAGATGGAGTACCAGTCGTACCACGACGCGCTGACCGGACTCGCGAATCGCAGGCTGTTCCAGGAGCACCTGACGCTGGCGCTGGCGCTGGCGCAACGCAAACGGCGTCCGGTGGCCGTGCTTTTCCTCGACCTCGATCACTTCAAAGTCGTCAACGACTCTCTCGGCCACACTCTCGGTGACGGCCTGCTGCGCGAGATCGCGACGCGGCTGCGCGGCAGCGTCCGCGAAGGCGACGTCGTGGCGCGCGTCGGCGGCGACGAATTCACGATCGTCCTCCAGGAGCTCGAGAAAAAAGAAGATGCCGCCGCGATGGCCCAGCGTGTGTTGCGGATCATCGCGGAGCCGATCGACATCGACGGGCAACGTCTCTACATCACCGCCAGCATCGGCATCACCGTGTATCCCGATGACGGCGAAGATGCCGAGACGCTTCTAAAAAACGCCGACAACGCGATGTATCGCGCCAAAGCCGTCGGGCGCAATTGCTATGAGATGTCGACGCAGGAGCTGAGCCGCTCGATGCAGGAGCGCCTGACACTCGAGAGCGGACTGCATCAGGCGATGGAGCGCAACGAATTCGAGGTCTATTACCAGCCGCAGATCGACATCCGCACGAATCGGATCATCGGCATGGAAGCGCTGCTGCGATGGCGGCATCCGGAGCGCGGACTCATGTCGCCCGGAAGTTTTCTGTCGGTCGCCGAAGAGCGCGGATTCATCGTGCTGATCGGCGATTGGGTTCTGCGCACCGCCCTGCACCAGGTCCGCGTCTTTCGCGACCTCGGCTTCCCCGATTTCCGCGTGGCGGTGAATCTTTCGGCGCGGCAATTCCGCGAGCTGTCGCTGGTCGACGGAATCGAAGATGCGATCAAACAGGCGCGCGTCGATCCGAAAACGCTCGAGCTCGAGATCACCGAGAGCGTCGCGATGGAGAATCTCGATCTGACGTTCAAGGTGCTGGAGAGATTGCGGCGGACGGGCATCAGCATCGCGATCGATGACTTCGGCATGGGCCACTCCTCGCTCAGCTATCTCAAACGCTTTCCGATCGATTGTTTGAAGATCGATCGCAACTTCGTCGAGGACCTGCCCGATCGATTCGAGGATGCGGCGAT
>DATBSF010000165.1:0-4761 GCA_036559905.1 Thermoanaerobaculia bacterium | reverse complement strand
CCAGCGATACTTGCGCTCGCGAATCACATCCCATCGATACAGCGGATTGCCCCAGCGCTGCCCGGTCTCGCTGAAGTAATCGGGAGGAACGCCGGCGACGACGGTCGGATCGCCATTCGCATCGAGTTGAAAGAGCTCTGGGTTCGCCCAGACGTCCGCGCTGTCGCCGGCGACATAGATCGGAACGTCGCCGAGGATGTCGATGCCGCGGGCGTCGGCGGCTTCGCGGATCGCGGCCCACTGGCGGAAGAACAGGAATTGTATGTACTTCTGAAAACGTATTTCTGTGGCCAATTCTTTTTTGGCGGCCGAGATCGCCGCGTGATCGCGAGCCGCGATCGGATGCGGCCACTCCGACCAGCGCGCATCGCTGTAACGTTTCTTCAGCGCCGCATACATCGCCCAGTCATCCAGCCATTTGTTGTCTTCCTGGAATCGTTTCTGCGCGTACTGATGGTCTTCGCGCGCATGCTTGTTGAAGTACTCCCACGACTGGCGGAGCAGATCGTTTTTAAACGCCGTGACGCGATCGAAGTCGACGTGGTCATCCGGAAACTTCGGAATTCCGACCAAAGCGTCCGCGGGAAGCAGCCCATCGCGCACGAGGCCGTCCGGCGAAATCACGAGCGGATTTCCCGCGTATGACGAGTGGCAGCCGTAAGGCGAATTTCCGTAACCGGGCGGATTGAGCGGCAGCAGCTGCCAGATTTTCATTCCGGCGTCGCGGGTCCAGTCGAGAAACGCGATCAGCTCATCGCCCAAATCGCCGATGCCATAGCGGCCTGGCAGCGAAGTCGGATGCAAAAGAACGCCGGCATTGCGGGTCGTCATCCGCGGGGCTCCGGACTGATCGCGAGCTTCTCGCCGAGGGCATCGAAGTGCTGCAGCCAGCGCGTGGCGTTCGACGATCCATTGCCGGCGGTAGCGGCGATCACCGGCCGGACGACCTTGCGCAAGCGGTAGTACTCGTTCTGCGGTTTGCGCAGATCGACTCTGACTTGCGATTCGCGAACGAGCGTCACGATTTCTTCCCAGCGCTCGAGCCGCTCGAACTCGTCCGGCTTGGCGGCGAATTCGATGGCGGCGCGTTCGACCGCACTCTTCAGCGTCATCAGCGTCGTCTCATCGAGCGCGACGCCTTCATCACGCGATTCGCGCAGCAGGACTTCGATCTCCGACAGCGGCATCTCTTCGCGATCGAGCAGCCGACGCAACTGCATGTTCACATCGAACTCCGCCGCCGTCCTCAACACGCTGGGCAGTGGAACGCCGAGCGTGGCATGGAAGCGCATGAGCGGGTCGTAGCGCTCGTGCAACTGGCGAAATGCGCTCTCCGCTTCGTTGAGCGTGGTGTCGCAGAGTAGATTGAGGATGCGGCGCTGCTCGTCGCGGAAGAGAGCACGGATCGACAACGGCGGCTCCTCGAAGTATTCATCGAGCACGCGGATCACGGACGAGATTCCGTTGACGCGCATGTCCTCACTCAGATCGCGCTTCATCGCTTCGTAGTGCGCGGCGTCGGTCATCGGACGCACGCCTCCGGTCAGTTCGGTTTCGCCGAGGTGAAGGACGGCGAATTCGAATTGCGCCTCTTCGCGCGTGATGAGTGACGCGATGGTGATCGAACCGATCGCCATCTTCGCGCGGCCGGCGCGATAGGTCTCGAAGTCTTCCTGCCGGACGCGATAGCAGTACACGCCTTCTTCGAATGAGAAGTTGTCGAACAGCGATGCCACGGCGTAGTGAGCCGCGACCCGTCGCATGTCGACGCGCATCGGCTTGATCTCGCGCTCGTAGATCTGGCGCGCGTCACCATGCTGCGGGGCGTTGCTGCGCGCGTTCGCGATGCGGTGGAGGAATTCGAGCTCGAGAGTGCCGCCCGAGATTTTCTCCGCGATTTGGATGACGCGGCCGGCGTAGCGCAGCACCTGAACAGTCTCGATGCCGGAGATGTCGTTGAAGAACCATCCGCAGCTCGTGAACATCAGCATCGCGTTGCGCTGCATCTCGAGCAATTCCAGAACCGTGACGGTCGATCCTGGCGATGTTTGATGCTTCGCGATGAAGCGCTCGACGCTCTCGTCCGACCGGTCGAGAATCACATCGATGTAATCCTCGCGCGCGGCCCACGGATCACGCAGCAACCTCTTTCCCTCTTCCTCGAAAATCACGGCGCACTGATCGCGCAGCCAATCGAGCGCCTCGCGCAGTGGCGCACGCCACTGTTGCGTCCATCCCGCCGGCGCTCCGGCGTTGCAACCGCAATCGAGCTGCCAGCGTCCGACGCCGTGGCTGCAGCTCCACGAAGTCCGTTCGACGATGTCGACCTCTTCGGTCGGTGGATTCTCCGCGAGGAACTGCGCGTAATTCGCGAGGCGCACGAGCTTGCGCTCGTTCATGTAGTCGATCGCGTAGGCCAGCGCCATATCGCCGTAGCGATGGTGGTGGCCGTACGTTTCGCCGTCGGTCGCGATGTTGACGAGCTGCGGATGATCGCGCGATTCGCCGAAGGCGGCCAGCAGCCGATGGGCGAAGTTCTCGCCGCGAGCGAGGAGATGCTCGAACGCCACTGCACGCGAGATCGGACCGTCGTAGAAGAAAATCGCGATCGAACGACCCGACGGAAGCTTGCAGATGTACGGCTGCGTCGGATCGATCGGCCCGCCGCCGCGAGTCGCCTGGCGCGGCTCGAGAATCGTGAATTCGATTCCCTCCGCCGCCAGCGCTTCGAGCGACGGAGTGTCGACTGCTGTTTCCGGAAGCCACATCCCCTTCGGCAGCCGGCCGAAACGTTTTTCGAAATCGCGGATACCCCAACGCACCTGGGTGCGCTTGTCGCGAGCGTTCGCGAGCGGAAGGATCATGTGGTTGTAGACCTGCGAGATTGCAGACCCGTGCCCGCCGTATCGCTCGCGGCTCATGCGATCGGCATCGAGAATCGCGGCGTACGTCGACGGCTCGCGATTTTCCAGCCAGCTCAGAAGCGTCGGGCCGAAGTTGAAGCTAATCGACGCATAGTTGTTGATGATTTTCGTGATGCGATCGTGCGCGTCGAGAATGCGCGACGATGCGTTCGGCTCGTAGCATTCAGCGGTGATCCGCTCGTTCCAATCGTGATAGGGATGCGCCGAGTCCTGCGTCTCGACCGCCTCCAGCCACGGGTTCTCGCGCGGCGGCTGATAGAAATGACCGTGAATGCAGATGAAGCGAACGCGCATCGGGTCTGAATTGTAGTGCCGAGTGCCGAGTGCCGAGTGCCGAGGGGAGGTGGGACTCGGTACTCGGCACTGAGCACTCGGCACTTTCTCAGATAAAGTCCGCGTGATGTTGACCATTCCCGCCGCGGCGCTGCACGACTTCGAGCGCGCCACCTCGCTCGAATGGCTCGACACCAACGGCCTCGGCGGCTGGTCGAGCTCGAGCGTCTGCTTCGCGAATACGCGGCGCTATCACGGCATGCTGGTCACCGCCTCGCGATCCCGCGCCGAGCGCACAGTCGTGGTCGCCAAGCTCGACGAAACCGTCAACGGAATCGAGCTGAGTTGCAATCGTTACGGCGGCGCGATCCACCCTCGCGGATTCGAGCTGCTGACGCGTTTCGAGCGCGGCATTTTTCCCGTGTGGGAGTACGCCGTCGGACGCGTTCGCATTCGCAAGACGATCGGCAGCCCACGCGGAGAGAACACGACGATCGTGCGATACGACGTTCTCGAAGCGCCGGAATCGGTCGCGCTGCGTCTGCGTCCCCTCCTCGCAGGGCGCGATTCGCATCATCTGATCCGACGAAACGACGGAGCGCCGCCGGAAGTGAAGATCATCGTTCCGGGCGCGAATTTCGAATCGGCGCCCGATTGGTATTTCAATTTCCAATACGACCGCGAGCGCGAACGCGGACTCGATTACGTCGAGGATCTCTTCACGCCCGGCTCGTATCTGGTGCGCCTCGCTCCGGGCGCTTCGATCGATGTCGTCCTGACGACCGAAGACAAGCCGCGCGGATCGCTCGAGAAGGAGCGTGCGCGCCGCGAGCGATTCGCAATGCGCGGCCCGCTCACGCTTGCCGCCGATCAGTTCATCGTCGATCGCGAGGACGACGATCGCGGCATCATCGCCGGCTACCACTGGTTCGCGGAGTGGGGACGCGACAGTATGATCTCGCTTCCCGGACTCTGTCTGGCGACGCATCGTTTCAGCGATGCCAAACGGATTCTGCGTCGATGGCTGCGCGCGTCGAATGGCGGACTGATTCCGAATCGATTCGTCGAGCACGGTCAGCCGGAATACAACTCCGTCGACGCCGCGCTCTGGCTTTTCATCGCTGTGTGGAAGTATCTCGAAGCGACGCGCGATCATCAGTTCGTCCGCGAAGAGGCGCTCCCGCGGCTCCTCAACGCGATCACCTGGTTTCAGCGCGGCACGCGCTACGACATCCGCAACGACGCCGATGGTCTCCTTCACGCCTCCGCGCCCGGCATGCAGCTCACGTGGATGGATGCGAAAGTCGGTGACCAGTGCATCACGCTTCGTGGCGGAAAAGCGGTCGAGATCAACGCGCTCTGGTACAACGCGCTGCGGATCGCAGCGGCACTCAGCGATGACGGCGATCTCGCGCGGCGCGCCGACGCGGTCCGCGAGAAATTTCGCGAGCGATTCTGGAACGACAGCGCCGGCTGTCTGTTCGACGTCGTCGATCCGGACGACGTGTCGATCCGGCCGAATCAGGTGTTCGCGCTTTCGCTACCCTTTCCATTGCTGCAGGGC
>DATBSF010000164.1:0-6237 GCA_036559905.1 Thermoanaerobaculia bacterium | reverse complement strand
ACAAGACTCTGGCGGAGTCGGGCCCGCTGACCCCCGCCGAGCTGGCGAAGAAGACCGGCACCAATGAGCGCTACGTCCGCGAGTGGCTCAGCGCGCAGGCTGCCGGCGGCTACGTCATGTACGAGGCCGACAGCGGCAAGTACGTCATGACCGAAGAGCAGGCGTTCGCTCTGGCGCAGGAAGACAGCCCGGCCTATCTCCCCGGCGCGTTTCAGCTCGCGACATCGGCCCTCAAAGCGGAGCCGAAGATCAGCGATGCGTTCCGCAGCGGAGCCGGCTTCGGCTGGCACGAGCACGATCACGGCCTCTTCGAAGGGACCGAGAAGTTCTTCCGGCCGAATTACATCGGCAACCTGATGACGTCGTGGATTCCGGCACTCGAAGGCGTCGAAGCGAAACTGGCGCGCGGAGCGAAGGTCGCCGACATCGGCTGCGGTCACGGCGCATCCACGATCCTGATGGCGAAGGCGTTTCCGAAGTCGAAGTTCATCGGATTCGACTACCACAGCCCGTCCATCGAAGCAGCCCGCAAAGCCGCGAAAAAAGCCGGCGTCGCCGATCGCGTGACGTTCGAGCAGGCGTCGGCCAAGGCGTATCCCGGCAACGATTACGACCTGGTGGCGTTCTTCGATTGCCTCCACGACATGGGCGATCCGGTCGGCGCGGCGACTCACGTCCTGCGTTCGCTCGCAAAAGACGGAACGTGGATGATCGTCGAGCCGTTCGCGAACGATCGCGTCGAGCAGAACCTCAATCCGGTCGGCCGCGTGTACTACTCGGCCTCGACGCTGATCTGCACGCCCGCCTCGCGCTCGCAGGAAGTCGGCCTTGCTCTCGGCGCCCAGGCGGGCGAAGCGAAGATCCGTGACGTGGCAACCCGCGGTGGATTCAAGCGCTTCCGCCGCGCCACCGAGACCCCGTTCAACCTGGTGTTCGAAGCGCGGGCGTAAAATCGAGCGCCATCACCATGATCGAAATCCGACTCCTCGGCGAGTTGGAGGTGCAGCGGGACGGCAAGACCGTCCCGCTGCCGCCTTCGAAGAAGACGCGCGCGCTGCTCGCCTATCTCGTGGGCAGCGGCCGTCCGCAGTTGCGCGATCGGCTCTGCGAGCTGCTGTGGGACGGCCCCGACGACCCGCGCGCGGAGCTTCGCTGGAGTCTGACGAAGCTGCGTCCGCTGATGGATGGCTGCCTCGTTGCGGACCGTGAACGCGTCGAGTTTCGAGGCGGTTCGGTCGATGTTGTGGAGTTCCGACGGTTAATCAACGGTAATCAACTGCTCGCAGCGGCTGAAATCGTGCGCGGCGAGTTTCTCGAAGGCCTCGATCTCCCCGGCTGTTATCGATTCCAACAATGGCTGATCGCCGAACGCGAGAGCCTCCGCCAAACTCAGGTCAAGGTTCTCGCACAGCTCATCGACCAACTCGGCGCCGGCGATGCGGCCCTGGCACACGCGCGAAAACGCGCGATGCTCGATCCTTTCAGCGAAGACGCGCATATCGCGCTCATTCGCATTCTGACGACGCTCGATCGCAATCAGGAAGCGCTGAGACAGTACGACCACTGTCGCATGCTGTTCGAGCAGGAGCTTGGACGGCGGCCGTCGGAAGCAGTAGAAGATGCGCGGCGGGCGGTCGGTGGAAGCGCAGGCCGCCCCACCCCGTCAAAAGCCGAAGCGTATTCCGATGAACCTCTCATCGGCCGGCGCGACGAGCTCGATCAGGCGCTGGCGGCCGGCGACAAAATCGTTTTTCTGACCGGCGATCCCGGAATCGGAAAGAGCCGTCTCCTCACCGAACTTTGCCGCGACAACGGCATTTACGGACGCGCATTCGCCGCCGAAATGATCCGGCCGTACGGCATCTGGATCGACGCTCTCGCGGAGCTTGGCGGTTTTCCAACTGACACCACCGATCGTGCGCGACTCTTCGATCGCGTCGTCGAGCTGCTCAAGAGCTCGGGCAGGAAACGGATCGTGCTCGACGACCTGCAATGGCTCGACGAAGCTTCGGCGGCGCTGCTGCATTACGTGAGTCGCGCGCTTCGCGGAACGCCGATGCAGATGGCGTGCGCCGCGCGCGAAGGCGAGCTGGATGCGAACGGGTGCGCCTCGCGCGTCATTAGCGAGCTGACGCGCGAGCATCGCGTGCTGCAGATTCATCTCGAGCCGTTGACGCCCGCCGAAACGCGGAAGCTTGCGCAGCACGTCGGCGCGAGCGATGAAGCCGATCGCGTCGTCGCTGAAAGCGCCGGCAATCCCTTCTTCGCGATCGAGCTCGCGCGCGCCTCAGACACATCGTCGACTTCACTCGATCAGCTTCTCAGCGACCGCCTTTCACAGCTCGACCCGCGCGCACGCGAGCTGGTCTCGTGGGCGGCCGCCATCGGACGGCGATTCGATGTCGAGACTCTCGGGCGCGCGACAGGAATGGCAGCCGGAGAAATGGCGGCAGCGCTCGAGACGCTGGAGCGTACGGCGATTCTCAAAGCGTCCGCCGCATCGAGCTACGACTTCCGCCACGATCTGATGCGGCGAGCCGCGTATCAGAAGTTATCCGGTCCGCGAAAATGGCTCGTGCATCGGCAGATCGCGCAGGCGCTGCAAGCGGCGCACGATCCCGAGGGCTCGCTCGCCGGCGATATCGTCCATCATGCGAGCCTCGGCGGCGACCCGCATCTCGCGGCGACGTCCGCGATCGCGGCCGGCAATCGCTGCCTGCGTCTCTTTGCGTACAGCGAAGGAATCGCGGTCGCGCGCCAGGGTCTGCAGATCGCGGAAACGCTGCCCGACGACGTTCGCATCGCGATCCAGATCGAGCTGCTGCAGATCATCGTGCTGACGCGGACCTCGATCAAGGAACGACTTCTGTGGAAGCCGCGCATCGAGGCGCTTCTCGAACAGGCGCGAACGCGCAACATGATGCACGAGTCATCGCAGGGCGCGTACCTTCTGGCATCGCTGGATGCCGAAGCGGAAAATTTCAACAGCGCCGCCGATCGCGTTTTGCAGTCGGCAGAGCTCATCCCGAAGCGCGATCCGGTAATGGCGATCGGCCAGATCGCCAATACCGGCCGGTGTCTGGTGTTCATTCAACGCGATGTTCCTCGCGGACGACTGCTGCTCGAGGAAGCCGAGGCGCTGGCGGCGAAGTCGGGAGTCGAACATTTCGAGATTCCCCTCGGGCTCGGATATTTCTACGCACACATCGGCGACGACGCGCATGCCATTCCGCGGCTCGAGCAGGCTTACGCGATGGCCGTGCGTGCGCAAGACCACTGGCGCGAATGGATCGCGACTTCGAGGCTCGCGGTGATGGCGCTCGAACGCGGAGATGCCGCGGAGGCGCTCCGTCTTTGCCAGCGACTCGCGCCGGCAGCCGCGAAGATGACCGGCGGAAGCGAAGGTCCAGTCACCGACATGTTGACCGCGCTGGCGCATCTGATTTCCGGCGAAACGGCGGATGTCGATCGCTGCCTGCAGTCGCTGCGCGACATCGACAACAAAGGCGAGCTCGCGTACGCGCTCGTCTTTCTCGCGGAACGCGATCTGCGCCGCGGCGACATTGAGAGCGCCCGTCAGCGCGCAGAGGAGGCCCTTCGCGCGGCCGAAGCCGTCGACCGCCGAAGCGAAGCAGCGATCGCTCGCACGCTTTTGACGCAGATCACCGGCGATCGATCGTTCCTCGATCCGGCGATCGGGGCCCGGCAGTGGGACGACCTCACTAAACGAGCACAAGACAAATTGACGGAGGCCAAACATGGCGCACATCGTCCTCGAACAGATCTTCGAAGACCCGATCACGTCCGAACAGCTCAATGACTTCGCCCGGCGCGTCGACAAGTGCCTGGAGGCGTACGGCGCGACGTGGGTGCGGAGCTACATCGCGTCCGATCGCAAGCGAGCGATCTGCGAGTTCGAAGCCGCGGACGCCGAAAAAGTGCGCGCGTCGTATCGCTCGGCCGGCGTCAATTTCGAGCGGGTCTGGACGGCCGAGGTGTTTTCGAGGGACGAATCGACAGCGAGCTACTAGTGTGGAGCCTGTGAGACCTGAAGGCGGTTGTAGTACTCCTCCATCGTCTTCATCTGCTCATGCATCAACTGCATGGCCTGCTGCGTCTGAATCATCTGCTTTTCGAGCTTGAGGCGGTCGTCCTCGAGGTTCTTGACGCGCTGGGCGAGGTCGTCGACCTTCGCGTTCATGTCGCTGAGTTGACCCGACACCGTCTTGCCACAACTGACCAGCAGCAGCACAGCGCATAGCGCCAGTGGCGCAATCTTTTTCATGGTTAGCCTCCTGTGCTGATGATGGTAGCGCCTTTGCCGAAAAACTCACGAACGCGGCGAGTTGTCAGATAGAGAATCAGTGCGGCCGCGATCGGTAGCCCGATCAGCGTCCTCCAATCCCCGCTCGCGACGTCGCCGATGGCGTTGATCGCGAGCATCGTGATCGCGAGACGGCGTCCCGACTGCAGGCCCTTCCACAAACCAAACGCCGAATACGCGCAGAGCCCGCACACGAGCGCCATCAGCACGACGGCCAAGGGACCGAGGCTGGCGAGGCCTTCACGACCGCGCGGATTGACGCGCCAGATCGGCTCCAGAAATCCGCCCGGAAACGCCAGAGAGATCGCGGACAGGCCGCTGGCCAGCATCCCGAACATGAAGAAGAAGCTGAGGGCCGTGACTCCGGCGGGGCGCCTCAAAGTGTCAGCCCTGAGGCTGCATGTCCTTCACCGAGTACTCGACTAGTTTGAGCCCGACGCTCTCCGCCGCCTCGTCGACGGCGCGCTGCACCTCGGCCTCAAACGATCGACTGTCCTGCCGGAGCGCATCCCAGGTTTGCCCGGCAACGTATCGCTTCTGGGATGTGCGCACCAGCTCACGCAGGAAGGACGCATAGTCGGCGGCGCCATACGAGGCGCGCTGCGGATCGAGAATCCGAAAGCGATACGTGCTCGCCACGCTCGCCTGTTGGCGATCCCGTGTTTCGACGACCTCCGAGAGTTCCTGCGTTTGAACCGCGGTCGAATGCTTGTATCGGATTTTGTCGAGGAGCGGCATAAGGACGTGAAAGCCGGGATGCAGCGTCGCAACGTACACACCCATGCGTTCAACGATGTAGGCCTTGCCGTTCGGCACAACCACGACCGCTTTGAGTGCGAAAACAACGATGATGACCGCGGCAATGACAAGAAAGAGCATCAGTGCGCGCCGACCGGCGTGTCCAGCCGCCGATAGCGCCGCGTCTCGGGCAAACAGCTCTTCTGCGTGATGTGATGCTCGTATTCTTTGCGGAACTTCTTGACCGACGAGATCACCGGCCCGATCGCGGCGTCGCCTAACGCGCAGAGCGACTTGCCGCCGATGTTGTCCGACATGTCGAGAAGCAGGTCGGGATCGCTCGCCCGCCCGTCTCCCCGCTCGATGCGATCGAGAATCGACTCCTGCCAGTTCGTTCCCTCGCGGCAGGGCGTGCATTGTCCGCACGACTCGTGCGCGAAGAATTTTGCGAGACGCCAGACTGCATCGACGATGCAGACGGAATCGTCGAGCACGATGATCCCGGCCGACCCGAGCATCGATCCCGCCTTCATCAGCGCATCGAAGTTCAGCGGGATGTCGATCTCGTCAGGCGTCAACATCGGCGCCGACGCGCCACCCGGAATGACGGCCTTCAACTTGCGGCCTTCGGGAACGCCGCCGCAGTGATCGTTGATCAGCTCCTTGAGGTTGATGCCCATCGGGAACTCGTACACGCCCGGCTTCTTGATCGTTCCGGATACGCAGTAGAGCTTCGGGCCCGTATTCTTCGGAGTCCCGAATGATTTGAACCACTCCGCGCCGTTTTTGACGATCAACGGCACGCAGGTCAGCGTCTCGACGTTCTGGACGACAGTCGGTCCGCCGAACGCGCCGATGACAGCGGGAAACGGCGGCTTCACGCGCGGCTGTCCGCGATGGCCTTCGATCGATTCGATCAGGCCTGTCTCTTCGCCGCAGATGTACGCGCCGGCGCCGCGCGCAACGGTGATGTCGAAGTCGAATCCACTGCCGAGGATGTTCTTGCCAAGGAATCCGCGCTCGCGGGCTTCGGCGAGTGCTTTCTCGAGCACGACCGCGCCGTAATAAAACTCGCCGCGGATGTAGATGTACGCCATCGGATTTGATCCGATTGCGAATCCCGAGATGATCAGCCCTTCGATGAGGAGATGCGGGTCCTTCTCCATCAGCAGCCG
>DATBSF010000163.1:0-5040 GCA_036559905.1 Thermoanaerobaculia bacterium | reverse complement strand
GCGGCCATCCGAGAAACCACGCGCTGTTGGGATATCCCCCCGGTTGCGCGAGTCGATAAATCGCGATCGCGGCCGCCGGCATCGCAAAAGAAATCCAGCCCCACTGTTGACGGAAGCAGATCGCAAATGCAATCGCTCCCGAGATCAGAAACGCCGTCTGCACGAACATCGCGGCCGTGAGAGCGATGCCAAGAAGCAGCGGACGGCGGCGGGCGGTGGCGAAGAGGATGAGAAGGAGAAGCGCCGGCTCGATCCAGTGATGATCGATCGCGGCGGTCCTCGACACATTGATCAGGTACGGCGAGATGGCGATTCCAATGCCAGCGACCGGACCGACGGCAAATCCGAGGCTTGCGGCGAGGAGAGAAAAGCCGAAGGGCGGCAGCCACTTCACGGAAACGCCGGTGAGCGCGACCGCTCCGCACGCGAGATCGTAGAGCGGCGGCCACGGACAGAATGCGCCGCTGAGTCCACGATCCGGGTCAAACGCAAGGACGTGAGGGAAGTGCGCCGCCGACCAGGCAATCCGCTTCGCGTGGTAGAGATCGTCGTAGGGCGGATAGGTGGCGGCCGGATCGAATCGCAACGTGATCGAGATCACGAACACGGCCGCGGCGACCCAGAATTTTCTTGCCATTTTGCTGAGTTTGTCTCACAGTTAATCGAGTCGTCCAAGGCTTTTCAAAAAATCGGATCTTCGCTTGCGAGCCCTTTTCGCGTGCGCTGTTTTCATATCCGCGGTGCTTCCACTGCGAGCGGCGGACTCCGATCTTGTGTCTACCTATTGTCGCGAAGTTGACATCCCCCTCGATGCCGTGCACATGTCGTCGCGCCTCGCCGGCTGCGGCGATGGAGCGAACGTCGACGTGCTGTGGCATCTCGATCGGATTGATCAGCTCGACGGAAATCTCGACGGGCAGTATCACCGCCGCCACGCAGGCGCGGGAAGCGTCGTCTACGTCATGGATACGGGCGTGCTCGCAACGCACGTGGAATTCGGCAACCGCGTCATCGGCGGTTTCGACGCCGCGACATCGCTGAGTGTCGGCTCGTCGGCCTGCGTCAGCAGGAACAAAGCGATCGAGCCCTGCTACACCAACTGGGGCGAGCTCGTTGGCGCGTCACACGGAACGAGCGTGGCTTCACTCGTCGCAGGCGAGCGAGTCGGCGTCGCGCCGGAAGCGACCATCATCAGCGTGCGCGTGATGAACGAGTCCGCGCTGGCGACGACGCGCACATATCTCGAAGGCCTCAACTTCATCATTCGCAACGCGTGGGATCCGTCGACGCCGGAGTTTCACACCGCGGTCGTGAACATCAGCGGCTGGATCCTGGAAAAACTCGCGTCGATGCCCGATCCGGCGCCCGTGCCGTTCGTCGCGGTCGAGAAGAAGATTCGCGAGATGATCGGCGGCGTCGATGCCGAGGGCAAGCCCGATCCGAACGGCAAGCGCTTTTTCTTCGTGGTCGCCGGAAACAACATCGACAACGGATGCGGCCGCGGCGGCTACGTCGACCGCTTCCCAGCCACCCTGGGCAAACAGATCGACGGTTTGATCACGGTCGGCGGCATGACGGAAGACAACAGCTGGTGGCCGGGCGCGTGCAGGGGCGGGCTCGAGATTCTCGCGCCGTCGCAGGACATCTTCAGCGCGACGATCACGGGCACCGATCACTATCGCGGCCGCTCGCCGAATCTGCGATCGGGGACATCGTTCGCGGCGCCGATCATCGCCGGCATCGCGGCGCGCATTCTTTCCGAGAACCCGATGCTGAACCCGCCCGACATCGAAGCGATGATCGAAAGCACGCCATCGCGCATCTTCAATCCCGATCCGACCCACGCCGACGGCAAGGTCGCGTTCGTTCAGGATGCGCCGGCAGTGCAGACAGCACGCGTCGCGCCGTAAAATAGCGGCGTGCGCCCGCTGGTCGCTCTCTTAACGGTTCTCATTCCTGTCAGTCTCAACGCCCAGACGACCTCTACTCTTTGTGGAGTGGAGGAGGTACGCGTCTTGTCGAGCACTTTCGATCTGCGACTCGTGGGTTGTGGCGACGGATTTCCGGACAATCTTCTGTGGCACCTCGACCGTGCGGATTCGCGGGATGGGGCGCTCGACAAGAGCGTTACGCGAAAGGCAACCGGCAAAGGCGCAGTCGTCTATTTGTTCGAGGGCGGCATCATGAGCGGCCACAACGAACTGATGCGCGCCGATGGGTCGGTCGTGATCGGGTATATCGCGGTCAGTGGCCTCGCAGTGGAGTGCCCGGGACGCAACGCAGCCCTCGATCCGTGCTTCACCAGCGATAGCACGCTGGCGATCCGCACCCATGGCACTGCGACGGCATCCATGCTCGCCGGCAAGAACACGGGCATCGCACCTGACGCGAGAATCGTCTCGGTCTACATGGAGTCGGTCGGACTCGACATTCCAGGTTGGATTCGCACGTTCGACGCGATCGTCAGGCACGCCTACGATCCAACCACGCCGCAATTCAAAACCGGGATCATCAGCATGAGCTTCGTGCCGAACTACGCTTCGGTGAAAGACCCGAACTTTCCCGCGTTCGAGAAAAAGGTGCGGGAGATGATCGCGGGCGTCGATGCGAATGGCAATCCCGATCCAGCGGGCAAGAAATTTCTGTTCGTTACGATCGCCGGCAATTTCGTGACGGGCAACGGCAATCAATGCGACAGCGCGATGAACAGCAATTTGTTTCCCGGCGTCCTAGGCGGCTCGATCGACGGGTTCATCACGGTTGGTGGCATCGATCAGACCAACCACCTCTGGGACCGTTCGTGCCGAGGCGATGCGGTCGACATCCTCGCGCCCGCTGCTGATCTGTTCCTGGCTTCGATCAGTGCGGCTGATCACTACCGAAGCGGGCACGTCGTTTCCGGCTATCCTCTCAACTCCGGAACTTCGTACGCCGCGCCGTACGTTTCAGCCATCGCGGCGCTGCTGCTGGAGAAAAACCCGGATCTGACGCCGGTCGAGCTCGAACAAATGATCAAAACCAAATCGTCCCACGTCGCGAACGCAGACGAGGTGACCGCGGGAGGCCGTGTGTCAGTTTTCGATTGGATCTTCGCAGTGTCGTCGGGGCGGCGGCCGGGGCGGCGTTGACCTGATGTCCAATTACGACTCTTCGGCAATCGAAGTTCTCACCGGTCTCGAACCCGTCCGCAAGCGGCCGGGGATGTACACGACCACCGAGCGGCCGAATCACCTCGCGCAGGAAGTCATCGACAACTCCACCGACGAAGTGATCGCCGGATATTGCGATGAGATCGCCGTCACACTGCATGACGACGGATCGATGTCGGTGTCGGACAACGGGCGGGGGATGCCGGTCGACAAACATGCGAAGGAAGGCGTGTCGGGCGTGGAGGTCATCCTCACGCGTCTGCACGCGGGCGCGAAGTTCTCGGAGAAAAACTATCGATTCTCGGGCGGACTGCACGGCGTCGGCGTCTCGGTCGTCAACGCACTCTCCAAAAAACTCCAGGTGTGGGTGCGGCGCGACGGCAAGGAATACTTCATGTGGTACGCCGACGGGAAGAAACGCGCCGAGCTGAAGCCGATCGACAAAGTCGGACAGCGCAATACCGGCACGACGATCCGGTTCTGGCCCGACGAGAAATTCTTCGACACGATCAAGTTCAATATCCCGCGCCTCAAACACGTGATGCGCGCGAAGGCCGTTCTCTCGCCGGGACTGCGCATCAAGTTCGTCAACGAGAACGACAAGTCCGAAAACGAAGAGTGGTACTACGAAGACGGCCTCATCGCCTATCTGACCTCCGAGCTGCAGGGCGAGCCGACCGTTCCCGATCCGCCGTTCGTCGGGCATTTCAAAGGATCGAATGAGGAAGTCGACTGGGCCGTCGTGTGGCTGACCGAGGAGGGCGGCGAGCTCGTGACGGAGAGCTACGTCAATCTCATTCCGACGACGCAGGGCGGCACGCACGTCAACGGATTCCGAACCGGGCTGACCGACGCGATCCGCGAATTCTGCGAGCTGCGCAATCTGCTTCCGCGCGGCGTCAAGCTGACGCCGGAAGACGTCTGGTCGCGCTGCAGCTACATCCTCTCGCTGCGCATGACGGAGCCGCAGTTCACCGGGCAGACGAAGGATCGGCTGTCGTCGCGCGAGGCGTCGGCGTTTGTGTCGGGCGTGACGCAGGACGCGTTCTCGATCTGGCTCAACAACAACGTCGTGGCAGGCGAGCAGATCGCGCAGGTCGCCATCGCGAGCGCGATGGTGCGTCTGCGCCAGGGAAAAAAGGTCGAACGAAAGAAGCTGACGAGTGGTCCGGCGCTTCCGGGAAAGCTCGCCGATTGCACATCGAGCGATCTGAACGAGACCGAGTTGTTCCTCGTGGAAGGCGATTCCGCGGGCGGATCGGCGAAGCAGGCGCGCGATCGCGTCTATCAGGCCATCATGCCGCTGCGCGGAAAAATCCTGAACACCTGGGAAGTCGATCCGAACGAAGTGCTCTCTTCGCAGGAAGTCCACGACATCGCCGTCGCCCTGGGCGTCGATCCCGGATCGGATGATCTGAAGGGACTGCGCTACGGAAAGGTCTGCATCCTGGCGGACGCCGACTCCGACGGCGCGCACATCGCAACACTATTGTGTGCTCTTTTCGTGCGACATTTCCGCAAGCTCGTGCTCGACGGACGCGTGCACGTCGCGATGCCGCCGCTCTATCGCATCGACATCGGCAAGAACGTCTACTACGCGCTCGACGATCATGAGCGCAACGGAATCCTGCAGCGCCTGGAGGCCGAAGGAGTGCGCGGCCGCATCAACATCCAGCGCTTCAAAGGCCTCGGCGAAATGAATCCGATGCAACTGCGGGAAACAACAATGAATCGCGATACCCGCCGCCTCGTGCAACTGACCCTAGATCCTAAAGACGGAGCGGACGCCACCATTGATATGTTGTTGGCGAAAGGGCGGGCGGGGGACCGGAAGGAGTGGTTGATGGAGGAAGGGAACAAAGCGGAGATACTGGAGTGACGAGGAATGTTG
>DATBSF010000162.1:0-4288 GCA_036559905.1 Thermoanaerobaculia bacterium | reverse complement strand
CGATCTGACGTTCAAGGTGCTGGAGAGATTGCGGCGCACGGGCATCAGCATCGCGATCGATGACTTCGGCATGGGCCACTCCTCGCTCAGCTATCTCAAACGCTTTCCGATCGATTGTTTGAAGATCGATCGCAATTTCGTCGAGGACTTGCCCGATCGGTTCGAAGATGCCGCGATCGTACGTTCAGTGATCGAGCTCGCGCAGGGACTCAACCTGCGAGTCGTGGCAGAAGGCGTCGAGACGAAGCCGCAGCTCGATTTCCTCAAAGAGCACGGCTGCCGCGAAGTGCAGGGCTTCTATTTCGGCTTCCCCGTTCCAGCGCTGCAGTTCCAGGAAACGCTTTCGCAGGCGCGGGTGAACAATGAAAAATCACACTAGGCGCGCTCGTCATCCTGAGCGGAGCGAAGGATCTCAACTGCCGAGATCCTTCGCCGACTTCGCGGCTCAGGATGACGATCCGCTAGTTCTTAGCCGCCAAATTCGCCGCCACATACGCGGGGTCATTAGTCCCGTTATCCACGAATGCGGCGTACGCGCCGATCATCCCTTCGATCGTTGAGACGCGGATCAGCACCGGCTTGCCGGTGTCGGGCAGCCCGCGTCCGTGGAACAGGTCATTGATCTGCATTCCGCCGGCGGATGGGATGCTGACTTCGAAGCTGTCGAGCAGGCGGCCGCCGTCGTCGATGATCTCGACTTTTGCGCGCGCCGGCCGGCTGCCGGGGAACGCCGTCAGATCGACCAGCCCGAGGTTGGTGCGGAAGTGCGGGTCGAGTGTGGCGCCGAGGATCTCGAGCGTATCGCCAGCTCCGCCGGACTGGAAGCTGTTGAGCGGCGGCATGAGGAAGCCGTAGGTCCCGCCGTTCGGATCGATGGTGTAGGTCCGCGAGGTTACGCGAACGGATGTGTCGTTGGTCGAGCCTTGCGAGGTGAAACGCAGCCGCGCGATTCCGGTCTTGCCGAATGCCGTAGACAGCACGTCGCGGATGACGCGAGCTTCGAAGGGCAGCAGCGTGAACTGCAGCGTGCTCGGATTCTCGGGGACATCCCACAATTTCGCCTGCAGCGTCAGCGTTTTCGGCTGCCCAGAATTGTTGAAGAGATACAGATCGCTGCGGAACTTCGATCCATTCGCGCCGTCGAGGTGACCGATCGCAGGAATCACGCGCATGACCGAGGCTGGGATGTCGGGCGGGAAGAATGTGGGATCGTTGGTGCGGTTATCGACGACGAACACAGACGCGATGGTCTCGCCTTTGTTAGGCCGTACGACGAGAGCGCCGGTGTCGGCCGGGGAGAGTCCTACAAACTGCCAGAGGCCGTTGATCTGCGTCTGGCCCGATTCCGGACCGACGAATGTCACCGCCCCGGTCGCCGAGGAGCCATTGGGACTGGCCGCAGTGGCGGAGACATCGCTGCCCCGCCCCGAAACGTCGGTCAGCATCAGATTCGTGCGGAAGCTGGCGCCTTCGAACGCTCCCGAAAACGACATCGGGAAACGCGGTCCGGCGGCTGTGAATATATCGATGCCGTTCATCGTGAAGCCATAAGTGCCGTTGCTCGTAGTGTTGTACGTGCGGCTCGTGACGTTCACTCCTGCGCCAATTGCCGGAATGATGTACAGCGCGCCGGTGCTGTTTTCGATGCGGAAGAGCGTGCCGACAACATCCGGAATCATCCGGATCTCATGCGCCTGCAGCGAGATCAACAAGGGGTTTCCCGGCGGCGGATCGAAAACGGCAAGTGGAATGCCGTTCGGTAGAAACATCAGGCCGACGGTGATCGCGATATCAGCGGGGTTGTACAACGTCACATCGGTCGCCCAATTGCTGCCGAATGCGCCGGGCGTCCGGCCGACGCCGGGAAGCACGAGCTTCTGACGCAGCGACGCGCGCACGACGCCCCACTCCTGGATGACATCGCTGCCGCCGGCGCTGGGGGCAGGAGGCGGCGAGAAGATGATGCCGCCCTGCGGTTGCGTCACGCCCGAATCGAAGACGAAGGGCTCGCCGTTTTCGACGGCATCAACATCGAGATGCACGAAACCCTTGGTCGCCGTTTCGCTGAGGAACAATTCGTCGTAGAACTTCGGCGCCGGATCGCCCCCATGCCAGATCGCGAGCGCGGGATCTTTGAAGAGGAGATTGTCGACGCTCTGGCGCGGGCGATGGACCTGGATCAGGAGTTTCGAACCGGAAGCCGCAGCATGGACCGCTTCGACTTCCGGCGCGGAAACATCGCTCCATTGCATGGACACGCCGAAAACCAGAGGACTCGCAAACAACACCGGACCATAGATCAGCAACTGCGTCGGCCGTCCGCCGCCCCGCTTGACGATCCACGCGCCCGTGTAATCGACCGTCGGTACCGCGAAGAAAACCCACGCGGGATTGATCGGCGGCAGTGCCAATGGCGAGCCGTCCCACGACGCCGCGATTGGATTGATCGTCGATCCGCTCGCAAGGTAGAGCACGACTTGACCGGTGCCCTGAACATGCTCGAGGAATGTCTCGCCGTTCGGCGCGATCCAGCCTTCGAGGTTCCCGGTGGCCGACATCGTCGCGACGGTGCTCTGTCCGCCGTCGACGTCGACCTTCACGATGCGGTCGTTCATGCGAACAAGAAATTGACGGCCTTCGCGGTCGGAGCCGAGGAGACCATTGTTCGACATTGTTCCGCTGATGAAGGTCGCCCTCACCAATGCATCCGCGCCAACGATGTAGATCGCCTGCGGGCTGGCCGACGTCAGTGCAACGGCGAACGGAAATTCGCGTGTGCCGATGCGAACGTTGCTGTATCGCGAACGCACGAATGCGCCGCCGTAGTCAGGACCGGCAATCTGAAAAGCCAGGACGCCGGTTGGAATTGCGATGCGTTTCCAGGTTGCACCGCTGTCGGCGCTCATCACCCAGATCGCCTGGAATGTCGGATTGGTGTTGTTGAAATTCGACGTCGTGTGAATCAGGATCGAGACCGATCCAGCTTCTTCACGCGCCGCCGCGGCACCGATCGCGGCATTCGATCCATCCTGCGGAAAGACGACGCGCGGTTCTTCCGCGCCTCGCGAGTCGTAGAGCACGACCTGCCCGAGCGAGAAACTCGGGCTTGGCAATGGAGGCGACACGTTAGGCGGAAAAAAGTTCGAAGGCGATGCCTGCTCGACCAGGACGAAGTGACGATTCAACCTGTTCTGAACAGCGGGCACCGCTGAGCGATCGGTGTACGGCGAATATGAAATAACTCGAGCTTCAATGGATGCGGCGAGAAGGAGAAGAGCAGCGGCAAAACGACCAATAAGTCTCATTCAACCCCCTGAACGTTTATGTGGCTACCGCATATTATCCCGAAAGGACCTGCTTTGCAGCACGTTTTCCGGTTGCTACAGCCCCTGACACAGTCCCCGTCTCATCCCTGCTGGTCGCCTCACCCGCGAAGTACAGCGTACCCCCGATTGGCTTTGCCAGCGAGCTGTGCGCATTCTGCCCTCCCACACCGGTGTAGCTGTAGGCGCCGCGGCTGAATCGATCCGCCTGCCAGTCGTGCATGTGCGTCGAGTCAACGAGCGGCTCCACTTCGCGGCGCTTCACGGCGAAGGTCGTCGCGAGTGAGTCGAGTGCGCGATCGATGATCCGCGAGCCTTGCGCGAGGAGTGCGTCGGCTGCGTGTCCGCCCGCCCACGCGGTCAATATCGGCGCACGGACCGGCGCGGTCGTCCACCATGTCGGAACGAATCGATCGGTCCCATGCACAAACGCGAACGGAACGCCTTGTTCCCAGTTCTTCATTTTCGTGCGGCGCTTGACGAAATCGGGTGCATCCCAGAATCGCTCGCGAAATCGGAAAACGATTTTCACGACGTGCCCGACTTCGAGCTTCGCGATTACCTTTTGTTTTTCGCGCAACGGCGGATCGAATCGGATTCCGCCAGATGTTTTCCACACGCCGATTGGAATCGTGATGACGGCCGCCTTCGCGCGAAACGTTTCTCCGCGCGCGGTCCTGATCTCGACCGCGCCGCGACTCCACGCGATCTCCGTGACTTCGCTGCCGAGGTGAAGGGCGGTGTGCTGAGGGTCGAGGCCGGCGCGCAGCCACTCGATGAGAACGTCGTAGCCGTTTGCGACGCGGTGTTGCTCCGGCTCTTCCTGTTCCTGATCGGAGGTTCGGAGCGACGCTGCGCTGATCCGATCGGCGTGCGATGCGTGATAGCCCTCGGCAAAGTCCAGCGCCATGCGCTTGAGTCGCGGCGCGAGCTTGCGCTGTCGATTCAGAAACTCAGCGAACGAG
>DATBSF010000161.1:0-2873 GCA_036559905.1 Thermoanaerobaculia bacterium | reverse complement strand
TGCATCGCCGAGTATGCACTCGTATGGGACGTGAACTCGCACACAGGGCGGGTGAACCTATGGTTCGAACGGCCTCCCACCAACGCCAGTCAACCAGACCAAAGTTTAAGTAGCATTGCAGCACCCGACTTTGCGGCGATTGCCGCGCTATGTCGCAGCGACCCGGATCACAGCGTGTTCTTCGACGCTGACTCCGGCGCAGTCGCAAGCGGGATCGACATGCCTTAAGGCAGCACGAAACCTCGAACGCGTGAACACCGCCGTGAACGGACTCACGACGACGTCTGCTCCTACAGCGACGCATCGCGAGTCGCTCACGTTGGCGCAGCAGCAGGCTGCCACGCTTCTCGATCGGCTGCGCAAGCTGGTCGAAGTCGACCTCGCGAACGTGGAGAAACAGATGAACGCACTCGGCGCGCCTTGGACGCCGGGAAGGATTCCGCAGTTGCCGAATTAAAAAAAGAAGCCCGTGGTTTCACGGGCTTCTTTCAATCATGGCGATCGTCTGGCTACGCTCGGACGATGCGGCGCACGGTCTTCTGCGCGTCTTCGACTGTCTCCTCGACCTTGTCGAGGAGGTTCTCGGTCACATCGGCGACTTTCTTCTGCAATTTCCGTCCGGACAGCGGCGTGTAGAGCAGCGCCAGCACCGCGCCTGCCACCGCGCCCATGCCGAATGCAACGGCGACCTTGCCAACCGGAAACTTCTGCTTGCGTGAGAACATGAAATAACAACTCCTTTCAGCGTTCTAAGACTCGAGAGTAGTGAAAAGGTTCCTCGGCTGTAACGACAACACCGCGTCGCGCATTTCATTCGCGATCGCGACCGCATCCTCCTTCACCGAAGTCCGGCTGCGAAATCGCATCGGCGGGCCAATGAACAGCCGCAACTTGCGCGGCCGCGGAAACGACTTTCCCTTTGGCCACGCTTTGAATGCGCCGTCGAGGAAGCAGGGCACGACGGGGAAATCGGTTCCTGCCGTGAGAAATCCAACACCCGGTTTGAAAACGCCGATCGTGCCGTCGGCGGTTCGCGTCCCCTCGGGAAACAAGATAAGGATGTGGCCCGGCGTCTCCAGAAGCTGACGGCATACATCGAGGCTCTGCCGCGGATTTTCTTTGCGATCGAAAGGCAGGGCATTGATCACGATCGCCGAGAACGCGACCTTCGACAGCGATGTAAAGAAGTAGTCGCTGGCGGCCGCCGGAAATGCGCGGTGCATTTTCTTCATCGGAAGCGATGCCAGAAGCGCCGGCGCGTCGAGATGACTCGAATGATTTGCGACCAGGACATACGACTCGGTCTCCGGAAGATTCTCGCGGCCGATGACTTCGAGGCGGTTCCAGATCCGTAGAATCGCGCGGATCGTGAAGTTCGCAACGGAGCGTGCGCCGTAAACGAGCAGATTGGGGTGACGCGGGAAATCCTTCAGACGCTCAATCGGCGTTTTGTCGAAGTCTCCGGTCGGCTCGTAGCGCCAGGAATCCATCTCAAAGACCGTGAAAGTATCGCGTCATGTGGAAAAACAGCGGAGCGACGTAAATCAAACTGTCGACGCGATCGAGAATGCCACCGTGTCCTTCGAGCAGCGCGCCCATGTCTTTGATGCCGATATCGCGCTTGATGACGCTGATCGAAAGGTCGCCGAGCTGGCTTCCGATGCCGACGATGACGCCGGCGAGGATCAAATCGCGCGGCGTGAATTCCGGAAATGAGAATCGCACGAGCCAGGGAAATACCATCGACACCAGGAAGGCGCCGACGGCGCCGGCCCAGGTTTTGTTCGGACTGATATTCGGCCGGAACTTCCGGCGGCCTAACAACCGTCCGAACGTGAATGCCGAAACGTCACACAATGGCACGGCGAACAACAGATAAAGCAGATAGCCGTAGGCGTTGCGGGCATTCGCGAGAAATGCGAGATGCCCGAACATCCATCCGATGTAGATGAAACCGAGGATCGCGAGCGCGATGGGTTGGAGTTGTCCCTTTGCGCGGTCGCGGAGGATCGGGATCATGAGAATCGCCGAAACGACGTAGACCGGCAGCGCCATCAGCATGCCGTACCAGCCGTGAATGTGGGTTTCGGGATCGTCGAGAATCGAAACAACGCCAACCGAGATGATGCCGAGGAGCACGACGCCGGTCATCCACCAGTCGCGATAGAGGCCGGTCGCGCGCGCGAACTCGGTGAATCCACCGATCGCGAGCAGCGTGAAGAAAACGATCGTTGTCACTCGGCCGAAGAAAAGCGCCGTGAAGACGAGCGGAATGATGATCAACCAGCCGCGGTACGCGTTCCAGGCGTGCGTCACGTTTTTTCGAAAAACGTAGCGAAAGATCGCCAGCAAGATTCCGGCAACGACCAGCAGTCCGACGAGCACGAAGAGATATCCGCGGAAAATCGGATTCTGCAGCGCGGCGGTGTTCATTGGATCCACACTACCGCAATCATCTGCGCGATCGTCGCAGCCGCTTCGAACGCTACCAGTCGCCTCGCCCCGCGGCAGCGATCGGGCCAGGTTCGCCCTTTGTTCTTCACGAACACCGAATCGAGATCGGCAGTCGTGAGCCTGTCGACCGCGACGTCTTCGAGCATCCGCGCATCGAACGCGACTCGAATGCCGTAGTAGATGCTGATGACGCCAAGGGCGATTGCGGCGATTGCGGGAGGGCGCTTCCCGGTGGTGAAGATGATGGAAGCCGCGGCCAGGAGGGTGAGTCCGATCGCGAGCCACTGCACTTTTGCTGCAGCGCGTAGAAACTGCGCTGTGATCGCGATCAACGCGCGTTCATCCGAAGTCACGCGAATGCCTCCAGCGCCGCGCAGTGCTCGCTGTTCAAGACGATCGCCGGGCGCGCTTTCCGCACG
>DATBSF010000160.1:0-4230 GCA_036559905.1 Thermoanaerobaculia bacterium | reverse complement strand
GCTCCGGAATCGGCAGTTCGTCGACGAGCGCGAGCACGCGTTGAATCGAGTTGTATTCGGCGCGGCAGACATCGCAAGCAGCGAGATGCTGCGCGACCGCCGCCGGCGAGTCTTCGTCGTGATAGTGATGCAATACGAGTTCTTGTTCTGTCAGATGTTGCATGTCGAGTGCCTCACAAGCGGCTCCAGCGATTCGCGAAGCTTTCGCACCGCGCGAAAGATCGTGTGCTTCGCCGCATTGACCTGGATGCCCAGGGTTTTGCTGATCTCTTCGACCGGCATCCCTTCGAAATGGCGGAGAACGAACGCGGTCCGCTCGTTCCCGCTGAGTTTTTCCATCGCGGCCGTGACGTGATTGCGCAACTCGGCGCTGAGTAGAAGTCGATCCTGCTGCGGATCGGAAGAGCTGATTGCGCCCATCATCTCGGCCTCCTCCGGATCGCCGCCGTAATGGCGATCGAGCCGGCCGCGCGATCGAAGCAGATCGAGCGCGCAGTTGACGGCGATGCGATGCAGCCACGTACCGAAGTTCGCGCGCTCCTCGAATCTTCCGAGCTGTTTGTACGCGCGAAGGAATGTCTCTTGAACCACATCGTCGGCATCGTGTTCATTTCCTGTCATTCGGTAAGCCACTCGAAAAACGAGCCGGCTGTGCTGCTCCACGAGCAACCGGAAGGCGTCGGAATCACCAGCCCGCGCCCGGCTCACGGTCGCTACGTCTGTCATCTGCATCCCACTGGCCTTAGACTCGGAATTTGGAAAGGAGTTAGCTCGTGACACGGGAGCTCGGAAGGGTGCTGATGCTGGTCGGCGGAGTGCTACTACTGGCCGGCATTGTACTTACGGCCTTCGGAGGTCTCGGCCTCGGACGCCTGCCGGGCGATTTCGTGTATCGGCGCGGGAACTTCACGTTCTATTTCCCAATCGTGACGTCAATTCTGCTCTCGATCGTCCTCTCTCTGCTGCTCTGGCTGTTTCGCCGCTAGAATCCCGAAATGTCCGCCCTCATCGAGCTCGTCATCCGTTACGGTGTCCCGCTCGTTTTCTTGAACGTTTTGCTAGAACAGCTCGGCGTTCCAGTCCCGGCTGTCCCGACGCTGATCATTGCCGGCGCGCTCTCCCGGGAGGGCCGGATCTCCTCGACGCACGTCCTGATCGCGTCGGTACTGGCCTCTCTGATCGCCGACTGGATCTGGTTCATGCTCGGGCGACGGTACGGCTATCGAATTCTGAAGACGCTCTGCCGCATCTCGCTGTCGCCTGACTCCTGCGTCCGCGACACCGAGTCGAAATTCGAGCGATGGGGACTCAAGTCGCTGCTTTTCGCCAAATTTGTCCCCGGCTTTTCCACCGTCGCACCACCCCTGGCGGGTGCCGCTCGGCACTCGACGATCAAGTTCCTGATCTACGACGCGCTCGGAGCCGCTGTGTGGGCGGGCAGCGCGGTGGCGGTGGGGCGGGCATTTCACACCGCGATCGGACGGGTGATCGACTCGCTCGAGAGCCTGGGCGGGTGGGCGGTGGCGATCGTCATCGCAGTCATTGCCATCTTCATCTTCTTCAAATGGGCTCAGCGACAGAACTTTTACAAACAACTTCGCATGGCGCGTGTTTCTGTTCATGAACTGAAGGGATTGATGGACCAGGGAGTTCAACCTCTGATCGTCGACGCGCGCAGCGAGAGCGCGCGCAATCGGGATCCGCGTCGGATTCCGACCGCCGTCACGCTCGACATCTTCGACAGTCTCGGTGCGGGCCGGGAGATCGTCGTCTACTGCACGTGACCAAACGAAGCGACAGCCGCCCGTGTGGCGCGCATGCTGATCGACAAAGGGTTCGCACCGGTCCGCCCGCTGACCGGAGGGTTCGAGGCCTGGATCGAAGCGGGATTTGACGTTGAGACCGCGGCATGAGCGAGTCCGTCTACATCCACGGCACCGCCGCTGAGGAACAGCGGCGCCTCTCGCTTCTGAACGACGTTCTCCTCAACAAAGCGTCGCTTCGCGAGATGGCGTTGCGCGGCGACGAGCGCATCATCGACTTCGGCTCAGGACTCGGCCAATTCACACGTGCGATGGCGCGCGCCGTTCCTCGCGGTCGGGTCCTCGGAATCGAACGCAACGAGGAGCAGCTCGCGAGCGCATATCGCATCGCGTCGGCTGAAGGCGAATCGAATCTCGTCGAGTTTCGGCGTGGCGATGTTCTCGACCTCGAGCTCCCGCGCGAGGAGTGGGGATCATTCGACCTCGCGCATGCGCGATTCATCCTCGAGCATGTCCCCGATCCCCTTCGCGTCGTGCAGACGATGGTGCGCGCGGTGAAGCCTGGCGGACGCATCGTGCTGGCGGATGACGATCACGGCGTGCTGCGTCTGTGGCCTGAGTCGCCCGGGATGACCGATCTGTGGAACGCGTACATCCGGACCTACGACCGCATCGGCAACGATCCCTACGTCGGGCGGCGTCTCGTCGCGCTGCTGCACGAGGCGGGAGCGATTCCGAAGCGCAACACCTGGATCTTTTTCGGCGGCTGCGCGGGGATGGAAATCTTCGACGTTCTGACCGCGAACATGGGCGGAGTCGTCCGCACCGCACGCGAGACGATCATCGGCATGTCGCTGTTTGACGCCCAGGCGTTTGACCGCGTCATGCAGGAGTACGAAAAGTGGGCGCGGCGGCCCGACGCCGCCATCTGGTTTGCCGTCTCGTGGGCCGAGGGAGCTCGGCCGTAAGCGGCATGCAGCATGCAGCTTTGGCGGGGAATGTCGCCTCTCGCGAGTGCCCCTGCCACGATCCTGGATCAGGAAAGCCGCGATTTTTATCGTCACGCGCTCGGCCTGCTGGATGACGCGAAGCTCCCGTACCTCGTTGGCGGCGCATACGCCTTTGCACGCTACACAGGCATCGAGCGGCACACCAAGGACTTCGACATCTTCATCCGCCGCGCTGATTTTCCCCGCGCCGCGAAGATTCTCGCCAGCGCGGGTTACGAGACGGACCTCAGCTTTCCGCACTGGCTGGGGAAGGCGTTCAAAGGCGAGAGCTTCATCGATCTGATTTTCAGCGCCGGCAATGGAGTCGCCGTCGTCGACGATCTCTGGTTCAAATACGCCGTGCCCGGCCGTGTCCTCGACATGGACGTGAAACTCATACCGGCCGAGGAGATGATCTGGTCGAAGGGCTTGATCATGGAACGCGAGCGCTACGACGGCGCCGATGTCGCGCACGTCATCCAGGCCGTCGGCGACAAACTCGATTGGCGGCGCCTCATCGATCGTTACGGAGAATATTGGCGTGCATTATATGCACACACTATATTGTTCGGTTTTATCTATCCCTCCCAGAGAGCGAAGATCCCGACCTGGGTGATGGACGAGATGGCGCAAAGACTGGCGGCTGAAGTGCGCGCCGGCAATACGAAAGACAAGATCTGCTACGGCACGATCATTTCGCGTCAGCAGTATCTCGTCGACATCACCGAGCGCGGTTACAAAGATGCCCGCCTCCAACCCGACGGAAACATGAACGCCGAGGAGATTGCGCACTGGACAGCGGGCATCGATCAGGACGGAAGCAAGTAATGGCCGAGAAAGAGAACCTGCGAATCGCGGCGGTTGCCGACATTCACATGAAGAAGACTTCGCAAGGCTCGATGACAGAGCTGTTCGCCAAAGTCACGCAGTCGGCGGACGTTCTACTGCTGTGCGGCGACCTCACCGACTACGGAGCTCCCGAGGAAGCGCGAGTTCTCGCGAAGGACATCACGACGTCGCTCCGCATCCCGGCGATCGGCGTTCTCGGCAATCACGATTTCGAGAGCGGTAAGCAGGACGAGATCGTCAAGATTCTGACGGACGCGGGCGTCACGATGCTCGACGGAACCTCCGTTGAAATCGAAGGGGTCGGATTCGGCGGCGTGAAGGGATTCGGCGGCGGCTTTGGACGCCGCGCCCTCGGCGCGTGGGGCGAAGAGATCATCAAACAGTTCGTCCACGAGACAATCGAAGAGGCGTTGAAGCTCGAAGCGGCGCTGGCGCGATTGCGAACGCCGCAGAAAATCGCGGTGCTGCACTACTCGCCGATCCAGGCGACCGTCGAAGGCGAGCCGCCCGAGATCATCGCGTTCCTCGGCTCGACGCGGCTCGAGGAGACTGTCGACCGCTATCGCGTCAGCACCGTTTTTCACGGGCACGCCCATCACGGCACTCTGGAGGGGCGTACCAAGGGAAAT
>DATBSF010000159.1:0-3392 GCA_036559905.1 Thermoanaerobaculia bacterium | reverse complement strand
TGTGTCCCTTCTAACGGTTAGCGGTTAGCGGTCCCGTTAACCGCTAACCGTTTACCGTTAACCACCCCTTGTAATTCACCTGTCTTCGTCGCCGGCACTCCCGCAGGCAGCGACGGCATTGCGGGCGATTCGCCGCCCGGGGCGGCATTACGCATTTGTGTGATTCCGATGCTCCAGATGTAATCGCGCAGATATTCGGTCAGTTGCACGGCGTCGCCCATCGTACGCCGCAACTCCTTTTCGTCTCCGCCAAAATACGGCAGAAGCGCCGACTTGTACTGCGCGAATGCCGGCGTGTCGATGGCGTTGCCGAGCGGCGACTGGAATCCGCCGGTAGCGGCATCGCGTGGGAAGTTGGCCGGCATGCGCGTGCCGGGAATCATCTCATTGGGACGCCGGATCCAATCGGGGATCCAATCATGGCGCAGTCGAATGCGCGACAGCGTCAGATTCGGAGCGAGCGACGTCGTGTCGACCGTGGCGGGTTTCGGCGGATTCTCGGGATTCACCGGCGTCGTCACATGACACTGCGTGCAGCGCATCATGTTGAAGACCGCCCTCCCGACCGCGACGTTCCGTGCCGGCGGATGCACGCCGAGCGTCGTGTCGAACTGCGCCGATTTTCCCTCTTCGGCGAAGAACGTGACGAGCGTATTCGTTTCCCGATCGTCGAAGTGGAACGTCGGCATGCGCACGTTCAGCCACGGACGGATTTTCATGACCGTCGGATCTTTGAGGAAGTTGAAGAGCCACGGCGATTGCGCGCGGCCACCTTCGGGCGACAGATCGGGCGGCAGGAAATTCTCGTCGGCGATCGTACTTGCGATCGCGCGACCGCGTCCGTCGACCACGTGACATCCGCGGCAGTTGTGCTGCGATACGCGCTTGCGTCCTTCCTCGATCAGCCGGTTGCGCGAGTCTTTCGCGGCCAGCTTCGAGGTGCCGACGACATCCTTCGTCAGGCCGAGGACCACCATCGTCACGCGGCGAGCTTCCTCCTGCGACAGGTGGAAGTTCGGCATCTTCAATTTATCGTTATAGACCTTCGTACGCTTGTCGTCGTACACGCGCGGATTGCGGACCTTGTTGTAGATCCACGAGGGGACGGTGTCCAGGATGTGCTCCTTCTTCCCGTCCTCCGCGATGTAATCCTTCGCGAATCCGAAATCGAACAGATGCAACGCCTTCGAGCCCTCGATGGTCAGCTCCGTGCCGATCGGTTTCAGATTCTCGTAGCCTTTGATGTTGTGGCATGAGTAGCAGCCGTACTTTTCAATGGAGCGCTGGCCGAGATAGTTGAGCTGCTCCCCCACCGGCATCGCCTTCAGCTTGGCCTCGGCATCGCGAACGCTGAGCGTGTTGATGAGGTACGACATCGCGAGATCGTGCACGGCCGCCGGGTCGGGCGGGCGGATGGGCGTGGTCATGAACTGCGGCTTCTGCTGCTGCGCGAGATATGCGGTCACGTCGGCCGCTTCCTGATCGGTCAGGCGCAGCGATGGCATCGGCGCGTCGGCGTAGTAGTTCTTCGGATTCTTGATCCAGTTGTAGATCCAGCCCGGATGCGTCTTCGTTCCGACGCCGGTGAAATTGAATCCGTAGTTGCGCTCGAGCGGGTAGTCCTCGCGCTTCGCGAGGCGCATCTGACCGCTCTTCGCATCCTTGATCGTTTCCGATTCGATGTGGCAGGCCATGCAGCCGACGCTCTCCACGATCTGCTTTCCGCGTCCGGCATCGCCCGCGATGTTAGGCGGAGCCCACACGCGATGTGTCGACTTGCTGAACAGATACGACACGATCGAATGGATCTCGGCGTCCTGATACTTGATGTTCTGTGTCCGCTCGGCCGCCGGCACAACCGCGGGATCGATGATGTTGCGCTGGTAGAAGAATGACGGCATCCGCGTCGTCGAGCGGAAGTTGTGCGGTTCGGAGATCCATCGGAACGCCCACTCGGGCGTCGTCTTCTCCGCGATTCCGTTCAGGTCCGGACCGGGGCGGCGCAGATCGGTGAAGCGCCAGTTGTTGATCTTGTGGCACGCGTAGCAGCCGTAGATCTCGACCGTCAGCGTCGCTTTGGTGACGTCATCGCCCTGATCGACTCCCACCTGCCCCGAGTGGCACTTGATGCATCCAGCCTCGTAGTACTGGCGCGGATACATCGGCGTCTCGTTGAAAGGATTCTCTTCAAATGCCCAATGGCGCTTCGCGTAGTCCCACGGACCGGGAACGAGACTGACGAAGGCCGACGACCAGCGCTCCTCCATCTTCTTGTTAGGCGGAGTGTGGCCGGCGCGTCCGAATTCAGTGGCGCGATCCTGTCCGCGATGGCATCCCGTGCATCCGAACTCCAGCAACGGGTGCGTTGACGCCGACCCAACGAAGGTATCGAGCTTCGGATGGGTGCGCCACGGATTGAGAATGTCCAGCGGAGCATCTTCGTTCCGCTTCAGCTGCGCGATCTGCTTTTCAATCTCGGGGCGCTTCTCCTGCTGGATCTGGAAGTTGTCGAGCTTCTGCTGCAGCTCCTGCGCGAGCCGTGCGGCCTCTTTCTTCGACTCGAATCCTGGACGGTCGATCGCGCGATGGCACGTCATACAGCGGTCGACGCGCGGCACGCCCATGTAGTTCATCTCGATGAACATGTCGGGGATCACGACCTGATCGATCTTCAGCGTCGGACTGATGAAGTCGAGCATCGGGAGATTCAGCAGAAGATTCGGCCCCTTCATCTCGACGGTCGTGAGCTGCTTGTTGAGCAGATCAATATTGCCGTTGAGCAGCTTGCGCTTGTCCTCGACCGCTTTGATCTTGCTGAGCCACAAATCGACGCGCGCCCTGGCGGCGTCGCGTTTGCTGGTCACATCCTGCAGACGCTGGTTCAGATCCGTGACGTGCTTCTCCTGCTTCTTGTACTCCGACTGCTGCGCGGCCGCTTCCTTCCGCTTCTGCACCACCGCCTCCTCGGCGATGTAGCGCTGCGCGTCGAGGTTCGCCTTCGCGAAGCGATAATCCTGATCGGCGGAGTAGTGGATGCCTTCCCACGTGTCGAGATCCTTTTGCGCCGCGACGTACTGTGAGCGGTTTTGCGCGAGCTCGACTTCGCTACGCTTGAATTCGCGATCGAGGTCGGCGAGCTGCGCCTTGTTCGTGTTCGCCTGCTCCACCTTGATGTCCTGCTCGATGCGCTCCTGCTGCATCCGCATGAACTCGCGTTGGAACCACTTCCAGCCGCGGATGTAGTCGTAGCCGACCATCAGTCCCGTGACCGCCAGAAGGCCGAGGCTCGACCAGAGGAAGATCATGTTGAGACTTCCCATCGAGTAGTTGTGCGGTATCGGCTCTTGTGGCTTCACGCGGCCCGGCGCCTCATACGTTAAAGAAAAGCTCTC
>DATBSF010000158.1:0-4090 GCA_036559905.1 Thermoanaerobaculia bacterium | reverse complement strand
ACCACCTGGAGCCAGCAGCGGACCGCGCGCGGCCTCCCGATTCCGCCGCTGGCCGAGGTGCAGGACGACATCCGGACGCTGCTCAAGTCGGCGCGTCTGCAACAGGAAGTCGAGCGCTGGACGACGCAGCTGCGCGCGCGGGCGAACGTCGACATCTACACGTGGCGGTAGTTGGGGTCGGCCCTGCTACCATAAAGCGTGCTCCTCCAGGAAAACGCGATGCTGGGGCCGTACCGGGTCACCGGACGGATCGGCGAGGGAGGTATGGGCGCCGTTTACCGCGCGACCGACACCCGCCTCGGCCGCAATGTCGCGATCAAGGTCCTGACCGCCGTCACGCTCAGCGATAAGGAGCGACTGCAGCGCTTCGAGCAGGAAGCGCGCGCCACCGGAATGCTCAATCATCCGAATCTGCTGACGATCTACGACGTCGGCAGCACGGAGGGCACGCCGTATCTCGTCAGCGAGTTGCTCGAAGGTGAAACGCTGCGTGAGCGCCTCGATCGCGGAGCCATTCCCCCGCGCAAAGCGGTCGACATCGCGCTGCAGATCGCGCACGGGCTGGCGGCCGCGCACGACAAGGGAATCGTGCATCGCGATCTCAAGCCCGAAAACATCTATATCACCCGCGAAGGGCGCGTGAAGATTCTCGACTTCGGCATCGCCAAGCTGAATCCTATCGCAGGTAAAGACGGTCCGACATTTCAGATGGCGTCCACGGAGCCCGGCATCGTCCTCGGCACCGTTGGTTACATGTCGCCGGAGCAGATCCGCGGCGAGCTGGTCGATCGGCGATCCGACATCTTCGCGTTCGGCGCGATCGTCTACGAGATGCTCACCGGTTCGCGAGCGTTCAAGCGCGACTCATCGATCGAGACGCTCAGCGCGATTCTCAAGGAAGAGCCGCAGGAACTGATCGAGATCAATCCGAATGTGCCGCCGCAGCTCGAGAAACTCGTTCGGCGATGTCTCGAAAAAGACCGCGAGCAGCGATTTCAGTCGGCGCGCGATCTGGCCTTCAACCTCGAAACGCTTTCGACGTTTTCGTCACACGGAACGATGTCGGGCATTGCGAATCCCGCAAATCCCGCTATCCCACGCACCGCGACGCACGCGCCGATGGCGGGAACAGCCGCGACAGTCGTTCCAACTTCCCAGATCCCCGCCCCCACCGCCCGCACCCCCGCCATCACCCGCACGCGGACGATCGCGGCGGTCAAGCCGAAGCCAACGGTGTCACCAGTACTTCTTGCGCTCTTGTACATCGTGTCGATCGCGGGGGCGGCGTGGGGTGGCTGGTACCTCGCGAATCGCATCGGATCGGAGCGGCCCGAGATCGCGTTTCACCGCATGACATTCCGGCGCGGCGAAGTGCGCGGCGGACGGTTCGCCTCCGACGGCGACACCGTCGTCTACAGCGCGGCGTGGGACGGACAGCCGAGCGAGATCTTTGTCACCAATCGCCACTCGCCGGAAACGAGGCCGGTGTCACTCGCCGACGCGGAGCTGCTGGCGGTTTCGAAATCTGCCGAGCTGGCGATTCTCATGCGCAAGGATCGTGTGAGCGGACTGGGAACTCTCGCGCGCGTTCCGGTCGCTGGCGGCACGCCGCGCGAGATGGCCGATCAGGTCCTGCAGGCCGATTGGATGCCCGACGCGACGAATCTCGCGATCATTCGATTCGACAAAGGCAAATTCCGCATCGAATCGCCGATCGGTACCGTTCTTTACGAAACGCCGCATCAGATTCGCGAGATCCGGATCGCGCCGGATGGAAACCGCATCGCATTTTTCGAGCCGCACGGCGACAAGATCGACCTCGTGGTCCTCGACAAGAGCACGCGCACCCCGGCGTCGATCGCGCGAGGATGGGGACACGGAGCGAACGGGCTCGCGTGGGCGCCTAACGGAAAAGAAATCTGGGTGACCGGCACCGACACCGCTGCGCCGCCGGCGTTGTACGCGGTCGACGTCGACAAGAGCGAGATGCGCCTGATCAGCCGTCTGACCGGATCGATGAAGCTCTTCGACATCTCAGCGGCCGGACGCGTTCTCCTGTCGAATGGAATGTGGCGCGCAGCGCTCGAATATCAGGCGCCCGGCGAAAGCACCGAGCGCGATCTCTCCTGGCTCGACTGGTCGATGCTGGCCGACATCTCGGCCGACGGCCGCACGATCCTGTTCACCGAAGGGCGGGAGGGCGGCGGATCGAACAGCTCCGTCTATCTGCGGCGCGCGGACGCCCCGACGCCGGTGAAAATCGGCGATGGTTCTGCCGACGCGCTCTCCCCCAACGGCAAACTCGTCCTCAGCCACCTCGGATCCAAGCTCCTCGTTCTTCCGACGGGAAGCGGCGAGGCGCGCGAGTTAAAAATCGAAGGCGCATTCGATCCGGGCGCGGTCTGGCTGCCAGATTCGCGCAACGTGATCCTCGCCGGCGCGCTCAAGGACAAGGGATACGCGCTGCACCTGCTCGACACGCTCGACGAATCGGAGAAAACGATTTCTCCCGAAAACATTTTCGGCGAGGCGTACCGCCCATTCGCGATTTCGCCGGACGGTCGAACGGTCGCAGGGATGACGAAAGACGAAACGATCGCGCTCTATCCGATCGAGAACGGCAATCCGATTGCGGTCAACGGAACTGAAAAAGGTGAAGTGCCGATCCAATGGTCGGCGGATGGCGCGTCGCTGTTCGTGTATCGGCCGACGGCGATGCCCGCGCAGGTCTACAAGATCAACCTCGCGACGGGCGCGCGCGAGCTGTGGAAGCAATTCATGCCGCTCGATCCGGCCGGCGTCTACAAGATCGCGCCGATCTGCATGACGCACGACGCCGCCTCCTATGCGTACGACGCGCAGCGCATCGTGAGCGATCTGTACGTGGCCGAGGGGCTGCGGTAAGGGATGAGGGCTGAGGGATGAGGGCGGAATGATCGCCGCTTCATCCCTCATCCCTCAGCCCTCATCCCTTCTCATTTTCGGAGCGACATTCGTCGCCGGAATCATTAACTCGATCGCAGGTGGGGGAACCTTGATCTCCTTCCCCACTCTCGTCTGGCTCGGACGCAATCCGATTCTCGCGAATGCGACCAACGCGACCGCGCTCTGGCCAGGTTCGTTCGCGGGGATGGTCGGATTTCGAAAAGATCTTGCCACCCTCCCGCGCTGGCTCTACTGGCTGACGATCCCTTCGCTCCTCGGCGGCGCTGCCGGCGCGATCCTGCTCCTGCACACGAGCACGCGCACATTCGAGCGCCTCGTCCCGTGGCTGATCCTCGGCGCGACGCTGCTTCTCGCGGGTCAGGAAATGATCACGCGACACGTGAACCTGCACGGCAATGTTGCTTTCGTATTTATATTACAGTTTATCGTTAGTATATATGGTGGGTATTTTGGCGCGGGCATGGGCATCCTGATGCTCGCCGCGCTCGGGCTGATCGGATTGACCGATCTGCATCAGATGAACGGGCTGAAAAATCTGCTCGCGATCTGCATTAACGGCGTCGCCGCGATTTACTTCGCGGCCTCCGGAGCCGTGATCTGGTCGGACGCCATCCTCATGGCGATCGCCGGCATCCTCGGCGGCTTCGCGGGCGCGAAACTCGCGCACCGGCTCGGACGCAAATTCGTTCGCACCGCCGTCGTCGTCATCGGCCTCGGAATGACGATCGCGCTATTTCTGAAGCGGTAGGAAAAACTCCACATTGCGCCGCATCACGTCCATTCGCTCCCGCGGCTCGCGCGGGACGTGCGGCGATCGCGGATAAGTCACCATCGTTACATCGGCGCCCATTTCCTGCAGCACGCGATACAGCATCGTCCCCTGCGACAGGGGAACGCGATCGTCGGCGTCGCCGTGCTGAATGAGAATTCGCGCCTTGGTCGGCTTCAAATGCCACAGCGGACTGTGCTCGCGCAGAAGCTCGGGCGGTCCGTGAAAGTAACTCGGGATGAAGCCGCGAATGTCTGTCGTGCCGTGAAACGAAAGAAGATCGACGACCGGCGCGCCGATGCTGATCGCCTTCAACCGATCGCTGTGCCCCGCCGCCCACGCCGCGATGAATCCGCCGTAGCTCCATCCCATCAG
>DATBSF010000157.1:0-1942 GCA_036559905.1 Thermoanaerobaculia bacterium | reverse complement strand
AACGCGTCCAGCTCTTCCTTCGGCTCGCTCTCGGTCGGCTCGATCATGAGCGCACCGGAAACGATCAGCGGGAAGTAGATCGTCGGCGGATGGAATCCGTAATCCATCAGGCGCTTGGCGATGTCGAGCGTGTGGACGTCGTTCGGGATCTGATTCTTGTCGCTGAAGACAACCTCGTGCAGCGACGGCGCGTCGTACGGCAGGTGGTAGGTTCCTTTGAGCCGCGCGCGGATGTAGTTCGCGTTCAGCACCGCGATCTGCGCGATTCGGCGCAGGCCTTCCGGTCCCATCGAGCGCATGTATGTCAGCGCACGAACGAGCACCCCGAAATTTCCGTTGAACGCGCGCATGCGGCCGATGGAGTCGGGATGCTTGTCGTCGAGATAGAAGATTCCGTCGTCGCGGCGCTCGATCGTCGGCGTCGGAAGAAAAGGTACGAGATTCTTCGACACGCCGACCGGCCCCGCCCCCGGCCCGCCTCCGCCGTGCGGCGTGGAAAACGTCTTGTGCAGATTCGAATGGATGACGTCGATGCCCATGTCGCCCGGCCGCGCGACGCCGACGAAGGCGTTGAGATTCGCCCCGTCGCAATAGAGATACGCACCCTTGCGATGGAGGACGTCCGCCATCTGCCGGATCTCACTCTCGAAAACGCCTAGAGTGTTCGGGACGGTGACCATCAAAGCGGCGCAGTCTTCGTTCACGTTTTCTTCGAGCACGTGAAGATCGACCGTGCCGCGGCTGTTCGATTTCAGCTCTTTGACTTCGTAGCCCGCGAAAGCTGCCGACGCCGGATTCGTTCCGTGCGCGGAGTCAGGGATGAGGATGTACTTTCGCGCGTTGCCGCTCTTCGCGAGCGCTTTGTGAATCATCAGAATGCCGGTCAATTCGCCGTGCGCGCCGGCGACGGGCTGCAGCGTCACGCGCGGCATTCCGAAAATCTGCTTCAGCGTCTGCTCGAGATGCCACAGCAATTCGAGATTGCCCTGCACCTGATGTTCGGGCTGCAGCGGATGCGACAGCGCGAATCCCGGCGTGCGCGCGAGCTCCTCGTTGAGTCGCGGATTGTGCTTCATCGTGCACGAACCGAGCGGATACAGTCCGGCGTCGATCGAGACGTTCAGTTTCGAAAGTCGCGTGAAGTGGCGGATGACATCGACTTCCGACACTTCGACTTCGTCCGCGATCTCGTCGCGCATCATTTCCTTCGGAAGCAGTTCCTTCTGCTCCGGCACATCCAGCGCCGGCAGCCGATATCCTCGGCGTCCACGCTTCGAATGTTCGAAGATAAGTCCCTCGCGATTCGAGCCCTGCGGCACCGAAGACGACTTTTCCGGTTCGAGCACTGTCGTCATCGCAGCTCCCTCGAGATGGCGGCGGTAAGCGCGCCGACGTAACGATCGAGCTGCTCGCGCGAATGCAGCTCGGTTACCGCGACCAGAAAATCGTTGTCGTGATCGGGATAGAAATCGCCGAGCGGGATGCCGCCGAGGATCTTGTCGTGCTCGAGGCCGCGTAGGATTTCGTTCGCGGGGAATGGCGTTCGCACGACGAACTCGTTGTACATCGGACCGTTGAAGACGATGTTGACCGCCGAGATCGCGCGCAATCGGTCGCGCAGGTAGGCAGCTTTCTGCATGCTCTGCGTTGCGACCTCGCGGAGACCTTCCTTGCCCATCAGCGAGAGATAGATGTTCGCGGCCAGCGCGATCAGCGCCTCGTTCGTGCAGATGTTCGACGTCGCTTTTCCGCGGCGGATGTGCTGTTCGCGCGTCGCGAGCGTGAGTACATATGCACGTCGGCCGTCGACATCGACGGTCTCGCCGACCAGCCGTCCCGGCATGTGGCGCTTGAGCGCATCGCGGACAACCATGAATCCGACGTACGGCCCGCCGAACTGCGGCGGAACTCCCCACGCCTGCCCTTCGCCAACACAGATGTC
>DATBSF010000156.1:0-3247 GCA_036559905.1 Thermoanaerobaculia bacterium | reverse complement strand
GCTGTTCACCGAATACGCGTGGGACATGAACTGGTGCGATCCGTGCGCCGCCGATCCGCTCTCACGCAAGGAGCTGCGCAACCTCGGTGTCTTCTGGGTCTCGGATGACGCGAACACGGGCGGCGCTGCTGAAGTTTTTCTCACGCGCCTGCACGTACGCTACGACCGCGATCATTTCCCTGAAGATCTGGTCTTCCAGGAGACCGGCGATCGCCAGAATTTTCAGGCGCGCTACGTCCTGCATCATCCGTGGACGGGCAGTTCCGATTGCGACGCGGCTCGCAGTTACAAGAAGAGTCTTCGTGAGCGTCAGGAGCGTGAGGCCACGAATCTCGCGCGACTCACAGGATGGAAGGTGAACGACGTGCGCAAAAAGATGAATCTCGTGTTGAGAGAGACCGAGAAGAAGTGGTGGCAGACGATCTGGCAGTGATCAGCGGAAGAAGCTTCCGACGACCGTGACGAGCAACGCGAGAAGCGCAATCACGAACGGCGCGAAGAGGATGAGCAGAATCAAGGCAGCCACTCCGCGCCGCTTGCCCTGATTCTGCTGAACCTCGGTCGTCAGCTCGGTGACGTATTCCGGATCCGGATTCTCAAAGCCCGCGAGCGCTTCCTTCGCTTCATCGTAGGCAATTGACGGCACGAGAAGAATCGCCGTCTGGCCGGGAATCATGGCAGTCTCCATGGCCATGAATTGCGCCCCTCCGGCCTGTTCCCATCGTCGATGCGTTGAAATGCCGAGGTCTTCGAGCATGGCGCTGGCCATGTCGACGGACGACATGTCCCCACGAAAGACTTCCTTTAGCCCCGCGTCGTCATCCATAGATAGAGGATAACCGTCACTGCGTGCACAGTGAGCCGAGATAATCGCCGCTCGTCGTTGGACCAATTAGCTCGCCCCGCAAGCGGATCTGTCCCTTGGCAGTACTCATGGATCCCGTGCCGCCCGTGAAGGTGATCAAGGAGGCGAACCCGCCGAGACCGCCGGCTGCCGGCAGATCGAGGCTGCCCGTGTCGGTGCCGAACACCTTGTCATCGCTCTTGAGGAAGACGGTGCTCTGCCCGGTAAAAAACAGAACTGACGGAACGCCACCGATCGCAGCGGACGGGAAAAACCCCGTCGCGATGAATTGATAGGTTCCTTCAATTCCACCCCACACGCGGCCCGCGGTACAGAGCGTCCCCGGAACGTTCGGACAGTGTCCTGTGCCGGGCGGGACGATGGACGCCTCGAAATGTCCGTTGACCGGCTTGCAGGTGGAATCGGCGAAGAGCGGTGCGGCGGCGATGACGGCAAGGAGAACGCAAATTTTTCGCATCGGGAGAGTTTACCCCCGCCCGCCCGCGAGAAGCTTCGCCTCAGGGAGCGAACGCAGACGCAGCATGGCGAGGATGCCGAGGAACGGGCCCGGGGCCAGCGCGATGAAGGCGTAGCGCCATCCGACGGCATCGACCAGCAGCGGCAGGCCGCGAATCGTGAGCGTCGTGATCAGGAATCCGATGCAAGTCTGCAGCGTCAGCGCCGTACCGATGTAGCGCGGATCGCCGAGCTCGGTCACGCACGCCGAGAACTGCGCCGAATCGGCGACGACGCTCGCGCCCCAGATGATCGCGATCGCGAGAAGCGCGTACTCCGATCGGCCGTAGAGAAATCCGATGATGATGCAGCACGCACCGCTGATGGCCATCGCACTCGACGCCACGACGGTGCGGCCTAACCGATCAGCCAGCAGTCCCGCGGCGATGCATCCGGCTGCGCCGCTTCCGATCACGACGAATGAGGCAATCTCGGCGAGATGTGGACGCATCGACGCGCGGAACATCGCCGGCGCCCACGTCCACATCGCGTACAGCTCCCACATGTGTCCGAAATAGCCGAAGTTCGCGAGACGCACGCCGCGATTCGCGAAGACGTTCGTCACCTGCGAGAAATCGAACGGCTGATTGGGCAGCGCGTAAGGTCCTTCGTGCAGCAGAAGAACGAGCAATCCTCCCGCGACGGCGAGCACTGATGCGATTGTCAGATTGATGCGCCAGCTCGCGGAGCCGATCGCATTGACGAGATACGGCGACGCCTTGCCGAGTGTCAGCGCGCCGATCAGAACACCGAGCGCGAAACCGCGTCCGGTGCGAAACCACGTCGCGATGATTTTCATCGCAGGCGGATAGACTCCCGCGAGAAAAATGCCGGTCGCAATCCGCAGAACGATCGCCGCGGTGACCGAATGAACAGTCCAGGCAAGCAGCGCGTTCACGGAGGCGCCGAGGAACGCGCAGATCGCGAAGAGATAGCGCGCGCGGATCACGTCGGGGAGATTGAGAAGCGCACTCGCCAGAGTTCCGGCGACAAAACCGATCTGCACGGCCAGCGTGAGCCAGGCCGTCGCCGACGGGCTGAGGTTCCATTCCTTCGCGACCTGCGGCGCAACCGCCGACATCCCGAACCAGAGGGCCATGCCGAGGAGCAGCGCGAAGGAGAGAAGGACGAGGGCCGTCCACCGACTCACTTTCGCACTCGCACAATCCAGACGTCATTGGCTGCGATCGTTTTGCGATCGACATTAGCTCCCGTTTCGAGATCGATTCCCGAAAGTGAGACTTCCGCCGCCGAATCGCCGTGGTTGAAGGCGAAGACCACGCGTTCGGTGTTCGACTCGAGTGTGCGGATCTCGACGGATGCGGCTGGCGGTTTCGCGATGCCTGACCAGTCGAGCAGAGATCGAATGAACTTGCCGAGCGCTTCCTCGCGATCGGATTCGTAAGCCGTTCCGAGGAAAGTGCCGATCGTCATCATGCGGCCCTTGCCGAATGTGCTGGTGACAATCGCCGAGCCTCCATCGGCGAAGTGCGCGATCGGATGACCGTCGAGAGTTTCCTGATACAGAACGCCCTTGAATCGATCGCCGTTGTCGAGGACGACCTCGGCCTTCCCCGTCGATGTCATCTGCACCGCAGTCTCGCGGCAGCCGCAAACTTCGTGAAGGCCGAATCCGGGAATGATGTCCTTCGCCCTTCCCCGCTCGTCATTCCACGCCAACCGCGCCTCCGCGACCAGCGAGCCGCCGTTGCGGACGAACTCGCGCAGCGCGGCCGCTGCACTTTCGGAGATCATCAGCGGATACGGAATGATGATCAATTTATATTGATTCTTATTGATGTCATTTATATGAACGAAATCGACGGGCACATTGGTTGGAAAGAGTGCTCGGTAGTAACCGAGCATCGAGTTGCGCTCGATGGCCGC
>DATBSF010000155.1:0-6517 GCA_036559905.1 Thermoanaerobaculia bacterium | reverse complement strand
GTCAGGAGACAAGTACGCGCGGTGCGCCATCGCGTGCTTATGAGCCGGCAGGTAAACGTCGCGACGATGGACCTCGCTCTCATCGGCGATGACGATTCCCATGTGCGGGGCCGTGCGCATGTCGGCGAACAGCAACTCATGCGGACCGCTCCAGACAAGGGCGGCAGCATTGACGAGCCACTGTTTCGGCTCGCCGCCGGCCGCTGGAACGGTCCAGGTGTTCCACTTGAAATTCCTGATCGACGTATACGCGATGCGGGTGCCGTCGGGAGAGAATGCCGGACTCATTTTCGCCGACGCGTCATGCGTGAGCTGTTTCGCTTCGCCGTTGGGCAGGGTCTTGACGAAAATCTGGCCGGGGCCAAAGAACGATGAGCGTCCACGGATGAAGGTCATCATGCGACCGTCCGGCGAAAGCGCCGGCTGAACGACCGAATCGGGGAAGTTCGTGAGCGCGACCCATTGGGAGCGGTCGGCGAGATGTGTCGTATTGCGCAGCCACAATCCGATTGCGATGGCGCCGATCGCCAGCACGGCAGCAGCGATCGCTGCCAGTCGCCAGCGGTTCGATCCGCGTTTTACGTCCTCGATCGCGCGGCGAGCGATGGCGATGTCATCGAGCCGGCGACCAGCGTCCTTCTGCAAACAATGGCGCAATAGCTCGCGGATTCTCGTGGGCGTCTTCGCCGGCAATGCGTTCCAGTCGGGTTCGCGTTCCAGGACAGCGGCGATGGTGTCTGCGATCGTTTCACCCGCAAAGGCGCGCTTGCCGGTGAGCAGCTCGAAGATCAGACAGCCGAACGCCCAGATATCGGTACGGTTGTCGAGAGCCTTTCCGCGGGCCTGCTCCGGACTCATGTAGCCAGGCGTTCCGATCATGTGCCCGGTGAGAGTGACCGGGCCAATCGCCGTCGTCGATGAAGAGCGCACGACGTCGTCGTCGTGGCCGAGGATGGCTCGTGCCAGTCCGAAGTCGAGCACTTTCACTTTGCCTTCGGGCGTCACCTTCACATTCGCCGGTTTGAGGTCGCGGTGAATGATGCCTTTGGTGTGCGACGCTTCCAGCGCCTGCGCAACCTGGTGGGCATAATTGAGCGCTGTTTCGACCGGCAGAGGTCCTCGCAGCGTCTCGCCTTCGACCAGCTCGAGTACGAGGCAATCGAGATCGCCCGATTCTTCGAGACCATAGATAGCCGCGATATTCGGGTGATTCAACGAAGCCAGTGTGCGCGCTTCGCGGCGGAAGCGAACCATCCTCTCCGGGTCGCGTGCGAACTCAGGAGGCAACGTCTTGATTGCCACATCGCGATCGAGCTCATCATCGTGCGCCCGGTACACTTCTCCCATTCCGCCCGCGCCTAACCGCGACACGATCCGATGCGGTCCGAATTGCCGGCCCGGCATTAGTCCGACACTCAGATCTGCAATCACTGCCGTTTCGAGAAAACTACCGGCTTCCTTTTCCTTAGAAAGAAGGATGTCGACTTCCCGTCGCAGATCGAGGTCTGTGCAGCTCCGGTCGAGAAACGCAGCGCGCGCCTCCGGCGGAAAGTCCAATGCCGCATGGAAGAGCTCTTCCGTACGTCGCCAACGTTCGTGGGTCATGGGGTTGTGCGCCCCACCTTACTCCAAAACACTTCGGGCGGCCTGTTAGGCCGCCCGATTTCTTCAACCCTGTCTGCGACGCCGCGGATCTCCGCGGCCGTCACGATTGCCTCGATCTCCGCGATCGCCGCGATCGCCGCGATCCTCGCGGGGCGGGCGGCTGGCGCGGGCGGCCGCGGCCGCCGCGAGCTCTTCCGGCGTCGGCGGAGGCAGAAGCGGCTTGCGCGACAGCCGGATCTTGCCGGTGTCCGGCTCGATCCCAACCACCTGCACTTCCACTTCATCGCCAAGCTGGAACAGATCCGTCACCTGGCCCACGCGCGTGTGCGCCATCTCCGAGATGTGCAGCAATCCGTCCTGACCCGGCAGGATCTCGACGAATGCCCCGTACGGCTCGATGCGCTTGACCGTTCCTTTGTACGTCTTGCCGACTTCCGGCGATGCGGTCAGACCCTTGATGATGTCAATCGCGCGCTGCGCCGACGCACCATCGGTTGAGGCCACAGTGACTTTGCCGTCATCCGCGACATCGATCTTGGTGCCGGTTTCCTCGACGATCCACCGAATGGTCTTGCCACCCGATCCGATGACGTCGCGGATGCGATCCTTCGGAATGAAGATCGTGTAGAGCCGCGGCGCGTACTCCGACAGCTCGGCTTTCGGCTTCGCGATCGCGGCGTCCATCTTGCCGAGAATGAAGAGGCGTCCTTCTTTGGCCTGCTGGAGCGCCTGCGCCATGATCTCGCGCGAGATGCCGGTGACCTTGATGTCCATCTGCAGCGCGGTGATTCCCTTGTGCGTGCCGGCGACTTTGAAATCCATGTCGCCTTCGTGATCTTCGAGGCCGGCGATGTCGCTGAGCACCGCAGTTTTCGATGCTTCCTTGACGAGTCCCATCGCGACGCCCGCGACTGCAGCGCGCATCGGAACTCCCGCTTCCATCAGCGCCAGTGAACCGCCGCAAACGGAGGCCATCGACGACGAGCCGTTCGACTCGAGGATGTCGCTCACGCAGCGGATCGTGTATCCGAACTCGCTCTCCGGCGGCAGCAGCGACTGCAGCGCGCGGCGCGCGAGATTGCCGTGGCCGATTTCGCGGCGCGCGGGTCCGCGCATGAATTTGACTTCGCCGACCGAGAACGGCGGGAAGTTGTAATGCAGCATGAAGCGCTGGAACGTCTCGCCCTCGAAGTCTTCGATCTTCTGCGCTTCCTGCGGAGTTCCGAGGGTGACGGTGACGAGCGCCTGCGTTTCGCCGCGCGTGAAGATTGCGGAACCGTGCGTGCGGGGAAGAACGCTGAGTTGGATGTCGATCGGACGAATTTCGTTGAACGCGCGTCCGTCGAGGCGCTTGCCTTCGTTGAGGATGACGTCGCGGAAAATGCGCTGCTCCATCCCCTCATAGGCCGCTTCGGTCGCCGCGAGTTTCTCGACGTCTTCGACCGGAACGGACGCGATGATCTGCGCCTTCACCGTCTTGACTGCATCGCGGCGTGCGTGCTTGCCCTGTGTGAGCATCGCAGTTCGCAGCGTCGCTCCATGATTCTTCATCAGGTCGTTCAGCAGCTCCTCGGTGTAGCGCGGCGTGACCGTCACTTCGACCTTCGGCTTGCCGACTTCCTTGCGCAGCTCGTTCTGCAGCGCGCAGATCTGCTTGATCGCGTTGTGTGCGGCGTCGAGAGCGTCGAGCACGATCTTCTCGTCGACTTCGCGCGCGCCCGCCTCGACCATCACGATCGCGTCGGCAGTGCCGGCGACCACGAGATCGAGGTCGGAGAGATCACGCTGCGAATTCGTCGGATTGATGATGATCTCGCCGTCGAGATATCCGACGCGCACGGAGCTGATCGGATTGAGAAACGGAATCTCGGAGATGACCAGCGCCGTCGAGGCGGCATTGATCGCCAGAGTATCGGGATCGTTCTCACCATCGGCGGAAAGAACGAGCGCGATGATCTGCGTCTCCTGCCTGTAACCCTCCACGAACGACGGCCGCATCGGCCGGTCGATCAGGCGTGAGGTCAGAATTTCCTTTTCAGTGGGACGTCCTTCGCGCTTGAAAAAGCCGCCCGGGATGCGTCCGCCGGCGTAGGTGTACTCCTTGTAGTCAACGGTCAGCGGCATGAAGTCGCCGAGGACCGTTCCTTCCTTGAAACAGGCGGTGGCGAGCACCACCGTGTCGCCAAAGCGAATCACGCATGCGCCATTCGCCTGGCGTGCGACCGCACCGGTCTCGATCGAAAGCGTACGCCCGCCGATCTGCAATTCCTTCTTTGTCATGAACCATCCTTCAGATGCGCGAGCCACTCATCACTTCGCGCGTATTGTTGTGTCCGCGGGTGGCCAGATGATGGGATCCAGCCGGGGAGGGGAAACTTCAGTGCCGAGTGCCGAGTGCCGAGTGCCGAGTGTGGGTGGGACTCGGCACTCGGCACTTTGCACTCGGTACTTTTTTACTTACGGATGCCGAGCTTATCGATGATCGAGCGGTAACGTTCCTGGTCGGTCTTCTTGAGGTAATCGAGAAGGCGACGGCGACGTCCGACGAGCTTGAGCAGACCGCGGCGGCTGTGATGATCCTTTGCGTGCGACTTGAAGTGCTCGGTCAGGTAAGTAATGCGGTTCGAAAGGAGGGCAATCTGCACCTCCGGCGAGCCGGTATCATCTCCATGCGTGCGGTACTGCGAAATCAGATCCGTCTTCTGCTGCTTGGTTGTTGGCAAAACCCTTTCTCCTTAACCAGTTAGGGGTGAATCGATACACGAACTCTCTTAAGCCGGGACACCATAACAGTGGTAGAGGGCAAAATCAATCCCGCTTCGAAGTGCCGGGTGCCGAGTGCCGAGTGCCGAGTTACGGAGAGGCCGGGCGGGACTCGGCACTCGGCACTCGGCACTCGGCACTTTCCGATCGTTGCGGTATTGTCGGGTGGGTTCGATGTCTATTTCGAAGAGTAAGGAAGTCCATCAGCGCGCGATCATCGTCGATGGACACTGCGACACCCCCTATCGCCTCCTCCGCCGCAACTTCCACCTCGACGAGCACGACACCGAGGCGCAGGTGGATCTGCGAACGCTGCGGGAGAGCGGCATCACGGCGTCGTTTTTCGCGGCCTACGTGCCGCCGTACTACGCGAATCGCGGAGCCGCGAAGTTTGCGTACCGGCTGATCGATCTGATCCGCTCCGAGACCGCGCGCTATCCGAATCAGTTGACGTTCTGCACCGACTCCGAAGGGATCCGCCGCGCGAAACAAAACGGGAAGACGGCGATCATGATCGGGGTCGAAGGCGGCCACGCGATCGAAGACTCCCTCGACACCCTCCGCGATTTCTACCGCATCGGCGCCCGCTACATGACGCTCACGCACGTCAACACGAACAACTGGTGCGATTCCTCCGGCGATGGCGGACGGCACGGCGGCCTGACCGACTTCGGCCGCGAGGTCGTGCGCACGATGAACGCCATGGGCATGATCGTCGACATCTCGCACGTGTCCGACAAAGCCTTCTACGCCGTCGTCGAAACGACGCGAACGCCGCTGGTCGCAACCCACTCCTCGTGCCGTGCGCTCTGCCGTCATCCGCGCAACATGACCGACGACATGCTCCGAACGCTCGCGAAAAACGGCGGCATCTGCATGATCAACTTCTTCTCGGCGTTCATCAACGATTCGGTCGCGGAGGCGGTCATGCGCGCGCAGAAACGGCCGAAGAAGGCGGAGAGCGAGGGCGGCACCGAGGAGATGCCGAACGACACGACCGATTGGGATGAGTATCTCAAGTGGTTCCAAACGCTCGGATGTCCGACCGCGAAGCTCGAGGATGTCGTCGATCACTTGATGCACGCGGCCGAAGTCGCGGGCGTCGATCACGTGGGCGTCGGCAGCGACTTCGACGGCGTTCCCGCGCTGCCCGAGGACCTCCAGACCGCTGCCGGCCTGCCACGGATCACGGAGCGGCTGCTGGAGCGCGGCCTCTCCGACACTGACGTCGAAAAGATCCTGGGCGGCAATTTCATGCGCGTGTTCGGAGAGATCGAGAGAGCCCGTGTAGAATCGCCGGCCGATCATGCCGAGCGAAGTTGAACAGCTACGCGACATGGCCCGCGCCTTCTGGGCCGGAAAGCCGATCCCGTGTCCGAAGCATCCCGGCGTGAACCTGGCCGGCGAGTTCGTGCAGACCACCTACTCGGATCACATCTTCCTGACGTGCCCGCGCGGAAGAGAGACGATGACGATTCCACAGCGGCCGAAGCAGATGGAGTTTTATCCGCAGGCGGTCGAAGGGTTCGTCGAGAACATCAATCGCGGCGACGCGAATCTCTGCTACCGATGCCAGTCGCCGCTGGAGATCAACACCGTCGAGAACGCGACCACCGGAGTCGCGCGCTACGTCTTCACGTGCATCCGCTGCTTCTCGTGGGGCGAATGGGCGGGACGGCCGGAGACCGCGAAGATCGGGAAAGACGCGGGGTAGCTCAGCAACGCCCGGATTTTCTGCCACCGGTTCTGACCCAGATCAACAGCAGTCCGATCGCAACGGCGTAGAAAAAGCCCATCCCGAAGTCGAACCACGCCTCGCCTGCGCCGTGCATGTGACTTGCCGTGAGACGAAGCACGCTCGCGAGCAGCAGCGCCGTCATTCCGACCATCATGTACTTGTTAGACTTGATCATCTTTCATCCCTTCAGCCGATACCACAGCATCATTCCCTGCTTCACCAATGCAATCGTTACCGCGATCGAGAACAGCTCCCAGTTCCAAACGTGATCGGCGTAGAAGTGATACATCCACAGCCCGACCGCCAGGAGTCCGCCCGCGAAACCGGCGAGGCTGGCAGCGCGCCGCCGGTGGTCGAGGAATCGCTCGTCGATAAAACTGATCATTTGCCTTTCTCCAGACTGAAGATGTC
>DATBSF010000154.1:0-5690 GCA_036559905.1 Thermoanaerobaculia bacterium | reverse complement strand
AGACGTCGTCGCCGTACATCATCCACACTCTGCGATCGCGCCAGACTGCGTCCCGAAGCAGCGGGAGATGCGGAACCTGCTCGCTGCTGCGATTCCATCCGCTGACGTCGATGTAGATGCGCTGGCGCGCGAGCTCCGCGTTGCGTTGATTGAGTTTCGGCAGGACCAGCTTCAGGTTCGCAAGCATCTTCTCCGGCCGCGTCACGAGCATTGCCTGAAGCTCGGACTCGGTGAGGCCGGTGAGGTTCGCCCGAAAGCCTTCCATCAAACTCCACCCGCCGCCCACCCCGCGTTCCGCGACCACCGGGACGCCCGCCGATCCCAGGGCGCCCATGTCCCGGTGAACGGTGCGCTCGGAGACCTCCAGACGCTTCGCGAGGTCGCGGCTCGTCAATCGGCCATGCAGCTGAAGTTGCAGAAGGATCGAGAGTAAGCGGTCGGCTCGCATATATGACACATGATGTCATGAATTGCGATGCATGTTGTAGTCATGAAAGCACTCAAAGGCAAGGTCGCAGTGGTCGCAGGATCCGCGCGCGGGGCCGGGCGAGGGATCGCGTGCATGCTCGGGGAGGCGGGTGCAACGGTGTACTGCACCGCCCGCAGCGCGCGCGGGAAACTCGTCACGAAGAAGCGTCCGGAGACGATTGACGAGACGGCGGAGATGATCAACGCGCGCGGCGGAATCGGAATCGCCGTTCGCGTCGACCACACGAAGCCGGAGGAAGTCGAGGAGCTCTTCAAGCGTGTGAAGCGCGAGCATGGACGTCTCGACATCCTCATCAACAACATCAACGGCGACGCGCTGCATCAGTGGAAGCGCTCGTGGGACATCTCGCTCGAGGTCGGGCTCGAGATTCTGAAGGCCGCGATCTATTCGCACGTCGTCAACATCCACTACGCCGTGCCGCTGATGCTGGAGAACAAGAACGGACTGATCGTCGAGATCACCGACGGCGACGGCTTCTATTACCGCGGCAATCTGTACTACGACCTGACGAAGATCAACGCGATCCGGCTTGCGATGGACTTCGCGACCGAGCTTCGGAAAAAGAAGATCGCATGCGTTGCGATCACGCCGGGATTTCTGCGATCGGAACAAGTCCTCGAGACGCTGCACGTCACGGAGTCGAATTGGCGCGATGCGATCAAGCGGCGTCCGGAGTTCGCGGAATCCGAGACGCCGTACTTCGTCGGGCGCTGCATCGCGGCGCTGGCCGCCGATCCGAAAGTGATGAAGAAATCGGGACGCGTCTACAACTCATTCGAGCTGGCGCAGGAGTACGGGATCGTCGACGTCGACGGCCGCCTTCCGCGGATCTGGGAATGGATTGCCGCCTCGGCGTTCCGCTACAAGAAAATCGACGACGATTTCTACGCCTATTTCAAGATGGACTACGACCACGTCGAAAAGGAAGTGGAAAAACTGAAGGAGGAGATCAGCCTTTCTTCAGCAGAAGCACGTTCGTGATGACGTCGTTGTAGAGCACGACGATCATCAGTGCCGCCAGAAGCGCGAAGCCGACCTGTTGCACGCGTTCCTTCACGCGGATCGAGAGGTCGTGCCCGACCACGCCCTCCACCAGCAGGATCATGATGTGGCCGCCGTCGAGCACCGGAATCGGCAGCAGGTTCATGATGCCGAGTTGCAGCGAGATCATCGCCATCAGCGCGACGACCTCCATCCACCCGCGCCGGAACATCTCGCCCGAGATGCGCGCGATCGAGATCGGCCCGCTGAATTCCTTCACGCTCGCTTCGCCGCGGACGAGGCGGCCGAGAGTGATGAACGCGTACTTCAGCATCTTCCAGTTCTGCTCGAGGCTGTCGCGTAGCGCCGGAAACAACGAGAGCTTGTGAATCTCCGTCGGCGGCAGGAAACCGCGATACGGATCTTGCGCCTCTGACTTCACCGCCGGAAGAACGATCCGCAGCGGTTGTCCGGCGCGAATCACATCGAGTGCGATCGGCCCGCCTTTGACCTGATTGAACACTTCATCGAGCTGCGTCAGCTGCGTGACCGGCTTGCCATTCGCGGCAGTGATCGTGTCTCCGGCTCGCAGTCCGGCCTTTTCCGCGGGCGAATTCGGCCGGACGCGGCCTACTTGCGCGTCGATCCACGGACGGATCCCCGCCCGCCCGACCGGCCCGTATTCGCTGTTTTCGCGGTCGGGAGTCATCGTCGTCGTGTGACGCGCGCCCGCGCGCTCGTATTCGACGCGCAGCGGCGTCGCGGCGTGCAGGCTGATCGCCATCCGGAGATCGTCCCAGTTGTCGATGCGGTCGCCGTTGACCGCCACGATGCGATCGCCGATCTGCAAGCCCGCGCGGGCCGCCGGCTTGCCGGGGCTCACTTCGCCGATCATTGGCTTGATCACCAGCGATTCCGTTCCCGCCATGCTGATGACTGCGATGAACGCGATCGCGATCAGCAGATTCATGAACGGTCCGGCAAAGAGGATCAGGAAGCGCTGCCACTTCGGTTTCGACAGAAACTCGGCTGGATCGCCCGGTTGACTCTCTTCCGGGTTGTCGCCGGCCATCCGCACATATCCGCCTAGCGGAATCAGCGAAACGCGGTAATCGGTGTCGCCTTTTCGGAAGCCGAAGAGCCGCTGTCCGAATCCGAACGAGAACACCAACACGCGCACGCGGAACAACTTAGCGACGATGAAGTGGCCGGCCTCGTGGGCGAAAATGAGGAAGCCGAGGACGAGGACGAATGCGAAGAAGTTGATGGCGATGTTGGAGGCGATCATGGCTTGCGGGTCAGTGCAACATCAATTCCGCGCGCTTCGTTCCTGGCCCACCCATCCCAGTGCAATGCATCGTCGACGGAACCGATGGCGCTGACGTGGCGGGAGTGCTTTTCGAGCACGCGGCTCACGATGTCTACGATTGACGTGAAGGAAAGTTCGCCGGCCAGAAACCGCTCGACTGCGACCTCGTTGGCGGCGTTGAGCACCGCCGGCATCGATCCACCGGCCCGGCACGCGCGATATGCCAGCTCGACGGCCGGAAAGCGATGCGGATCGACCGGTTGAAAATCGAGTGTGCGGATCTTCGCGAGATCGAGCCGCGCGAACGGCGCCGTCACACGCTCGGGATAGAGAAGCGCGTACTGGATCGGGAACTTCATGTCGGTAGTCGAGAGCTGCGCCATGATCGAGCCGTCGACGTATTCGACCATCGAGTGCACGATCGACTGCGGATGGATGAGGATGTCGACGCGGTCGCACGGCATCGAGAAGAGATGATGGGCCTCGATGACCTCGAGACCCTTGTTCATCATCGTTGCGGAGTCGATCGAGATTTTGTTTCCCATCCGCCAGGTCGGATGCGCAAGCGCAGCCTCGATGGTGACGTCGCCGAACGTGTTGAGATCGCGCTTGAGGAACGGTCCGCCGGACGCGGTGAGAATGATGCGCTGCACTTCGCGGTGCTCGCCGCAGCGTAGCGCCTGGTGCACCGCGTTGTGTTCCGAATCGACCGGCAGAATCTCGCCGCCGTTCTCGCGCGCCGTGCGCGTCATGACGTCGCCGGCCGCAACGAGGACTTCCTTGTTCGCAATGCCGACGCGTTTCCCGGCCTTCAGCGCCGCGTGCACCGGCGGAATGCCGGCCGCGCCGACAATTGCGGCGATGACCACGTCCGCGCTGGCGAGAGTCGCAACCGCGCAGGCACCTGCGGCGCCATGGACGATATCGATCGGTTCGCGCAACAGACTTCGCAATCGATCAACATCGCGCAGCTCGCGAACCGAAACGATCTCGGGACGATATTGAATGACCTGCTGCGCGAGCAGATCGATGTTCGCTCCGGCAGCCAGGCCGGCGACGGTGAGCTGATCGCGAAATGCGTCGACCACCGCGAGGGTGCTGCGCCCGACCGAGCCGGTGCTGCCGAGGATGGCGACGCGCTTCATGCGGACATGATCCTAAGGCTGCTGAAGCCGTTTTGGATCAGAACCCAGTAAACGTACAGGATGGGCGTCGTGAAAAACACCGAGTCGAAGCGGTCGAGAAACCCGCCGTGTCCCGGAAAGAGCGTCCCCGAATCCTTCACCGACGCCGAACGCTTCCACATCGATTCCGCGAGATCGCCGATCACCCCCGCGACCGATAGGAGGATTCCTGCGATCACCGCGTGGATCAGCGGGAACGCCTGAAAGAATGTGAAGTGAATGATGATCGCGGTCAGAATCGACACTGCGATTCCGCCGCACAGGCCTTCGATCGTTTTTTTGGGACTGATGGCCGGCGCAAGCAGATGCTTTCCGAATCGCTTGCCGATGTAGTACGCGCCGGCGTCTCCGAGCCACACAACGAGCACCAGAAAGAAAACCAGCTTCGGGCCGATTCTCGCGGGGCCGGCGAAGTCGTTGCGCAGCCGGATCAGCGATCCGCCTAACATTCCGACGTACAGCGTCGCCATGACCGCAATCGCACTCGACGGCAATGCTTCGTCCAGCGACCCCGGACTGAAGACGAACGAGGCGGGGACGATGAGCAGCGTCAGAAAGACTCCCATCTCGACGGAGATGGGCTCGAGGATGAAGGCCGCCATGATGAAGAGCATGATGATGAGGCACAGCACGGTCGGGACTGTGTAGCCCTTGCGGCGCCCGAGATTGAGAAACTCATACAGCGCGCCGCAGGCGATGAGCGCAATCGCAGCGTCGAACACGTAGCCGTGCGACCAGCCAATGATGTAAATGGCAACTGGCGAGAGCACCGCGGCGGTGAGCTCGCGTGTGTATTTCATGTTTAAAAGTTGAGATGTTGGGACGTTAGGATGTTGGGATGCTCCGCCCTGCCAGTCATCTCACCGTCCTAACGGCCTAACATCCCAGCGTCCTAACTCTCGCGCTCCGCTTCGATGAACATCTCGGCGTCCGACTCGTCCACTCCGCCGTAGCGGCGCTCGCGCGACTGGAAATCGATGATCGCTTCGAAGAGGTGGCGGCGCCGGAAATCCGGCCACAGGACTTTGTTCACATGGATCTCGGCGTATGCGATCTGCCACAGCAGGAAATTCGAGACGCGCAACTCGCCGCTGGTTCGGATCAGCAGATCGGGATCGTCGATGTTGGCGGTGTACAGATGATCGCCGAAGAACTGCTCGTCGATGACGGCATCGCTCATCTCGCGCTCGCGCAGAAGCGCCATGATGCGGTTGCAGGTGTCGACAATTTCCGCGCGCCCGCCGTAATTGAGCGCGATCTGAAACCGCAGCCCGGTGTTCTTGGCGGTCTCGGTCTCCGCGTAACGCAGCTCGCGCTGCACCGAGGGATCGAGCCCTTCGATGCGCCCGATCGGAACGAAGCGGATGTTGTTGTCCTGCAGCGTCTGCAGCTCTTTGCGGAGGTACTCCTTGAGCAGCATCATCAGCGTCGCGACTTCATATCGCGGACGCTTCCAGTTCTCGACCGAGAACGCATAAAGCGTCATGACGCCGAGCTCGAGGCGTGCGCCTGTTTCCACGATCTCGCGCACCGACGCGATGCCCGCGCGATGCCCCTCGACGCGCGGAAGATTGCGCGCGCGGGCCCAGCGGCCGTTGCCGTCCATGATCACCGCGACGTGGCGGGGGAGGCGTTTGAGATCGATCTTTTCGAGGAGCGTCTCTTCGATGGATCCCGGCTCTGCGAGCTTGCTCAAATCGATCATCGAGTCTCCGATGTTAGCACC
>DATBSF010000153.1:0-6213 GCA_036559905.1 Thermoanaerobaculia bacterium | reverse complement strand
CGTAGCCGAGGATGGCGAGGATGGTGTTGAGGACCATCCATGGCCACGGAATCGGCGGATGAATGATCTCGCCGACCATCGGCTGAATCGAAAGAACGGCCAGCGTCACGGCGGCCGCGGCGGGAACGCTGATGTTGTCGTCGATGCCCAGCGGCAGCGACTCGACGATCGCGGCCACGATCACCGCGGCGCCCACCATGGCGATCGATGGCCCGCCGAAGAACTTCGCGATTCCGAAGCCGGCGATGCCGGCCGCGATGAGGAACGCGAGGAAGCCGCCCCAGCTCTTGATTCGATTCCATGGCAGCGGCGCGATCGGAACCGCGCGGCCGATCAGCGTGGCGAATCCATCGCCGAACGCCAGGATCACCCACGCGACCGCCGCCAGCTCGATGTGCCAGTTGAATGTGAGGATGAGCGCGCAGACCGCGATCGGATAGAGAACGATTCCGGCGTCGTAGCCGCGTGCATGCCGCGCGACGCCTTTTCCGACCAGCCGATGCAGCAGCAGCCAGTTGCCGATCGCCGCCACGGCAGCGATCGCGGCCGCGATTCTCCACGGGACGTACCTCAGCGTAATCGCGAGGAAACCGATCGCGATATGGATCGACTTTCGGAGCGTCTCGTTGGTCGTGTGACCGGAATCATTCATCTTTTGCGGACATCCTTTTACAATTCATGGAATGGCTGAAGCAAAGGCGCCGACATTGTCGGTCGTCATCCCCTGCTACAACGAACGCGCCACAGTCGCCGAACTGCTGCGCCGCGTCAAGCAGGTGCCGGTCGACAAGGAGATCATTGTCATCGATGACAAGTCGACCGACGGGTCGAAAGACATCGTCGCGGCGCTCGCCCAGCAGTGGCCCGAGATCCGCCACATCCTGCAGTCGGTCAACCAGGGCAAGGGGGCGGCCATCCGCCGCGGCATCCAGGAAGCGCGAGGCGACATCGTGCTCATCCAGGACGCCGACCTCGAATACGACCCCGACGAGTATCCGAAGCTGATTCAGCCGATCCTCGACGGCCACGCCGACGCCGTTTTCGGATCGCGTTTCGAAGGCCATCCCCGACGCGTCATGCTCTACTGGCACCGCCTCGGCAACACCTTTCTCACGTTTCTTTCCAACATCACGACCAACCTCGATCTGACCGATATGGAGACTTGCTACAAAGTCTTCCGGCGCGAAGTCATTCAATCGATCAATCTGAAATCGGACCGATTCGGCATCGAGCCCGAAGTGGTCGCCAAGCTGGCAAAGCGCGGTTATCGCATCTTCGAAGTGCCGATTTCGTACTACGGCCGCGACTACTGGGAAGGCAAAAAAATCAACTGGAAGGATGGCTTCAGCGCCATCTGGACGATTCTGAAGTTCGGTCTGCTCGATGACCCGGCCAACGAACCGTCGACATACAAGACGATTCGACGCCTCGACCGGCTCAAGCGCTACAACCGGTGGATCTGGGATCGCGTGAAGCCGTTCGTCGGTCAGCGAGTGCTGGAAGTCGGCGCCGGATCGGGAACCATGACGCGATTTCTCTACGGCCGCGAGCTGATCGTCGCGACCGACAAGGAAACGCCGTACATCGATCGCCTACGCAATGCGTTTCGCCGGCGTCCAGGCATCATCGTCGAGCGGCTCGATCTCGATAACGATGAGGGTCTCGACCTGTCGCGATACGCATTCGATACGGTGCTCGCGATCAATGTGCTCGAACACACTGCTGACGATTCCGGCGCGCTCCGTCGTGCGCATCAGCTTCTGCAGCCGGGCGGGCGGGTGGTGATTTTCGTTCCGGCGGGGAAAGGTCTTTTCGGTTCGCTCGATCGCGGCGTCGGACATCAGCGGCGTTACGAAAAAGAGGAATTGATTACGAAATTGCGCGAGGCGGGATTCGACCTGGAAGCCGTCTCGTACCAGAATCAGATCGCGCGTTTCGCGTGGTGGTTGAACTCGCGCGTTTTCAACCGGCAGGGACTGCCGCTCGCGCAGTCGCGCTTTTTCGATCGGCTGGTGCCGCTGTTCCGCGTGCTGGAGGGCGAGCGGCCGCCGACAGGATTGAGTCTGATCGTCGTCGGGCGGAAGGGCGGCGCGCCCGCCGAGGCGAAGACGGAAGAGGCGCTCGCGGCGGCCGGGGCCGGTTCTTGAAACGCGTCGCGCTGATCCTGGCGGGAGGAGCGGGCACGCGCCTCCGGCCGCTCAGCTCCGACGAAAATCCAAAACAGTTTCTTCCAATCTTCGACGGGCGATCGCTGCTGCAGAAAACCTACGCCCGGATCCTGCCGCGCGTCGCCTCGACGTACATCTCGACGCACGAGCAATACGCCGAGAAGTGCGCCCAGCAGCTCGGACAGGTCAACATATTGACTGAGCCGTCACGCCGCAACAACGCGGCGGCGATCGCTCTCTGCTGCCGCGAGATCGAGAGCCGCGAAGGCGATGTCGTGATTGCCGTGCTGCCGTCTGATCATTTCATCGGCGACGAAAAAGAATTCGCGCGCGTGCTCGATCGCGCGTTCGAGTTCGCTGAATCGCACGATTACCTCGTCACGGTGGGCATCGAGCCGACAGAGCCGAATACCGGCTACGGATATCTGCAGCTCGGCCGCGAGCTGGAGCCGGGCGTCATCGCCGTCGAGCGCTTCCTGGAAAAACCTTCGCGCGAGAAAGCGGAAGCATTTCTGCGCGCCGGAAACTACGCGTGGAACGCGGGCATCTTCGTCTGGCGCGCGAGCGTCTTTCGCAGCGCAATGCAGCAGGCGGCACCGGAGATCGCATCGGCGACGCGCGAGAATTACGATCAGATGCCGTCGATCTCGATCGATTACGCGCTGATGGAGAAGGCGCCGCGCGTGGCTGCAGTGCGCGGCGATTTCGGCTGGTCGGATGTCGGGTCGTTCGAAGCGCTCGAGCGCGTTGGCGTCGACGTCTCTGCCCTGCTCAATCGCTGAAAATCGCCGCCGCGTTTTCCCAAAGCACTTTCTTCTCGATCGCTTCGCCGTAGCCCAGCGAGCGGAAGTCTGCGACGTTCTTTTTTAGCGAAGTCACGCCGGGCGCAGGCCAATCCGTTCCCCACAGGATCTTGTCGGGAATCTCGGCGAGACGCGGGACGTATCGCGGCAGCAACTTCGGCGGAATGCCGGAGAGGTCGAGGTGGACGTTCGGATGTCGGCGCGCCAGAAAAAACGCCTCTTCGCCGTAAAGCGGACGTCCGGCATGCGCGAGGATGATTGGAATTCGCGGGAAGTCGACGGCCACGTCGTCGATGGGCATCGGATCGGCGTACACGTTGCGCGCGCGCGGAAAAATCGAGGTGCCGGTGTGAAACATGATCGGCACCTGCCGAACATTGCACTCCTGATACAGCTCCGCGAGCTGCGGCAGGTCAAATCGATAGGCATTCGGCGAAAACTCCTGATGCGGCGGGTGGATCTTGATCATGCGAACGCCGTGGTCCAACACTCTCTGGATCTCTCCGCGCACATCGCGCTCATGACGTGGATGCACCGAACCGACCGGCAGGAGCCGATCGCGATGATCGCGCGTGAAGTCGGCGATCCAGTCGTTGACTTCGCGGGTGAACCCCATGACATCCGGCGCGACGTAGTTGATGCAGCAGACGCGATCGACTTCGTTGTCGTCGAGGAAGCGTAGCAAATTCTCGGGGCTGGACAGGATTTCTTTCGCGCCGGCGTGGGAGGGATCGTCGATCATCGACAGTGCATCGGGCCGCACCATCGACCACGGTTGCACGTGCAGATGCACATCAAAAACGCGCACGGCGCGATGTTACTCGCGCCGTGCTAGAGATGACTGCTAAAGAACGAAGTCAGTGTTCCATTTCACCGCGATTCACGCTGCTGCGCTCGGTGTCGTCGAGATCGCTTTCGCTTTCTCTTTCGATGTTGCTCGAACGGCCCTTGTCACCCTGCAAATCTCCCGGCTGGCTGCGGCTCGGTTCGTTGTCCCAACTGCTTTCAGAATCGCGGTTCGGCTCTTTCTCTCGGTCCATGTGCAACACCTCCATTATTAATGTTGCGGCCGCTCGCGCGGCCACAGTTATTTACTGCAACAGAGATGCCTGAAACGCATTGAAAAATGAGAGAGTTACCGCATTTCGAACACGACCGAAATCGTGTAAGCGAGCTCGCGCGTGCCGCCCTCCACAGGAACCTGACTGATCGCTTGCCCCTTCGCTGCCATCACACCCATCGGCATCGGACGTGGCGGCGGCGTCGCATCGCTCCCCTCCGTGATCATCATGGCGCGGCCGAGGGTGCGTCCCGCAGCTTGCGCGAGCAGAGTCGCCTTCGCGCGCGCGTCATCGAATGCGGCCTTCAGACCCTGATCGCGGCCGCGCGCCGGATCGGAGACTTCGAAGTTGAGGCCCGACGTTTCGTTCACGCCCGCGTTGAGCGCGACCTGCAGCAGTCGTCCCGCCATCGCGATGTCCTTCTTCGTTACCAGAACCTGGTTCGACGCCTGATATCCGACCACGCGCGGCGCCTGTCCCTGTTCGTACACCTGCTGCGGAAAGATCGAGAAGTTTGTTGTGCGGATCTCCTGATCGGTTGCTCCCGCCTTTTTCAGCGCCGCGATCACGCTCGCGATCTTGGCGTTGTTTTGATTGACGGCCTCCTCCACGGTCGGCGCCGTCGTTTGCACGCCGGCGGTGAAACTGAAACGATCAGGCACCAGCGTTGTTTTTCCTGTGCCGGTGACGCTGATTGTCTCCGCTGTCGCGATTTCGCGAGGCGGCTGCGTCACGGTTTGCGCCGCCATCGGTGCGGCGAGCAGGAGAAGCGAGAGAAATCTTTTCATACAACCTCCAGTTGAGCAGGCCACGACCGTGGCTGATCCCAACGATAAAGTTCCGGGCCAGGTAGCAGGACGATACTACGTCGATTCTCAATGTATCGACTGCGACCTCTGTCGTGAGACCGCGCCTGCAAATTTCATCCGCAACGACGAGGCGGGCTTCTCTTACGTGTTCAAGCAGCCCGAGAGTTCGGAAGAAGAGACGCTGTGTAAGGATGCGATGGACAACTGCCCCGTGGAAGCGATCGGGAGTGACGGCTGAGGGGTTGGGAGGTTAGGACGTTGGGATGATGGGATGTCCCGCCCAGCCAACATCCCAACTTCCCAACATCCCAACGTCCTAACCTCTCAATGCGTTTTCTTGTCGACGCTGACTTGATCGTGCCAGTCGTCGGCGAGCAGCACCTCGATCAACTCCTGCAGCTCTTCCATGTGAAACGGCTTGGTCAGCGCCGCGGTCATGTTGTTGCCCTTGGTGATCGTCAGGATGTCGCCCTTTCCTGACGCAACGACGACCGGCGTCTGCTTTCCCTGCGCCTGGTACCACGCGATCCATTCTTCGCCCGACATGCCGGGTAGATTGAGATCGAGCAGGATCAGCCGGGTATCGGGATGACTCTGGAGGAGGCTGATTCCTTCCACGGCTCCGGTCGCGGAGAGCACTTCGTAGCCGCGCTTCTGAAGAAACGCCTTGTAGAGAGAAAGGACTTCGGGATCGTCTTCAATCGCGAGGATTTTGTGCGACTTCTGTCGGTTGGACTCCAAAATCATCGGCGGTCTCCTTCTGCCGGGCTGATGCGATTTCCATGCTAACCTCCCGCTCGCATGGGCGCTGCCTCCTGGTTGCTTTCGGCGCTCGCTGTCTTCGCACTTGCGAGGATCATTCCGTCAGGCCGGCGGGCAGATTATTTGCGTGAATTGCTGGTCATTCTGCTGGCGGCAACGGTCTTCGCGGCGACCGCAACCGCCCTCGATTTCGGTGGATGGCGCGCCCTCGACTGGCGCTCCTCCACCTTCGTCCTCCTCGGCGCCCTGACCGCCGTCGGCGGCTATCGGGCATTCCGCCTCGCCCGCGCCTGAATGCTGCGCGCCTTCGCAACGCTCCTTCTTCTGTTCCTCAACCTGCTGGTATTCGGAATTCCGGTCGTCATGGTCGGGATCGCAAAGTTCGCAGTGCAAATGACCGCTCCCCGATCGCGTCTGCGGACACGCATCATTCTTCTATCGAGCGCGATTGCCGAGCGGTGGGTCGCGATGAACACGCGCATCTTCGACTGGATGCTCCCGACGCATTGGGATGTCGCCGGCTTCCCCGAAGCGATGCCGCCCGAGGGGCGATATCTGATCATCAGCAATCACGTTTCGTGGGTCGATATTTTCACCATTCTTCGCGTAT
>DATBSF010000152.1:0-6415 GCA_036559905.1 Thermoanaerobaculia bacterium | reverse complement strand
GGACAAAGAGGTAGGGACGATCGAGAAGGGGAAGGATGCCGATCTCGTCGTTGTCGGCGGCGATCCATCGCTCGATGTCGCCAACTTTCGTAAAATCCGGTACGTTGTTCGCTCTGGAGTCGTGCGGAACATCGCCGACCTCCACGCGCTGGCTCAACCGCAATGACCGACGAACGCTCCGATGAAGCCCGGCAGAATTTCGAATACTTCAGCAACGAGTACGCACAGGCGCTCCACGCCTTCAAAGCCATCGAGGATCAGTCGACGACCTTGATGCTTCTCGGTGTCGCTGACGATCTGCGCGGATTCGTCGAGCAATTCCTGGAGATGGCGACCCGGACGAAGGCGCTGGCCGAAGAAAAGAACGAGCCGCACTTCGCGGAGTGGTTCGGCGAATTGGTCGAAAAGGCTGAAGCGCTGCGCGGGGCGATTCCGAAGCGCTGATACACTCCACCCCTATGAAAAGACTATTACTGGTTGCGGCACTGGTGTTGTGCGTGTGTCCGATCCTGGCGCAGGAAGAAGACGCCGAAGGATGCAGGGATTCGGCGGTCCTCTCGCGAATGAAGAGTTGTCGCATCGAATCCTGCGACAAAAAGGATTTCGATCGTGCCGATATCCACGCAGGCGCATCCGAACAGATGCAGGCGGTCGAAGGCGAAGTCGAGACGATCATTTATCACTGCGGCGATAACGTTTCGTTCCTCAGCATCGTGCGCAATGCCGAAAATGCCCTGAAGGCCGCTGGTTTCACGAAGGTCTACTCCGGTCCAGGTATGAACGAGTCGCCGGCCTACTCCGCCCGCAAAGGCGGCGTGTGGATCGATGTGCAGACGCAGCCCAACGGCGGCCAGACCTACACGCAAACTGTCGTGCGCTCCAAGGAGATGGAGCAGGAGATGACCGCCTCGGCGGAATCGATGGAAGCGGAGATTGCCAGGAGCGGCTATTGCTCGATTTACGGAGTTCTCTTCGACACCGGCAAAGCGACCATCCAGCCGGCATCTGAAAAATGTTTGACGGAAATGGCCAAGCTGCTGAAGAACAATCCGTCGTGGAAACTCCAGGTCGAGGGACACACGGACAATGTCGGCGGCAAAGATCCGAACGTGAAGCTTTCGCAGTCGCGGGCTGAAGCGGTCCAGGGCTGGCTGGTATCGCACGGGATCGAAGGGTCGCGTTTATCGGCGAAAGGCTTCGGCGACGCGAAGCCGGTGGCCGACAACACCACCGAGGATGGCCGCGCGAAAAATCGTCGGGTGGACCTGAGGAAGCTTTAGCGCGCCGGCGATTCCAACTGCAAACGGCCGCATCGCGTATCCTCTGAAGAATGACCGCACTGGAGCGCGTTGTCCTCCGCGTCGCCGTTTTCCTCGGCGGCGCGATGCTGATGGCGATCGAGATCTCCGCATTCCGAATGATCGGAAAGACGTTCGGCTCGGCACTGCGCGAGACCACAGCCGTCATCGCCGTCTTTCTGGCGGCGATGAGCCTCGGCTATTGGGTGGGCGGGCGCGCTGGCGATCGTTGGCCGCGTACAGCCACGCTGGTCGCCGCGTTCCTGAGTGCCGCGGCGTCGCTGCTTCTCGTTCCATACCTCGACGCGCTGGTGTCGCCGCGCATCGCCGTGTCGGGACTCTACTTCGCAATCCATGCCTTCCTCGCCACGAGCGTGCTGTTCGCGATTCCGACCTTCTTCTTCGCTTCGGTATCGCCGATCGCGGTGCGACTCTTCGCACCCAGAACGAGCGAGAGCGGATCGACGACGGGATCCCTCGCAGCGATCTCGACGATCGGGAGCATCTTTGGCAGCGTCATCACCGCGTTCTTCGTCATCGACTGGCTGGCGAGCATCGTGGAGACGGTGATTTTCGTTTCGATCATTGCTTTTGCGACGGCGGTGGCCATCATGCTCGTGGCGTCTCCTGATCCACGCGTTTCTCTGCGCCGCTACGGAATCCTCTCGCTGGCCGGCGCAATCTTGGTCATCCTGACAACGACAGCGGTCGTGAGCTCCAGCCGCATCGATCCGTCGTTCGGCTCGGCTGTCGGCTGGCGCGTTCTCTACGCCGGCGACAGCCCGTATCACCACGTTGTCGTGCGCGAGAAGCCTGGATACGTGCGCGAGCTGGTATTTGACGTTGGAGTGCAATCGCGGATGATCATCGGTGATTCCTTCGGCCCCGGCAGCCCCTACACCGACGCGTTTCATCTTGCCCCGCTCATCCGGCCAACCATTCGGCGCGTGCTGATCATTGGACTCGGTGGTGGAACGGCGGTCAAGCAATTCACGCACGCCTATCCCGATGTCACCGTCGATGTCGTGGAGATCGATCCGCTGGTGATCGATCTTGCGAAACGATTTTTTCGCGTGCAGGCAAACGAACGTCTGCACCTTCACCTTGCCGACGCACGCGCGTTCCTGAAAGGGTCCCGCGAGCGTTGGGACCTCATCATCATGGATGCGTATACGTCGAATCGGTATGGCGACACGATTCCGCCGCATCTGGTGACGCGGGAATACTTCGAGGAAGTGGCGGCCCACCTCACCGATGGCGGGGTTTTGCACTTCCATTGCACGTTTGCTCGATCGATGCTGTTGCTTGCTTTGGAAAAGACCGCCATGAGTGTCTTCCCGTCAGTGCTCGTCTCCAACGGGGAGATCCTCGCGAGCAAAGTAGCGCTCATCACATCGCAAGAAGCGATCGCGCAGCGTGCGAAGAATTCCGCCATGTCACGCTTGCCTAATCTTTCAGCGTACATCGCTGCACTGCGGCCGCCGGGCGCTGTCGCGCGTGATGTCCCGCTTCTCACGGACGATTACGCGCCCGTCGATCTGCTCGCCGCGAAGGGCGCTGACACTTCGAACCACTGATAGACTCCCATAGCGTGCTCATGGCGATCGCAATGGCAGCGACTCTGGATCAGCGCATCGACGACGCGGCAAAAACCGTCGAGCCGGAAGTCATCGAATACCGCCGCGACATCCATCAGCATCCTGAGCTCGGCAATCGCGAGTTTCGAACTTCGAAGCTGATTGCCGATCGTCTGAAACAGCTCGGCATCGAAGTGCGCACTCCGATCGCGCACACCGGCGTGGTCGGCGTTCTACGCGGTGGAAAACCGGGACGTGTGGTCGGGCTTCGCGCCGACATGGACGCGCTGCCCGTCACGGAGCAAGTCGACCTGCCGTTCAAATCGACAGTTCGCTCGACCTACAACGGGCAGGAAGTCGGCGTCATGCACGCGTGCGGGCACGACGCGCACGTCGCGATCCTGTTAGGCGTGGCGGAGGTCTTGTCGTCGGTTCGCAGCGATCTGCCGGGAACTGTCGTGTTTCTGTTTCAACCGGCCGAAGAGGGCGCGCCGCAAGATGAAGAAGGCGGCGCAGCGCTGATGGTCAAAGAAGGCGCGCTCGACAATCCGAAAGTCGACGCCGTCTTCGGATTGCATGTCACGTCGCGAATTGCGGTTGGGCAGATCTCGTACCGGCCCGGCGCGGAAATGGCGGCCGTCGATTCGTTCCGCATCAAGGTCCACGGCAAGCAGACGCACGGCGCGTACCCGTGGCTGGGCGTCGATCCGATCGTGGTCGCGTCGCAGATCGTGCTGGCGCTGCAGACGATTCCCAGCCGTCAGCTCGATGTCTCGCTCGCGCCGGCGGTCGTCACGGTCGGCGCGATTCACGGCGGCGTACGCAACAACATCATTCCCGACGACGTCGAGATGATTGGGACGATCCGATCCCTCGACGAAGCGATGCGCAGCGACATTCATCAGCGCATCAAGCGGACAGCAGAGGCCATTGCGACCAGCGGGGGAGCGAAGGTGGATGTCACGATCGAGACCGGCTATCCGGTCACGTACAACGATCCGGCGCTGACTGAGAAGATGGCGCCGACGCTGCGCAAAGTGAGCAGCGACGTCATCGTGATGAATGCGACGTTAGGCGCGGAAGACTTCTCGTTCTATCAGCAGAAAGTTCCCGGACTCTTTTTCTTCCTCGGCACGCGTCCGAAGAATCAGACGGCGGAGCAGGCGGCATCGAATCATTCGCCACTCTTCTACGTCGACGAGAGCGGACTCGGACTCGGCATTCGCGCGATGGCCCGCGTCGCGGCCGACTACCTCAGGAGCGCGGCGCCATCGCCTTGATGCGGCCCCAGTAATCGGCGCCGCTCAGCCACTGGCCGCCGTCGATCACGAACGCCTCGCCCGTGACGTAGCTCGCGTAATCGGAGAGCAGGTACGAAGCGGCGTTCGCTATTTCGTCGAGCGTCGCGAACCGGCGCAGGGGAATCGTGCGCTTGATGCCTTCCTCGATCGATGGATCGGGAAAGAGCCGCGCCGAGGCGCCCTCCGTGTGCACCGGTCCGGGCGCAATGGCGTTGACGCGGATTTTGTGTCGTGCCCATTCGACCGCCAGGGTCTGCGTCATCGCGAGCACGCCAGCTTTCGCGCTGGCGGAGTGGACGACGCCCGGTGCGCCGGTCCACGCGTAGTTTGCGATGACGTTGAGAATCGTGCCGCCGCGCTTCGACTCGATCATCCGCTTGCCGAGCGCGCTCGTGCAGTAGAACGTTCCGTTGAGCACGATGCCGATCACCGAGTTCCATCCGTTGGTGGTGAGCTGATCCGCCGGCACAATGAAGTTTCCAGCGGCGTTGTTGACGAGAAAATCGACCGCGCCGAGTTTCGCAGCCATCGCCTCGACAGCCTCGGCGTCGCGAACATCGAGCACGTGGTACTGCGCCCTCTCGCCGAGCTCCGCGACCGCTTTTTTCAGGTTTTCTTCTTTACGGCTCGCGATGATCACGCGCGCGCCGAGGCGCGAGAGCTCTTTGGCGATGGCGAAGCCGATGCCGGTCGCGCCTCCGGTGATCACGCCGGTGCGGCCGTCGAACGTTTTGTCAGGAAGCATGCACGAACTCTACAGCAGCCCGGTTTTGGAGTGCGGCGCCTTGGCGCCGCCCTCGGGCCGGCAGCTTGCTGCCGGCCGCCGCGGGCAAGCGCGCAGCGATAAAAGCGGCGGCAAGCCGCCGCACTCCAAAGGCCCACGCGATAATACCGAGTAGTGCGAAAAATCGCCTTGTTCCTGATCTTTCTCGCTGCCTGTAGTCGCGAGAGCTCCTTTCAGAATGCGCCCGTCATCCTGATCTCCGTCGACACGCTCCGCTCCGATCATCTTCCGGCTTACGGCTACCGCGGGGTGCAGACGCCGAACATCGATGCGCTTCGCAGCGATTCGATTCTCTTCGAGCGCGCGTATAGCAACTGTCCGATGACGCTGCCGTCGCATCTCTCGATTTTCACGGGGTTGTTGCCCACGGAGCACGGCGTACGCAACAACATCGGTTATCGCTTCCTTGGAAAATCGCCGACCCTTGCGCAGGTCCTGCACGATCGCGGTTACAAGACCGGCGCGGCAGTGTCTTCGTACGTGCTGCGCGGGGAGACCGGAATCAAGAATGGATTCGATTTCTACGACGACGCGATTCCCGTCGCCGCCGCCGGCGCGATCAGCGAGCATCAACGCCCCGGAACGGAGACAGTCAAGGTCGCGAACGCGTGGATCGAGAAAACCGCGGGAGACGCGTCGCGCCAGTGGGTGCCGTTCTTTTTCTTTTTTCACATTTACGAGCCGCATGCGCCTTACGAGCCTTCGTACGACGGCGAGATCGCGAAATCCGACGCCATCGTGGGTGCGCTCATCGACAAACTGAAGGCCCTCGGCGTTTACCATCGCTCGCTGATCATCTTTTTGTCCGATCACGGCGAAGGGCTCATGGATCATGGTGAGGATCAGCATGGAATCCTGCTCTATCGCGAATCGCTGCAGGTCCCGCTGTTCATTAAACTTCCGCAGTCTGCCCAGATGGGGCAAGCGATTTCGCGGCCAGTGCAGCTGGCCGACGTTTTTCCAACCGTGCTGAATCTCCTCGGCGTTGCAAAATCGGATCGATCGCTGCTCAAAGATTCGTCGAAGCCGATCTACTCCGAGACTCTTTACCCCCGCATCCACCTCGGATGGAGCGAGCTGCGGTCGCTCATCCAGGATCGCGAACAGTACATCGAAGGGACGCGCTCCGAGCTCTTCGATCTGATCGACGATCCGGCCGAGAAAAAAGATTTGTCGGCGACCGATCGGCGCACAGCAGCCTCGCTGCGCGAAAAACTGCACGCAATACCGTCGACAATTAACCCGATGCAGCCGATCGATCCCGAGGAGGCGAAGAAGCTCGCGGCACTCGGGTATGTCGGGACGCCGCGCAATCGCAGCGGTCCGCTTCCCGATCCGCGCGACGAAATCGGCCATCTTCCGGAGATCAAAGCCGCGTTTCATCTTGCCGATCAGCGCCGTGATGACGAAGCGGTCCCAGCGTTTCGCGCGCTGCTCGCGCGCAATCCGCATCTG
>DATBSF010000151.1:0-2722 GCA_036559905.1 Thermoanaerobaculia bacterium | reverse complement strand
CGAGCGCGAAATCCGCGAAGAAGAACGGACCCTCGGCGAAGCCGGTGAGGATATGCGCCATCCGGCGTGCGGCGATCAACAACGCGACGATCGGGCCGAGGAATGCGGCGGCGACGCCGGCAGGGATGAGGCAATCGACCGCGCGCATCGCGAGCGAGATCAGCAGGGCCACGACGAACGCGACGCAACTGATGACGACGATCATCGCGATGCGCGGTTTTGTCTCCGGATCCATCTGGAATTGCGCGACACCCTTCGGTAACTCCGTGACCTCTGTGTTCTCTGTGGTGAAAAACGGTTCACCACAGAGGACACAGAGAACGCAGAGAGAGAGAATCGCGCGCACTACTGCCCCACCCTCACACCCACCCGTATGGTGGTCTCGCCGCGCGCGCCATTCGCATCGATCGTGCGCGCGGTGATGCGCGCGGCCGCGCCGGTAAGCAGCAGCTCGGTCGGCAGCGGCCAGCGCCGCGTGAACGCGAAGCGGAGATATTTTCCCGATCGAATGTCGGCAGGATAGCCGCGATCGGTGATGAACTTCGCGGGAAACGTCTGACTGCGGACCGGGATCGCCTTGAGCGCAAGCGCTTCGACCGTGAAGTCTTCGATGCGCACGTCGACGCCGCCGGCCTCGCGCATGATGATGTCGAAATTGAGCTCGTACCAGTTGCCGCCGACCGGCATGGCAACGATCGGATTGGGCTCGACTTCCAGCTCGAGCCGCCCGCGCATCGGCGCAACGCTTTCCTTCGGGATCGCCGCGCACGCGGCGAAAATCAATACACTAATGTGTAGTGATAATGCGGACGATCGCGCGACGACGCCGGTACGTGCGCTCATCCTCGTCATTGTGCCTCAACGCGGGAAATCCGAGCTCGGCGGCCACGGCCTGCCACTCCGACTGAAAATCGTCACGCTGATGATGCGGCAGGCTGATTCCGCGCGCGTAGAAATCGACGTGCAGCATCTCACCCGCCCACGCCGCCGCCATCATGTCGGCCGGCGTCGCCGGTTGGTTGGGCATGGGAACCATCCCTTCCGGCAGCACGAAATTCGGATTGAGGATCACGGAGTAAGTTCGCGTTCCGATCGAGGAGAGCGTCGCGATGCCCGGCTCCGGCGCCCTTCCGGCTCCACCCTCGTTCGAATCCTCGGTCACCACAATCTGCCCGTCGAAACGCGCGATGATCGCGCGGCCATGCTCGGTGGCAGCCCAGCGCGCGAACCCGTCGCGCGTCGCGGCCGAACAGTTCTTGATTTCGCTGCCACCGCAGAAAACGAAGACCGCTGCTGCGAGGATCGCTTGCATGGACCGCCTACTTTACTCTGATCTTGAGGACACGCAGATTCTCAAAGTGTGCGTCCTTGTTGGGTTGGAGGGAATCGTCGAAGAGATCCCAGGACATCAGAGGCGAGTTCGCGGCCAGCGTCGTCACCTCCGTAATGCGATGACCGTCGCTGCTCAGATCCATGCGGACGATGCGATTCGGATTCGTGCCGTTCTGCACGCCGATCAGCGTACGCCGGTTGAGAAGATAGAGGCCATCGATGCCGAGGAGCGAGGCGTTGGCGGCGACCGGGAGGGGGTGGAGATCGCGCCCTGTCGCTGACGAACACATCGTCGTTTGGAGCGACCGCGAGATCGCCGAAGAGATGTTTGTCGCTATCCGACGGCTGATACGTCGCGAGCGTCCGGCCTGTTTTCAGATCGAGCTTCGGCACGGCCGCTTTGTTAGGCGGAATCTCATCAGCGGCAACCCAGAGAACATGCCGCTGCCCATCGACCTTCATGCCGAAGGCCGCTAATCCTGAGCCGAAGGTGAAGGATCCGCCGCGCGCTTGCGCAGGGGGTCCTTCGCTGCGCTCAGGACTGGTGCCAGCGAACAGCGTCGCGCGGCGAGTCCCTCCGGAATGAGGCCGCTCTGCTCGAGCGTGAATGCCAGAACCGGATTGCCGGTCGGCTGCGCATTCGATGCGACGACAGATTCTCATCTTTCGCGGCCGGATAAACGAAGCCCATTCGCGCCACGCGCTCGAGCACATCGAGCGCCTCGTCCGTCCGGCCATTCAGCGCGTACGCAGTCGCCAACTGATACTGCATCGACGGATGCTGCGGTCGCAGCGCAGCGGCGGCGTGAATCTTCTCGAGGAACACGGAAAAATCCTTCGCCTTGAATGCCGCGATCGCTTCCTGCTGCAATTTGCGCGAGTCAGAGACTTCGTCGCCCACCGCACAAATTGCAAACACGGCGACCAGCAATGCGACGAGAATCTTTGGCGATTTCGGCCCAAAGAAGTTTTTCATTTGGCGAGATGGTGACGCAGAATTGCCTGCCGTGACCAACACGAAGCGGCAAACTCAGTTTTGGCTCGTCTCTAATCTGCTGATCGCGGTCAGCGTCGCGGCCGTTCAACTTCCGACCGGCGCACGACTCGATCCGGCGGGTCGCGCGATCGCTGTCGGCAACTTTCCGCTGGCGATGGCGGCGGCTCCCGATGGCAAGCACGTCATTGTGACTCTCAGCGGATGGAAAACGCAGGGCGTGCAGGTTGTCGACATCGACAGCGGCGCCATCACGCAGACCATCGAGAAGCCTGCGACGTTCCTCGGCATCGCGTTTTCGCCCGATGGAAAAAGCGTTTACGTCTCGGGCGGCAACGACGATGTGATCTACGCGTACGCGTGGCGCGAGAATCGCCTCGAGGACGAGCGCACGAT